>CALWRM010000056.1 GCA_944383925.1 uncultured Clostridia bacterium
GGGAGGAGGCGCTCGCCCCCTTCTACAACGATTACGAGCTTTGGCTGCAGGCGCAGACCTATGACATCGGCCGCCTGTTGCAGCCCGGAAGGAACCGCTTGGAGGTTTGGCTGGGCAACGGTTGGTACAAGGGACGCTTTGGCTTTGTGCGGGATATGCGCGAGCTGTACGGCGATCAAATGAAGCTGCTGCTGGAGCTGCGGGTTCAGCTGGCAGGAGGCGGAGAGTTCGTCTTGGGCAGCGATGAAAGCTTCTTGTGTCAGGGCGGCCCAGTGCTGGAGAGCAGCATCTATGATGGCGAGAGTTATGACGCGCGCAAGGAGAGGCTGGACGAGGCAGCCTTCGTGCACGCCGTGCCCGCGCCCGCCCCAAAGGGCAGGTTGCAGGACCGGTTGAGCCCGCGCCTGCTCGTGCAGGAGCGGCGCAAGGCCGTGCGCCTGCTCAGAACGCCTGCCGGGGAGGATGTGCTGGACTTTGGCCAGGTCATGAGCGGCTGGGTGGAGATGCAGCTTTCCCTGCCGGCGGGGGCCAAGGTGGAGCTGGACTATGGCGAGCTGCTGCAAAACGGTTGCTTCTATAACGAAAACCTGCGCACGGCTAAGCAACATTATTCGTATATCTCCAATGGAAAGCCCGCCTTAGCCAGGCCGCACTTTACCTTCTACGGATTTCGCTATGTGCGCGTCAAGGGCTTGAACCGCATCGATTTGCAGGATTTTACCGCCTGTGTGGTACATAGCGATTTGGAACCCACCGGCTGGCTGAGCACCTCCAACGAAAAGGTGAACCGCCTGTACCAAAACGCCCTGTGGAGCCAAAGGGGGAACTTCCTGGATACCCCGACGGACTGCCCCCAAAGGGATGAGCGCATGGGGTGGACGGGAGACGCCCAGGTCTTTGCGCCGACGGCCAGCTTCAACATGGATACGGCCGCCTTCTACGACAAGTATCTATACGATATGGCGTTGGAGCAAAAGCAATTGGGCGGCGCGGTTCCCCACGTCGTGCCGGATGTGCTGGACCAAATCGCCCGCCTACAGGGCCGGCCTGCGCACGAATACGGCTCCTGCGCCTGGGCTGATGCGGCGGTGCTCATTCCATGGACCCTATATCGCTTCTTCGGGGATAAGATCCGCCTCAAGAAGCAATTCCCCCAAATGGCCGCATGGGTGGATTGGGTGCAAGGCCAGGATGAGACCAACTTTGGCGGCCCGAGGCTTTGGCTGCGCGGCTTCCATTACGCGGATTGGCTGGCCCTGGACAATCCCGATAAGGCCACCAGCTTCGGCGGCACCGACCGCTACTTCGTCGCTTCCGCCTACTACCGCCATTGCACCTATCTAACGGCCCGGGCCGCAGAGGCGCTGGGGGACGAGGAAAGCCGGAAGAAGTACGACGCGCTCTCCGAAGAGATCAAGCTGGCCATGCAAAGGGAGTACTTTACGCCCACCGGCCGCATTGCCGAGCCAACCCAAACGGCCATGCTGCTGGCTTTGGCCATGGACATCGCCCCGCAGGACGCCAAGGAGCGCCTGAAGAAGGACTTGTTGGCCAAGATCGAGGCCAGGCGCATGCACCTGGACACCGGCTTTGTCGGCACCTATTACCTCATGAGCACCCTGACCCAGGCGGGCCTTGGAAGCGTTGCCTACACCTTGTTGCTAAACGAGGACTATCCAAGCTGGCTGTATGAGGTCAACATGGGGGCCACGACCATCTGGGAACGCTGGAACTCCGTGTTGCCAAACGGATTGGTCAGCGATACGGGCATGAACAGCATGAACCACTATGCCTATGGTTCGGTTGTGGAATGGATGTATCGAAGCATGTGCGGGCTCAATCCGCAGGAGCCTGGCTTTGCCAGCGCCCGCTTGGAGCCCAAGAGCGATCCCCGCTTTGCGTATGCCCATGCCTCCTACGAATCGGTTTCCGGCCGGTACGCATGCGGCTGGGAGCGCGAGCCGGACGGAACGCTGTGCTATCGGGTGGAGGTTCCCTTCGGGGCCAGCGCGACCTTTGTGCCAGAGCGCAAGGACGCGCGCCTGTTGGTGAACGGCCGACCCGCGGAGTCCTCCGGCGAGCTTACGCTAGGACCCGGAAGCTACAGGATTGAGGACAGATCCTAAACCCGTTCGTTTAAAGCCTGCCCGGCGCCAGAGCCGGGCGGGCTTTTGGTCGCTGCGTGGGACAACGGGCTTGTAATTTCTATTGCGCTCATGTAAAATAGGAACATGGTTTCCAAGGTATGGAACAACACATGAACCAACCAAGAAGAACGGAGATGATGCGAGATGGAACGTGCGGCCGGCATTTTGATGGCCATCACGTCGCTTCCTTCCGATTATGGCATCGGCACCATAGGCAAGGAAGCGTACAAATTTGCGGACTTCCTTAAGGCGGCGGGCCAAAGCTATTGGCAGATCCTGCCCGTGGGTCCCATCAGCTACGGCGACTCGCCGTATCAGTCCTTTTCCACCTACGCGGGCAATCCCTATCTGATTGATCTGGACATGCTTGCCGAGGAAGGCCTGCTGAAAAAGAGCGATTACCGTTCCCTGGATTGGGGCAGCGATCCGGAAAGGGTGGATTACGGAAAGATCTACGAAAACCGCTTCAACGTCCTGCGCATCGCCTATGAAAACCACAAGAAGCTGGATCAAACGGCCTTTAAGAAGTTCGTGTCGGAAAACGAACACTGGATTGAGAATTACGCTCTGTACATGGCCGTGAAGAAGAGCTTCGGCATGGTTGCCTGGACCCAATGGCCGGACGAGGCCATCCGCCTGCGCAAGCCGGAGGCCGTCAAGGCCTACAAGGAGAAGCTGCTGGACGACGTGCTCTTCTACGAGTTCATGCAATTCCTCTTTTTCCGGCAGTGGGAAAAGTTCCGCGGCTATGTCAATTCGTTGGGCATCCAGCTCTTTGGCGACATGCCCATCTATGTGGCCATGGATTCGGCCGACACCTGGGCCAATCCGGAGGTCTTCTGGCTGGATGAGGAGCGTCTGCCCGTGCGCGTGGCCGGCTGCCCGCCGGATTATTTTTCCGCCACCGGCCAACGGTGGGGTAACCCGCTGTACGACTGGGAATACCTGAAAAAGACCGATTACGCCTGGTGGGTGCGCCGCGTGGCCGCCGCAGCCAAGCTCTTTGACGTCACCCGCATCGACCACTTCCGCGGCTTCGACGAGTACTATTCCATCCCCTACGGAGCCAAGGACGCCGTCATCGGCGATTGGCTCAAAGGCCCCGGCATGGATCTGTTCAACGTGCTCAAGCGCGAGCTGGGCGAGCTGCCCATCATCGCCGAGGACCTGGGACTGATCACCCCGGGCGTGGCCAAGCTGCTCAAGGAGAGCGGGTATCCGGGCATGAAGGTGCTGCAATTCGCCTTTGACGACCGCGGCGAGAGCGTCTACCTGCCCCACATGCACACCAACAACTACGTGGTCTACACCGGCACCCACGACAACGATACCACCATGGGCTGGTTCAACGCGGCGGCGCCCGGCGAAAAGCAATTCGCCATCGACTATTGCCGCCTGAGCGCGGAGGAAGGCTACAACTGGGGCCTGATCCGCACGGGCTATGCGTCCGTCGCCGACCTGTTCATCGCCCCCATGCAAGACGTGCTCGGCCTGGGTTCCGAGGCGCGCATGAATATCCCCTCTACCCTTGGTGGAAACTGGCAGTGGCGCATGAAGAAGGGCGCCAACGTCTATTCCCTGGCCAAGAGGCTCAAGCGGCTTTGCAAGCTGTATTCCAGGCTGCCCGCGGCCATGGCCGCAGGCAAGACCAGCCCCCTGCTGGAGGAAATGGAGCTGCTGTCCAAGGTGGACTACAACAAGCCCCTGGAGGCGCTGAGCGCCCAACAGCTGCACAATGTGGTCGGCAAGGCCGTTCTCAGCCAGCTGGACGCCCGCTGGAAGCAGAACGAGGCCGACAAGGCCAAGGGCCGCAGGGCCTGGTATTTCTCGGCCGAATATCTGATGGGCCGCATGGTCTACAACAACCTTTACGCCCTGGATCTCCTGGAGGAGATGAAGGGCCTGTTGGAGGAAAAGGGCATCGACATCGCCGTGTTCGAGGACATCGAGGACGACGCCCTGGGCAACGGAGGCCTGGGCAGGCTCGCCGCCTGCTTCCTGGATTCCGCGGCCACCCTGCGCCTGCCCCTGGACGGCTATGGCATCCGCTATAAGTACGGCCTGTTCAAGCAGGTCTTCGAGGACGGTTTCCAAAGGGAGCTGCCGGACGACTGGCAGAAGTACGGCGATCCTTGGAGCCTGCGCCGCGAGGACGAAAAGCAGCTGGTCGCCTTCGCCGACGCCAAGGTCTGGGCCGTGCCGTACGACATGCCCATCATCGGCGCCAAGGGCGGCATCATCAACACATTGCGCCTGTGGCAGGCGGAAGCCCTAGAAGACTTCGACTTTGACGCCTTCAACCGCCTGGACTATCCCGGCGCCGTGCGCGAACGCACCCTGGCGGAGACCATTTCCGCCGTGCTCTATCCCAACGACAACGGCGAGGAGGGCAAGCGCCTGCGCCTGCGCCAGCAGTACTTCTTCTGCTCCGCCTCCGTGCAGGATATGGTCCGCAGGTATAAGTTGGCCAACGGCGGCAGCGTGCAGGGCTTTGCCAAGCAAAACGCCGTGCAGCTCAACGACACCCATCCCATCGTGGCCATCCCCGAGCTCATCCGCGTGCTCCTGGCCGAGGGCATGGACTTCGACGAGGCCTTCGCCATCGCCAAGGACACCTTCTCCTTCACCAACCACACCATCATGGGCGAGGCGCTGGAGCGCTGGAACGTGGATCTGTTCAAGAGCCTGCTGCCCGAGATCTACGACATCGTCGTAAAGATCGATCAACGGCTGCGCGACGAGCTCACCGCCATCGGCGGCTACGACGAGCCTCTCCCCGGACAGGAGGATGAGGAGGAGGCCCCTGCCGATCCTTGCGAGGATTGCGAGTGCGCGACCTGCCAGGAGAAGCCCTGCGATACCTGTGAAGAGGAGGATTGCGAGGACTGCGCCTGCGAGGATTGCCTGGAGGACGCCTGCGAGGACTGCGAGGCCAAGGAAGCGGCCAAGCTGGAGCCCGTTCCCAAGAAAAAGCGCACCAAGCTGGACGAGATGAGCATCATCGACGATGGAAGCGTGAAGATGGCCAACCTCGCCATCTACGCAGGCTCCTACGTCAACGGCGTTGCCCAGATCCATACCCAAATCCTGAAGGAAGATACCTTTAAGGATTGGTACGCCCTGTATCCGGAAAAGTTCCAGAACAAGACCAACGGCATCACCCAGCGCCGCTGGCTGGCCCTGTGCAATCCCGAGCTATCCGAGCTCATCACCCAGCAGCTTGGCGATAGCTGGATCACGGACCTGGATCGGCTCAAGGAGCTGGAATCCTGCCTGACGGATCAGGTGCTGAGCAGGTTTATCGCCATCAAGAAGGAAAAGAAGCGCCAGCTCTGCGACTTCATCCTCAAGCAGGAAGGCGTGCAGCTGGATCCTTCCTTCGTGTTTGATGTGCAAATCAAGCGCCTGCATGAGTATAAGCGCCAGCTGCTCAACGCCTTCTCCATCCTGGACATCTATCGGCGCATCAAGTCCGGAGAGATCCAGAACTTCACGCCCACCGTCTTCCTGTTCGGAGCCAAGGCCGCTCCCGGCTATGAGCGGGCCAAGGGCATCATCAAGTACTGCAACGAGCTGGCCAAGATCATCAACGAAGACCCTGCGATGGACGGCCTGCTCAAGGTCATCTTCGTGCATAACTACAACTGCTCCTATGCGGAGAAGCTGATCCCCGCCGCGGATATCTCCGAGCAGATTTCCGCCGTCGGCACCGAGGCTTCCGGCACCGGCAACATGAAGATGATGCTCAACGGCGCCGTGACGCTCGGCACCCACGACGGAGCCAACATCGAGATCGAGGAGGCCGCCGGCGCGGAGAACAACTATCTCTTTGGCGATACCATCGATACCTTTAACCAGATCAAGGAAGACTACGATCCCATCAAGCTCTACGAAGCCAGCGAGCGCCTGGCGTCCGTGGTGGATTCCTTGGTGGACGGCAGCTTCTCCGACGGCGGAACCGGATGGTTCCAGGAGCTGCACGACGCCCTGCTCAAGGGCGCGTCCTGGCATGCGCCCGACCATTACTACGTGCTCTATGATTTCCAGGCCTATGTGGACAAGAAGCTGGAGGCCATTGCGGATACCCGTCAGGAAAAGGCCTTTGCCAAGAAGTGCCTGATGAACGTTGCCAATGCCGGCAAGTTCTCCTCCGATCGGACCATTCGCCAGTATGCCCAGGAGATCTGGAAGCTGTAACCCGCAACTCAACGGCAAAAAGCTGGGGGCGCCGCGCGCTCCCAGCTTTTGCTTGTCCAAAAACGGATGGAAAAGACCTTGGTCTGTTTGTTTAAAAGAATAGGGCGAGCCAAAGGCTTGTGAACAGGCCGGAGATGCCGATGGCCATGCCGCTAAAGGCGCCCTGCACCTCGCCAAGCTCCAGGGCCTTTGTCGTGCCGATGGCGTGACTGGCCGTGCCAAGGGCGACGCCCAGTGCGACAGGATCCTCCAAACGCAGGGCTTTTTGCAGGGGCTGGGCCAAGATGGAGCCGAGCAGGCCGCTGATCAGCACCGCCGCCACCGCGATGGCCGGAACCCCTCCTGTCAGGGAAGCCAGCTCCATGGCGATGGGCGTGGTAACCGCCTTGGGCAGCAGGGAAAAGGTGAGGCTATCCTCCAACTGGAGCAGGCGGCAAAACAGATACACGCTGGCCACGGAAAACAGCGAGCCCGCCGCGCAGCCCCCCAGCACGGGGAGCCACGCCCTGCGGAGCCAGTGCCACTGGCGATGGATATTCACCGCAAGGGCGCAGGTTGCAGGACCAAGGAAGAGGGACACGACGGAGCCCCCCGCCTCATAGGCGGCATAGGGGATGCGCAGCGCCAACAGAACGCCGACGCAAAGCACGGAGGCGACCAACAGGGGATTGGCCAGGGGAGAGGACAGCTTTTTGTTCAGCAGGAGGGCTAGCCCATAGCAGAGCAGGGTCAGGGTAACGCCGAACAGGGATCCGTAGAGCCAATCAAGCGGCATGCTTTTCGCCTCCCTTGTTCAGCAGCGCGTTCAGCCCGCGCGTGGCATAGTAGGTCACCAGGATGGTCAAGGGCGTCGTTACGGCGCAGATGAGCAGCAGCTGCCAAAGCGCCTGGCTGAGCAAGCCGGCGCTTTCCATCAGCGAGACGCCGGCCGGCACCAGGAATAGCGACAGGTATTTGAGCAGAAAGGAGGAAGACCGCGCCACCGCCTCCACGCGCACCAGCTTGGTCTGAAGCAACAGCAGCAAAAAAGCCATGGCCAGCACGGAGGACGGCATGGGAAACGGCAACAGGACGGATACCGCCTGCCCGGCAAGGCAAAGGCCAAAGAGCAGGCAAAGTTCCAGCGGCAAGATCATTGGACATCTCTCCTTTTGTCGAGACTGGTCTTCAGCCCAAACAGTATACCACAGCAAAGGGGGATGTAATGAATTCCTAACAGAGCATATACAAGATTGAAACACATAAGACAATAAAAAGCCAAATGGAAATGTTACCTTTTCCATGCATCAAGCGTCTAAGCTGTGATGCAATATTGGGAGGGAATGGCTGTGAGCATGTGCGTTGCAAATACCGTCGCCAAGGCGCGCCCGGTTCGCGTGCGGGGACCGTTTGCGCTGGTGTGCGCTTTGCTTCTTCTGCTACAGTGTCTGATCATACCCAGCCAGCGCATGCGGGACAACAACCTTTATTCGGAGCTTTTTAGGACGTTGCTGGACCAATACAGCTTCGTGGCCTGCGGCATCGGCAAGGATTTGGCCCAGGTTCGCTTTGACCGCGCCATGGATGCCATCAACCGCAACCGCGACACCATCGAAGAGGTGGGCGAATACTTCGGCGTGCCGCCGGAAAACATCGCGGCGGTCTTGCTGAAGGAGCAGTTCACGCGCTCCGCGCCGGACTTCCTGGTGGTGGCCTTCGCGCCCCTGCGCAACGGCAAGGGATCCACCGGCCTTGGCGCCGTCACCGCGGATACCGCCAAGAAAGCCTACGCCTACTTCAACCTCTCCAGCAGGCTTCCGAGTACCAACCAGGCCATCTTGCGCCTGTTTATGGAGGACGAGTACGAGGCCATCTTCGCAACCGCCTGCGTGTTGAGCTACGAAGCGGCGCAATTTGGATATGGGTATGATGACTTTACCCACCTGGATTTGAAAAAATGGCATAGGGTATACAACAAGTACAACGGCGATATCGAATATGCCAACAAGACCGTGGAATACCTGCCAGAACTTGCGGAAATGTTTTAGGCAGCGCCTGTAGGACAGGCCCGAGGAACCACCCCCAGGGCCTGCTTTTTTTTGCGTCCAGAAGATGCGGTTTGTTTCCGTTTGCAACGGCATGGAGCAGATGGTATAATAAAAAGATAGAGAGTGTAGAAGGAGTTGACAGCCATGGCCGCTGAACGCATATTGGTGGTGGAGGACGACCGCCCCATCGCCGAGCTGTTGAAATATCGCTTAATTAAGGAAGGGTTTCAGGCCGAAATCGCGGAAAACGGCTCGAAGGCCCTGAAAATGGCCAGGAGCATGCAGCCGGACCTCATCCTGCTGGATTGGCAGCTGCCCGACATCAGCGGGTTGGATGTTTGCCAGCAGGTGACCCAGACACTGCGCATCCCCATCATCATGGTCACCGCCAGAAACATGGTGGAGGATAAGGTCCTTGGCTTGGAGGCCGGCGCGGACGATTATATCACCAAGCCCTTCGACGTTCGCGAGGTCGTCGCGCGCATCAAGGCCACCTTCCGCCGCCTGGAGAGCGCGGATGCGGCGCCCCGCGCGCGGGCCGACGTAAGGCTGCAGTTCGCGGGACTTACGGTCGTGCCGGCCACCATGACGGTGATGCGCGGCGGCAAAACCGTGGACCTGACCCCCTTGGAATACCAGCTGCTGATGTACTTCTACGAAAACCGCAACAAGGCCCTTTCGCGGGAAAACATACTGCACGCGGTTTGGGGGTATGACTACTTTGGCAATACCCGCACCGTGGACATCCATGTGCTGCGCCTGCGCAAAAAGCTGGGCCTGGACGAGAGAATCCGCACCATCTTTAAGATCGGCTATATCTTTGACGTGGAAGCATGAAGATACGAATCGGCGGACGAACCCTGCACTTTAAGGGGTTCCAATGGAAGAAGATGAAGTGGACCATCCGCAAGCAGATGTTGCTGTGGTTGTCCGCAATTTTCGTCGTGATGTTCGTGGCCATGAACGTGTTCATTGTTCGAAACGTTCAGGCGGGCAACGAGGAATACATCAACGACGATCTTGTCGTTCTTAAAAACAACGGCCTTCTCTATGTCAAGCAGATCCTTGTGATGAACAACCTGGACAACAACGAGGAAGGCTTCGAAAAAATCGCCGCCGCCCTGTGCGAGGAGATCGCCGGGGCGACGGGCAATCCCACCGCCGCCTACGCCATGGACGGCCGCCTGATCGAGGCGACGAACCCGGTGCTGTTTGCCCAATCCGACTTTGACGACCTTCGCTACGCCAAGGGCGGCATTTCTGCCTTCACCCTCAACTCCGACGGCGGACAGACCTACGCCTATTTCAGCTACCCCATCACCATCGAGGGCAACAACATCGGCCTTGTGCGCACGGTGGCGGATTATACCATGCTCTATTTGCAGGGCAACAACACCATCCGCTCGGTGTCGCTGGTGATGCTGGTCACCTTCGCCGTGGCCATGGGCTTGGGCGTGTTGTTTTCCACGCGCATTTCCAGGCCTATTTCCCAGCTGGCGGCCATCTCCAGCGAGGTGGAAAAGGCCGTGGAGCAGTCGCGGCTGGATGTCAAGCTCGTGGTGCGCATGGCCAGAAGCCCAAGGCGCGACGAAATCGGCCAGCTATCCAGGAACTTTGCCGCCATGATCTTCAAAATCGATCAGCAGATGAAGACCATCAACATGGATAAATACGAGCTGAAACGCATTTCCGAATACACCAAGGAGTTTTACGACTCCGTCACCCACGAGCTGAAAACCCCGCTGACCTCCATCCGCGGGTATGCGGAAATCCTGGAGGAAAACGGCTTTACAGACAAGGAATTTTTCGATAAGGGCATCGCCTACATCCAAAGTGAGTCCGACCGCATGTTCCAAATGGTCGTGCGACTCCTGGAGACCTCGAAGATGAGCGGCGTGGTGGATCTGCCCAAGGATAAGGTGGACCTGGAAAGCATCCTGGTCCAGGTGTGCGAGAGCATGCAGTTCAAGGCGGACAAGTATGGCGATGTGGTCAACCTCAAGGTGCGCCAAAGGGCCAACGTCTTTGCCAATGGCGACCAGCTGCGAGAGGTGTTCATCAACCTGATCGACAACGCCATCAAATATGGCTATCCCAATTCCGCCATCGATGTGGTGCTCAATGCCAGCAGGGAAAAGGTCTACATTTCCGTGATGAACCCAGGGGAGGGCATCGATGAAAAGGAGATTCCCAAGCTGTTCATCCCCTTCTATCGCCGGGCGGACTCCATCAAGCGCGAGGAGGGAAGTTCCGGCCTTGGGCTTGGCATCTGCAAGCAAATCATCGAACAGCATGGGGGGCAGATCGAGATGTCGTCCAAGCGGCGCGGGCTCACGGTGGTGTCCGTGACCCTGCCCGTCTATCGGGGCTTATGAGATTGGCAACCTGCGGGAAAGGAGAGAGGCCATTGAAACGAAAAAGGGGAGCCCTGGCGGCGCTGGCGGCGCTGATGGCGCTGTGTTTGGCGCTGAGCGGCTGCACCGTGGTGGGCCCCAAGAACAAGACCATGATGCTGCGCGAGCCCAGCGCCGAGCCGGCGGAAACGGCCTCCTCGGGCGCGGGCAGCTTTGAGATCAAAAAGCAATACAGCTTTCCCTTGGACAAGCTGAACCAAAGCGGCTTGGAGGACGCCTCCGGCATGATGGTGGTGGACTGGCTGGACAACGACAACCTGCTCGTGCTAGCGGCCGTGGCCGATGAAGACGGCCAGTTGGAGAGCGAACTTGGCTCCATGAGCTGCCAATACGGTTTTTACAACCCCGTTTTGCGCATCGAGGGCCAGATGCCCGATTGCGTGAGCCTTTCACCGGACAAGAAGACCGTGTCCTATCAGATGCAAAACGAGGAGGTTGGAAAGTACACCCTTCTGTACTCCCTGGAGAAACAGCGCCAGGTGCTCAGCTGCGACAGCTTCCGCACCTATTCCACGCCCGTCTGGTCCGAGGACGGCCAAACCCTCGCCCTGGCCTCCGTGGTCAACGGGGAATATGGCTTGACGCTGATCAATGTGCAGCAGGGAAGCACGCGCAAGCTGCGAGAAGAGGATGAGGAGGTCCTCGCGCTGCTGGATTATTACAGCGATGAAAGCGTGCTGATCCAGCGCGAGACCGGGGAAGACGTCACCGTTGCGCTGGAAATCGTCAACACGACCACGGGTCAGGTCCAGAGCCTGTTCACGGGGCGGGTGACCCAGGCGAACGCGCTGAGCGGCCAAAGCGCCCTGGTGCTCAACCGCAACACCCTGCGCTATATCTCCGTGGACGGCAGCCAAAGCGCCGCCATCGAGAGCTCCGTGCAGGCCTACGCCATCTCGCCGGACGGCCTGTACGTGGCCGTTGCCGTGCAAAACCTGGATGGAACCGTCGATGTAACGGTCGGCCGCTGGAGCGGAACCCACATCATCAACAAAAAGGTGATCTATAAGAATATCGGCGATACGGTCAGCCGCATGCTCTTTAGCCCCAACAGCCTGCGCCTATATGTGGAAGGCCCCTTGAACGCCTCGGGAAGGCCCACCAGCGCCACCGTGTTGGAGTTTTCCTAGAGAAATGGTCATGTACAAGCCGGCAGGCGAAAGCGCTGCCGGCTTTTTAAAAATATTTTCGATGCGTGCAAGGATTCGCCAAGCCCAATCGTGTTATCGGTGAACCCGGCAAGAGAGGTTCAAAACACATGGGAGGTAAAGTACGATGAAGAAGAGAATCCTTGTATTCGCCATCGCCGGCGTCCTTACCCTAACCTTGGGCACCGCAAGCGCCTTTGCGGCCACGCAAGTCATGAGAAATGCCGCTAAGGCGGGAAGCTGCGCCACAACGAGCGCCTATGTGTATGCGGACAACGACGGCGTCTGCGACAACTACGAGGCGGGCGGCTGCGGCCGGCAGAAAGGCGCGGGCAACGGAAGCTATGTGGATGCGGACAACGACGGCGTCTGCGACAACCTCGGGACGGGCGCCGGGCATGGAAACGGCAGGCACGGGCGGGGAAAATAAGCGTGTTGAGGAGCGGCCATGAGAAGCGAGCAGGAAGTGAACAGGGCAATCGATACCTACGCCGATACGGTCCGTAGGATCTGCATGTTGCACTTGAAAAGCGCTTCCGATACGGAGGACATCTTTCAAGAGGTATTCCTAAAGTACGCGCTGAGCGCCGCTTCCTTTACCAGCGAGGAACACGAAAAGGCCTGGATCATTCGCGTAACCGTGAACAAATGCAAGGACCTTCTCAAGAGCGTGTTTCGCAAAAGAACCATCCCGATGGAGGAAGGCATGGAGCTTCCCCAGGAGGGGCGGGAGGACCATGGCGAGGTGCTCGAGGCCGTGCTTTCCCTGCCGGCCAAGTACAAGAACGTCGTGTATCTGCATTATTATGAGGGCTATTCCGCCGTGGAAATTTCCCGAATCCTACAAAAAAACGTGAACACCGTGTACGCGCTGTTGTCCCGCGCGCGAAGGATGCTGCAGGAACGCTTGGGAGGCGAGGATGAGGATGCGGAGTAAGATTCAGGCCGCCTTCGACCAAATTCGAGCCGAAGACGCGCTAAAGGAAAGGACCAAGGCCTTTGTCCATGTCAAAACCCAAGGAAGGCGCCAAGACCGTGCCCGCAGGCGGGCGTTCGCCCTGGCGATGGCCTGCCTGACCGTTCTCCTGCTTGGGGGCGGCGGCTATCTGTCCTACGCCATGCCCGTGGCGGCCATCGGCGTGGACGTCAATCCCTCGATCGAGCTGGCTGTCAACATCTTCGACAGGGTGGTTGGCGTGACCGGCTACAACGAGGACGGCGTTCGGCTGGCCGAAGAGTTGGGCGTCCAAAACATGCGCTACCTGGACGCCATCGAGGTGGTGCTCAGCAGCCAGCCCGTCGCCAGCTGTCTGCAAAGGGGAATGACGCTGGAGCTTACGGTTGCCTGCGCGTCGCAGGAAAAGGCGCAGGCCATGCAAAGCCTAATCGCGGACAACACCGGCATCCCCTCTCAGCAGATTTATTGCTGCAACCAGGAGGAGGCGCAGCAGGCGCACGAAGCCGGGCTGTCGCTTGGAAAATACCGCGTCCTTTTGCAGCTGCAGGAAGTGGATCCCGACGTCGACGTGCAGGCCGTTCAGGGGTTGACCATGCGGGAGCTTCGCGAGATGTTGGAGGAGGCGGGTGGGAGCGAAACGCCCTCCGCCCAACAGAATCAGGAACATTGCCAACAGGAGGACCAGCAGGGCCAAGCCCAGCACAACGGCCTGGGCCAAGGCCAGGGGCAAGGAAAGGGCCAAGGCCAAGGAAAGGGCGGCAAGGGCGCCTAAAGGTCCGATTCGATCCCAAGCAAGCAACACCGGCCGCCTACCCAAGGAGGGAGGCGGCCGGTGCTTTTAGGGGGCTTGTCTTGTAATAGCACTTGACAGACAAGGCCAAAGGGAGTATCCTATCTATATATTTGTTGGAAAGGATGGTGATGGGTCTTAATGGACAGTCCCAGTACGGATGAATATGCGCCTGACAATTTGAACTTCCAAGCGCCGCGCATGCCTCTGCCCATTCTAAGGGAATAGGTATGTTTTTTTTGTACCTAAAAAGACGCGAGGGAATCAAATTGGAGGAGATAGTTTTTTATGCCAAACCTAGTGCCAAGCATCATAGCGATGTTGTTTTGTATCGTGATGTCCGCGTACTTTTCCGCCACGGAAACGGCGTTTTCTTCCCTGAATAAGACCCGCATCAAGGTCTTGGCGGAAAACGGCGACCGCCGGGCGCAGCTTGCCTATCGCTTGTCCGAGAACTACGACAAATTGATCTCGACCATCTTGATCGGCAACAATATCGTCAACATCGCCGTGGCGGCCATCGGCACGCTGCTCTTCGTGGAGCTCTACGGCGAGGTCGGCGCCACCATATCCACGGTGGTGGTCACCATCGCGGTCCTGATCTTCGGCGAAATTACGCCCAAGAGCATTGCGAAGGATTTCCCGGAAAAGTTTGCCATGTTCTCCGCGCCGCTGATCAACCTGCTCATCTGGATACTTACCCCCCTAAACTTCCTGTTCTCCATGTGGAAAAAGCTGATTTCTAGGATGCTCAAGACGAGCGAGGAGTCCAAGATGTCTCAGGAAGAGCTGCTTCTCTTGCTGGATGAGGTCCAGCAGGAGGGCAGCATTAACGAAGATGAGGGCGAGTTGCTTAAAAACGCTGTGGAATTCGGCGATTTGGAAGCCCAGGACATCCTAACCCACCGCGTGGATCTGGAAGCCGTCAGCATCAAGGCCACCAAGGAGGAGGTCGCCGAAGCCTTCACACAGTCGCACTTTTCCAGGCTATTGGTGTATGAAGAGAACATCGATAAGATCGTCGGCGTGATCCACCAGAAGGATTTCTACGTGGGCAGCGGCATTACGTCCAAGTCCATTCCAGAAATCATGACCGAGCCGATCTTCGTTCTCTCCACGGAAAAGATCAACGACCTGCTCAAGCTCTTGCAATCCCACAAGTCCCACATCGCGGTCGTCATCGACGAATATGGCGGGACCCAGGGCATCGTGACCATGGAGGATATCCTCGAGGAGTTGGTCGGCGAAATCTGGGACGAGCACGATACCGTGGAGGAACCCATCCGCAAGCTGGACGCCCACGCCTTTGTGATCGACGGCGACGTGACCTTTGATGATTTTTGCTCGTACTTCGACGTCAAGGAGGACGAAGCGGACAGCGTTTCCTTTGGCGGTTGGATCATGGAAAAGATGGGGAAGATCCCAGAACAGGGCGAGAGCTTTGCATATGGCGATTTTACCTTCAACATCGAACAGATCAGCGACAACAGGATTCACAAGGTGCGCGTCACGCAGTCCGCTTCCGTAAGCGGCTGAGCCGTGCTCCTGCAAACCAAAAGCGCGCCGCTTTCAAGGCCGGCATAGGCCAAGCGGCGCGCTTTTTTTGCGCGCTGGTGGAGGAAGCTTATTCGGCTGTTTCCCGCAAAGATTGAAGCTCCTGCGGCGAAAGCCGCCAGGAGAGGATCTCCAAAGCCTCCTGCAAGGGCATGTCCTTGTCGGAAAAGGCGTCCTTGTCCTGCATCACAAACCCCAGGCTGTGGTAGAGGCGCACCGCCACATGGCTCCAGGTCTGGGTGTGCAAAAACACATCCCCCTCTTCTCCAAGGGCGCGGAACCTGGATAGGGCCTGCAACACGATGGCGCGGCCGAGCCCAAGCCCCTGGTGACCCGGCTGCACCGCCACCCAATGCAGGCAGTTGAGCTGCTTCTCCTGCCGGGGGATGGACCAGGCCGTGGCGCCGGCGATGGGGAGCCCGTTTGGATTGCATACAAAGCACATGCGCGTTTCAAGCAAGGGTTCATAGGGCAAAAAGTCCCTCGCAAAGGTTTCCTGCGCCTTTTGCTCGGAGGGAAATTCCAGCACCGAGGTCTCGATGCGCGCCCAATCCGCCATGCGTCCGGGACGGTAAAACTCGAAGGAATAGCCCTCTGGAAGCGTGGGGGAGGGCAGACGCTGCAAGGCTTGGGCCGGCAGCCGCATGCAGATGCTCTTATAGGGAATGGACTTATCCAGCATGGTTCATGCTTCCTTTCTTTGTTCGGCCCGCAGCGCGCGCAGCGCTTGCTGGCACCAGAGAAACAGCCGGTCGAAGCTGGTCTGAAGGCAGG
>CALWRM010000057.1 GCA_944383925.1 uncultured Clostridia bacterium
GTGGTGGCCAACATCGCCGACCGCGTGGCCGTCATGTACGCCGGCGACATCGTCGAGTACGGCTTGGTGAACGAGATCTTCTACTCCCCCAAACATCCCTATACCTGGGCCCTGCTCTCCTCCCTGCCCCAGCTGGGCGTGCGGGGCGAAGAGCTATTCACCATCAAGGGCGCCCCGCCCAACCTCTTCCGCGAGGTGCGCGGAGACGCCTTTGCCCAGCGCAACCCCATGGCCCTGAAGATCGACTTTGTGGAACAGCCGCCCTATTTCGACGTAAGCCCCACCCACAAGGCCCGTACCTGGCTGCTGGATCCCCGCGCTCCCAAGGTGGAGCCGCCCAAGAGCATCCAGCACCTGGAGGGGCTGCGAGAGAACATGAAAGGGAGGGCTATGGATGGAGACTAAGCGCGAAACGCTGTTGCAGGTTCGCGACCTTTGGGTCAGCTTTGGGCCGCGTCGCCGCCGCTTTCACGCGGTCAAGGGCGTCAGCTTCGATATCTACAAGGGCGAAACCTTCGGCCTGGTGGGCGAGTCCGGCTCCGGAAAGACCACCATTGGCCGCGCCATCATCCGCATCAACGAGGTCTCCAGCGGCAGCGTCGTCTACAAGGGCGAGACCATCTCCGGTAAGATCCCCAAGGCCCTGGACAAGCGCATCACCCGCGAGGTCCAGATGATCTTCCAGGACCCCATGGCCTCGCTGAACGAGCGCGCCAAGGTGGACTACATCGTGTCGGAAGGGCTGTACAACCTGGGCCATATCTCTTCCCAGGAGCGCATCCAGCGGGTCAACGCGGCCTTGGAGGACGTGGGCCTGCTGCCCGAGTTTGCCTCCCGCTTCCCCCATGAGTTCTCCGGCGGCCAGCGCCAGCGCATCGGCATCGCCCGCGCGCTGATCATGGACCCCAAGTTCATCATCGCCGACGAGCCCATCTCCGCGCTGGACGTTTCCATTCGCGCCCAGGTGCTCAACCTGATGTCCAAGCTGCAAAAGGAACGCAGCCTGACCTATTTATTCATTTCCCATGACCTTTCGGTGATGCGCTTCATCTCCGATCGCATCGCCGTGATTCATCTGGGGCGCATCGTGGAGCTCGCGCCCACGGAGCTGCTGTTCTCCCACGCCCTGCATCCCTATACCCGGGCCCTGCTTTCCGCCATTCCCCTGCCGGACCCCGTGGCGGAAAAGAAAAAGGTGCTGGAGGTCTACGACCCTTCCCAACACCACTATGAGGCAGACCCGCCCGTATGGACCCAGATTGAGCCCGAGCACTACGTTCTGGCCAATCAGGAGGAGCTGGAGAACTACCGCAAGAGCTTGCGCCAGGATTTCTGACGAGCGCGCGCAATCAGGCCGCTTCTAGGGGAGGCGGCCTGATCGTGCGTTCGGCATGCACGAGACAAAGGAGCGTACCCTGCCATGTCCATTCCCAAGCTTCATAAGGGCGACCGCGTCGCCCTGGTGGACGCCTCCGGCCCGGTGCCGGAGGCGCGCCTGGAAAAGTCCGTCCAGGCCGTGGAATCCTTCGGACTGCAGCCCGTGGTGTACGACAGTTGCCGGGCGCGCCATGGGTATCTGGCCGGAACGGACGAACTGCGCGCCCGCGATCTGACCGACGCCTTCCTGGACGACAGCCTCGCCGGGGTGCTGTGCATCCGCGGCGGCTATGGCGCCCACCGCCTCTTGCCCCTGCTGGACATCGCCGCCATCGCGGCCCATTGGAAGCCGTTCCTCGGCTATTCCGACGTGACCGCCCTGCACATTGCCTTTAACAACCTGGGCCTTACCAGCTACCACGCGCCCATGCCCTCCACCGAGTGGTATTCCCAGGAGTTTGACCCCTTTACCCGGGACGGGGTGGAAGAGGTCCTCTTCGGCCATCCAGAGCTGTTGCAAAACCCTGCGGGCTATCCGGCCCGCTGTCTCCAACCCGGCGTGGCCGTAGGTCCGTTGGTCGGCGGCAACCTGTCGCTGGTCTCCGCCTCCCTTGGCACGCCCTGGGCCCTGGATGCCCGCGACAAGATCCTCTTCCTGGAGGACATCGACGAGGATGTGTATCGGGTGGACAACATGCTCACCCACCTGCGCAACGCCGGCCTGTTCGACGCCTGCCGGGGGGTCGTGCTGGGCGCATGGACCAACTGCACGGCCAAGGAGCCGGAAAAGTCCCTGAGCCTTTGCCAGGTGTTTGAGGAAGTGATCTTGCCGGCCGGAAAGCCGGTGCTCATGGACCTGCGCTGCGGCCACTGTTTGCCCACGCTCTCCTTGACCCTCGGCGAGGAGGTTCGCCTGGACGCCGGGGCGATGACCATCGAATGTTTGGAGGGATAACGACCATGAACCAGCAAGAGCTGCTCGCCTATTTGCAGAAGGAGGCCGAAACGGCGCAGGCCAAGGTATCCGTCCTTTGGAAGGACATGGACGCCGATCAGGAGCTCTACGCCTTTGCTCCGGATCGGGAGATGGTCTCCGCCTCCACCATCAAGGTCTTGATCCTGTTGGCGGCCTTGGAGCGGGTGCGCCAAGGCCGGGAAACGCTGGACGGCCTTGTGGAAGTCCCCTCCTCCCTCATCTTGGAGGACACCACCGTCTATGAATACGGCTCGACCACGGACACGCTGGACCATCTGCTGCGCTGGATGATCATCCTGTCCGACAACACGGCCACCAACGTGCTCATCCACCGCCTCGGCATGGAGGAGATCAACGCATACGGCCGCTCCATCGGCCTGCGGCTCTCCCGCGTGGAGCGGGTCATGCTGGACTTTGCGGCCATCGACCAGGGGCGCAACAACTACACCAGCGCGCGGGAGCAGTGCCGCATGTACGAGCTGCTGCTCCGCCGCTCCATCCTCACCCCCGCCCTTTGCAACTACGCCATGGAGGTGTTGCTCTCCCAGCGCAGCACCTCGGACTTCCTGCGCTACATCCCCTATCCCTTGAAGCTGGCCCACAAGACCGGCGGGCTGGACTTTCTCAACCACGATGCGGGCCTATTCTTCCTTGAGAACGCCTGCTATTACCTGGGCGTCTTCGTGCAGGAGGCCCCGGACGACCTATATTGCAAGCGCCTGATCGGGCGCATATCCAAGGCCGTGTATGCGTTTTACAAGGAAGGAGGCCCTGACCATGCCTGAAACCGCCATCGCCGTCTCCCCCATCCTGCCCCTAAAGACCCAAGCCCGCTGGGATTGCGAGCTGGCGGACGAGGCCCTGTACGGCATGGAGCTGGAGCTGCTTCGGCTGGACGGGGACTGGGCCTATGTGCGCACGCCCTACCGCTATGAGGGGTGGGCGCCGCTGTCCGGGCTGTTGCGCGACCAGGCTTGCCTGGAGCGCTGGCGCCGCCAGGATAAGATGGTGGTGTTGCGCTCCTTCGCGGACGTGATGCACGAGCCCAAGGTGCAGTCCTACCCCTATCTGACCCTGCCGCGCGGCGCCCTGGTGGCCGTGGGCGAGGAGCAGGGCGGTTGGCGCGCCGTGTATTTGGCCGACGGCAGCCAGGGATATGTGCGCGGTTGCTGGCTCGGCGCCTGGAAGCGCTCCTATGACCTGTCCGACGAGGAATCCCTGCGCAAGGACCTGGTCGAGGCCGCCATGGCCTACCTGGGCACCCAATACCGCTGGGGCGGCAAGACCTGCGAGGGCATCGACTGCTCCGGCCTGTGCTCCATGGCCTACCTGCTCAACGGCTCGGTCATCTACCGGGATGCGGCCGTGCGCGAGGGCTTTGACATGCACAAGATCCCCTACGAAGCGCTCAAGCCCGGCGACCTGCTCTTCTTCAAGGGACATGTGGCCATGTGGTTGGGCGAGGAGCGGATCCTGCATTCCACCGGCCATGCGGGCGACGACGGCGTGGTCATCAACACCCTTCGGCCCGGCGAACCGGATAGCCGGGCCGACCTAAAGGACATTCTTTTGTATTGTGGGAGTATTTTTTGATCATGATGGATAGCGTTTACTTTGGCGGCAGGCTCATCACCATGGACGAGGACTGCCGCGAGGCCACCGCCATGGCCGTGAAGGACGGCGTCATTCAGGCCGTGGGCGGCGACGAGGAGATCCTGGCCTTGGCCGGCCCCTCCACCCAGCGCTTCGACCTGCGCGGCGCCTGCGTAACCCCCGGACTTGCCGACAGCCACATGCACCTGCTCTCCCTGGGCGATAGCTACCATTGCGCGGACCTTAGTCCCGCGCGGTCCATCGCCCAGATGCAGGACATCCTCCTTGCCTTTATGCAGGAGCACCCCACCGGTCCCGTCGAGGGTAGGGGTTGGAACCAGGACCTGTTTGCGGAAAAACGCCTTCCCACCCGGGACGACCTGGACCAGCTGAGCCTGGACAGGCCCATCGTGCTCTCCCGCGTCTGCGGCCACATGGTGGTGTGCAACTCCTATGCCCTGCAAAAATACCGCATCGACGCGGAGACCTCCGTGCCGGGCGGCACCATCGAGCGGGATGAGAACGGCCGTCTCAACGGCCTTTTGACCGAAAACGCCGTATCGCTGGTGTATGAGAGCGCGGGCCCCCGCAGCGTGCAAGCGGTGAAGGAGCGGCTTTCCGCCGCCCTGCGCCACTGCGCCTCGCAAGGCCTGACCGCCGTCTCCAGCGAGGATTTTTGCAGTCTGACCGGCGCCAGCTATGAGACCATCTTGCAGGCCTATGCGGAGTTGGAGGCTGAGGACGCCCTGCCCTTGCGCCTGTATTTACAGGCCCAACTGCCCGACCTACAGGCCTTACAGGACTTTTTCGACCGGGGCTACGGGCCCGGTTACGGCGGCAAGCTGTATAAAATCGCCTCGCTCAAGCTGCTGGCGGACGGCTCCCTCGGCGCGCGAACCGCCTACCTTCGCCGCCCCTATGCCGACGATCCCGCCACCTGCGGCGTGGCTGTCTATCGGCAGGAGGAACTGGACGCCCTTGTTCGCCTTTCCCATGCGCACGGCCTGCCCGTCAGCATCCATGCCATCGGCGACGCGGCCATGGACATGGTGTTGGAGGCCATCGAAAAGGCCCAGGCGGCCATGCCGGGCCGCGGCCTGCGCCACGGCGTCATCCATTGCCAAATCACGGACGAGGGGTTGTTGGACCGGTTTCAGCGGCTGGGAACCCAGGCCCTGGTCCAGCCCGTTTTTCTGGAATACGATGCCCATATTGCCGACAGCCGCGTGGGCAGCGAGCTCGCCTCCAGCTCCTACAACTGGGACGGCTTCCTGCGTCGCCGGGTTCCCGTTTCGGGCGGTACCGATTGCCCGGTGGAACCGGTCAGCCCCCTGCTGAACCTATATTGCGCCATCACCCGCAAGGATTTCAGCGGCCAACCCCAGGGAGGCTTTTACCCTTCCCACTGTCTCACTCCCCGGCAGGCCCTTGCCCTCTTGACCACGGGCGCCGCCTATGCCGTGGGCGAGGAGGCGCTGCGCGGTAAGCTTAAGCCCGGCTATCTGGCGGATTTCACGGGGCTGAGCGTGGACCCACTGCGCTGCGCGCCGGAGGAGCTGCTTTCCGCCAAGGCCCTGTTCACCGTGGTGGGCGGCAGGCCCCGCTTTCTCTCGGACCCGCGCGCCCTGCTTTGCCAAAGCCCCATCCCCGCCTTCGGCTCCACGCCGGGCCGCCGCAGCGCGGATACGCAGGACAGCGGCGAGGACATGCTGGACATCACCGATCTGGACCCGCGCATCGCCTTTGATCGCTCCTACGTGAAGATGGGCGTGCCCGGCGCCATGGATCGCTGCCTGATGCGCCGGGGCGTGTTTGAAAAGCTGCAGGCGGCGCTGGACCTGTTGGGCGACGGGTATGGGTTCCTCATCTTCGACGCCCTGCGGCCCTTGCCGGTGCAGCAGGCCCTGTTCGACAAGCAGCTTGCCTGCGTGCGCAGCGACCATCCGGAGCTCACCCTCGATCAGGCCCGGGAGGAGACCCGCGAGTTCGTCGCCCTGCCCGTTCGGGACGAAAAGCGTCCCTCCACCCACATGACCGGCGGCGCCGTGGACCTGACCCTCTGTTATGAAGGCCGGCCTCTCGACATGGGAACCGTCTTTGACGACTTCCGCGAAAACGCCCATTCCGATTTCTACGAGCGCGGGGGCCTGACGGAAGCGGAAAGGGCCGTGCGCGATAACCGCCGTTTGCTGTACAACCTGCTTCGCAGCGTGGGCTTCACCAACTACGAAAGCGAATGGTGGCACTTCGACTATGGCGACCTGTCCTGGGGCGGCGCCACGGGCCGCGTTCCCTTTTACGGCCATTACGACATTTAGGAAACCGGCCTGCCCATGGACGAAAAGGGCCAACCTATGTTCATGAACAAGCCCCGTGCGGGCTTGACAGAGCTCCCCCGCCCATGTACAATAAAAAAAGGCCTGCACGAAGCGGGCGCAAGGAGCAGAAGCTCTACCGAACAACGGCTTTATTTCCCGCCGCGACGGCGCCAAAGCGATACATGTATGCTCTATAAGGCATACGGCCCTTCCGAAGAGGGGCCGTATGCCTTTGTTTTTTCTAAAAGGGGGTGTCCTTGTATGAAACCCGGCCTGCGACAGCGTCTTTCCCGGCCTTCCCTGGGCCTGGTCGTATGCCTACTCTCGGCCTTGGCGGTCCTGACCCTCGTGCTGGCCACGGGGCTCGGGCCCGTGTCCGTGTCCCCGATGGCCACGCTCAACATCCTGCTCAGCCGCCTGCCCGGATTTGGCGCGCTCCTCACACCTAGCTGGGACGCCCTGGAGGAGAACATCGTGCTCGGCCTGCGCCTTCCCCGCGTCTGTCTTGGCATGGTGGTGGGCGCTTCCCTGGCCGTCTGCGGGGTGGCCATGCAGGCGCTGGTCCGCAACAGCCTGGCAGATCCCTTCGTTTTAGGCGTCTCCAACGGCGCGGCGGCCTTCGCCACCCTGGGGATGCTCTTTGGCGCCTTCTCCTTTCTGGGCACCTATTCCCTCTCCATCAGCGCCTTCCTCGGCGCCGCCGTGACCATCGTCTTCGTCTACTCCCTTTCCAGGGTGCGCGGACGGCTGAACATCACCCAGCTGCTGCTCACGGGCGTGGCCATATCCATGGTCATGGAGGGGGTAACCAGCATCATCAAGCTGAGCGCGCCCAACGCCCTGGGGCTGCACAACGCGGAATTCTGGATGTCCGGCAGCCTGGCCGGCGCCAAATGGGCCTATCTAACCCTGCCCCTGGTGGTGTTGCTGGTCTGTCTGGCCGTGCTGATGCTCAACCACCGGGGCCTAAACCTCCTGTTGCTGGGCGACGAGAGCGCCGGCGCCCTGGGTGTCCCTGTGCGCCGGCTTCAAACGCTGCTGGTTCTGATCTCCTCCCTCATGGCCGGCGTCACCATCGCCGTGAGCGGTTGCATCGGCTTTGTGGGGCTCATGGTTCCCCATTTCACCCGCCTTCTGGTGGGCGGAGACCACAAGAAGGTGCTCCCCGTCGCCGCGCTGCTCGGCGGCATCCTGGTGGTCTGGGTGGACGTGGTCGCCAGGCTCCTGATCGCGCCGGAGGAGCTGCCCGTGGGCGTCCTGGCGGCGGTGATCGGCGGGCCGACCTTCATCTGGCTGCTCAGGAAGAACGGCCGCGCCCGGGATTGAGGAGGTGGGAAGGATGAAATTGAGGATCGAGAATCTCTGCTTTTCCTACGCGGGCGGCGGAGGGGTGCAAGACCTGTCCCTGCAGGTGGAGACGGGGGAGTTTGTGGGGCTCATCGGCCCCAACGGCAGCGGCAAGTCCACGGCGCTGAAGAACCTATATCGGGCGCTGACGCCGGACAGCGGCCGCGTCGAGCTGGACGGCGAAGACCTGCTACGCCTGAGCCCTCGCGCCGCCGCGCAGCGCATGGCGGTTGTCTGTCAGGAAAACCAGCTGCCCTTCGACTTCACGGTGGAGGAAATCGTGGCCATGGGCCGCTCGCCCCACAAGCGGCTGCTGGACGTGGATACGCCGGAGGATCGCCGCATCGTGCGCGCGGCCCTGGAGGCCGTGAACCTGGCCTCCCTGGCTCGCCGCAGCTTTCTCCACCTATCCGGCGGGGAAAAGCAACGGGTGTTACTTGCGCGTGCCATCGCCCAGCAGTGCGATTTTCTTGTGCTGGACGAGCCCACCAACCACCTGGATATCGGCTACCAGCTCCAGATCTTCGATTGGATCCGCCGCCTCAAGGTCAGCGTTCTGGCCGCCGTCCACGACCTGAACCTGGCCGCGCTGTACTGCGACCGGCTGTATGTACTGCAGGCGGGGCGGTTGGTGGCGTCGGGCACGCCGGGGCAGGTGCTCACGCCCGAGCTCATCCGCAGCGTGTACGGCGTGGAAAGCCGTGTGGAACTTGACCCAAGGACGGGAAGGCCGGCCATCCGCTTCCTGCCCGAGGGCATGGCCAATTAAAGGAGGATGTGCATGAAACGTTATCTTTGCCTGCTTCTTACGTTTGTGGTACTTTTTCTATTCGCCGCCTGCGCGGCCCCTTCCCCCGCCGCGCAGGCGGGTTTGCAGGCCTCGCCGGCATCCGACGGGGACGACGCTTTCGCCCAGACCCTGTACCTGGAAAACGCCGGGCGGACGCTCGCGGTGAGCGAGCGGCCGCAGCGGGTGCTTACGCTGGGGCCCAACTGCACGGAGCTGTTTGCCGCCCTGGGCCTGGATTCCCTGGTGGTTGGCCGCTCCTTGGTCAACCATAGCCGGGGGCCCTTGGAGGAGTACGCCCAGGCCGTCAACGCCATCCCCATCCTCAACCAGGGATCCGCCACCCGCGAGGCCATCCTATCCAGCGGCGCGGACTTCATCTACGCCCTGGACTGGGAAATCAGCGACGAGGGTTGCAACCTGGAAGAGGCCGCTCAATACGGCATGACGGTCTATGTCAACAGCGCCGCCAGCCTGGAAGAGCAGTACCAGGAAATCCGGGACATCGGTGCCGTCTTTGGCGTGACCCAGGCCGCCGAAGCGCTCATCGCCGATCAGCAGGCCCGCATCGAGGCGGTGGGACAGGCGCTCCAGGGCCTGGAACCCATCGACGTGCTCGTATACGACAGCGGCGGGGACGGCGTGTTCACCTGTTCCGGCATCAACTTCGAATCCCTGTTGGTGGAGCTGGCCGGCGGCCGCAATCTGTTCGACGATCTGGATGAAAAGCAATGGGTTACGGTCAGCTACGAGGAGGTCCTCGCCCGCCAGCCGGACCTGATCCTCATCCACGATTACGACGCTCCCTCGGTCGAGGAGAAGATCGCCGAGATCCAGGCCAATCCCATCCTTTCGCAGTTGGACTGCGTGCGGCAGGGGCGCTTTGCCACCATCACCCTGGAGAGCGTGCTGCCCGGCGTTCGCATGGCATATGCCGTGGAAAACCTAGCGCTGGCCTTTCACCCGGAAGCCTTTTCGGAGGCAGGCGAGTAAGCCCCATCCGAAAAGCCTTCGTTTTTCCGCAAAAAGGGCGCTGCTCCTCCTGGAACGGCGCCCTCTTTTGGGAAAAAATCCATTCTCCCACCGGTCTTTTGCCATTTAGCCTAGGTTCGTTTGCCTCCCCCGTCTTGGCCGCGCAACCGCGCAAGCCGCCGGCCCTTCCTCGCTCATGCATCGGGATTGAGCAGCTTTGCGTAGTAGTATCCCACGATTGGTTGCTGCGCGAACTCCTTGCGCACGCTTTGGCCAAGCATCACCGCCGGGCACATGCAGTATTGCAGCCTGCGCCACATGTGCAACGCCTCCACCTTATCGCAGCTGCTCCAGGCGCGGATTTGGTAATATCCGTATGCCGCAGCGAACTTCTCCAGCCGCTCCACCAGCGCCCTTCCGATTCCGCGACTTCGGTAGGCCTTCGCCACCTCGATCACTTCGATAAAGCCGTCGGTCTCCTGTTCCAATGGCGCGATCCAACGCGCCGGACGCAGGGCGGCAAAGCCGGCCACCCGTCCGCTGTCCGTATCCACGGCGGCAATCCGGCAGCAGCCTGGGCCCTCGACCAGGCACCCTTCCTCGCGCACCCAATCTCCATACTGCTCGATGACGGCCTCCTGAATGGAGGAATCCATTTCCTGAACCACAATCTTCATCCTCGCACGACTCCTTTTGCCCTACGGGCATGCGGCGGGCAGACTGTGCAAGGCTTTTCGCCAACCTAGATCCGGCGTTGACGTTTATTCGTGCTTGCAGCCGCCGTGGCCGTGCTGGCCGCAGCCGCCATGCTCCCCGCAGTCGCCGTGTCCGTGGTGGCCGCAATCGCCGTGCTCATGGCCATGCTGGCCGTGGTGGTCGCAGTTGGCCTCCGCGCTGAAGTTGAGCTTGCCCTCCAACAGGGACTGCACCGCCGCGTCCGCATCGCCGCTCACGCCGGCGTACAGCTGGATGCCGCACTCCGCCAGGGCCTGCTGGGCGCCGCCGCCAATGCCTCCGCAGATCAGCGCATCCACCTTGAGCAGGCGCAGCATCCCCGCCAGGGCGCCGTGGCCGCTGCCGTTGGTGCCAACCACCTCGGAACGGACGATGTTCGTCCCCTCCACATCGTAAATCTTAAACTGTTCGCTGTGTCCAAAGTGTTGAAACACCTGACCGTTTTCGTACGTAACCGCGATTCTCATTTCGTTTTCTCCTTTCCTTTCCGATGCGCAGCGCATCAACGGATCCTCCGGCAGGCCAAGCTCGCAGCGTCCGCAGCCCTGGGCGCCGCCTTGGCAGAGCTCGTAGTTTCCGCCCTCCACGCGCAGCTCCAACCCCTCCACGAGGCAGGCGGCCAGCTTGCGCCTGGCCGAGGCGTAGATGGCCTGCGCGGTGGTCCGGGCAACGCCCATGCGGGCCGCGCATTCTTCCTGGCTTAGGCCGGCCAAATCGATCAGGCGGATGGCCTCGTATTCCTCCAAGGCCATGCGCAGAGGCGGGGCTTGGGCGGCGCCCTCCAGAGGCGCCAGACCCCCATGGATGGGAAGGCTGCAAATGCGCCTGCGCTTGCATGGTCTGGGCACCGTTCCTCCCCCCGTTTCCGGCATATGCCATTTATGTTTTGAGTATACCACGTTTTCGGCATATGTCAATAACAATTTCAAATGGACAGGTCCCCGGCGGATCTGCTATACTGCAAGCACGGCGCGGTCCAGCGCCGAGTACGCCATGCAAGGGGGCATGAACGTCATGGATCCGGCAAAGATCGCGCGCATCAACGAATTGGCCCGCAAGTCCCGGCAGGCCCCGGGCCTGAACGAACAGGAAAAGGCGGAACAGGCGCAATTGCGCGCCGAATACCTCGCCAGCTTCCGCCGCAATCTGGAAGAGCAGCTAAACTCCATCACCATCCAGGAACCGGACGGAACCCGGCACAAGCTGACCCCTGCGGACGATGCGGACCATACGCCTGCCTAAGGCCTCGACCAGCAAGAAGCGAGCCGCCGGAAGTGTTTCCGGCGGCTCGCCCCATTTTCTTAAGATACGATGCGGTAATAAACCCGTGCGGTCAGCAGATAGGCGGCCACATACAGCAGGCTAAAGGCGGCGATGGTGGCCAACGTGCAGGCCAGCATCAAGCCCATGTCGTTCACGAAGAACAGGGCCTCCATCTTGGAAATGGCCGGGAAGGCCACCATGGTGTGCACGACGGCCGCCGCCAGCGGAAGGAAGAACACCCAAACGATCTGCTTGTCGATGGAGACGCGCACCTCCCGCTTGCTCATGCCTACCTTCTGCATGGTTTGGTAGCGGGCGCTGTCCTCCAGGCCCTCGGACACCTGCTTGTAGTAGATGATCAGCACCGTCGCCATCATGAACAGCGTGCCCAGAAACAGGCCCAGGAACAGGAAGCCGCCGTGCAGGGCTTGCCACCGCTGCCCATCCAGATAGATGCTCGAGGCGACGGCGTAATCGATCTCGGCCTCCTCGTCGATCTTCCGGTTCACCAGGTTGCAATACTCGCTGCTAAACGCAAGCTTTTCCTCTTCCTCACCGAGCAGGTTGAATCCCTCATACAGGTAGGCCTCCCATTGCCTGCCGCCCATGGCCAGCTCGGCCTGCGCGCGGTTGGCAAAGACCAAATACACCCCGGTTTCCAGGGAAACATCGCTGCGCTCCGCGATGGGGAACTGCGCCAGCTCCTCCTTTACCTGAAAGCTACCGCCCAGCAGCTCCACCTTGTCCAGACCATAGCCGCAGCTGCGGGTGGAAAAGACCAGCACCTCTCCTTCCTGCAGGGCTACGTCCTCCCCGCCCATGGCCACATACTCCTCCAGAGGCAGGAGATACAGCCGGCAAACGTTTTCGGAAACCCCATCAAAATCGAAATAGCTTCCCCTTTGTTCCGCGTAACAGCGGATGGCGATGGTTTTGGCGTGCTCCGACAGGGCGAGTCCTCGCGCCGCGGCCAGCTGCTGGGCCATGGCGTAAAAATCCGCATCCTCTCGGTCTTCCGCCGCTTGCCCCTGGATTACCACGCTCACATCCCTGGGGTGTTGGAGGCGCAGGGCGTGCTCCTGACCTACATACAGCGAAACCGTGGCCGAAACCACCACCAGCACCATGGTGCACAGGATGCAGATGTTGGCAAGGCCTGCGGCGTTTTTGCGCATGCGGTAAAGCATGCCGGAGACGGCGATGAAATGGGCCGGCCTGTAGTAAAAGCGCTTGTTGGCCCTGAGCATCTTGAGCAGGGCGATGGAACCGGAGCGAAAAAGCGCATGGGTTCCGAAAATGACCAGGAGTACGGCCACAAAGAAGTAGAGCAGCGCATCCAGGGGCGACTTGCTCAAGATGGCGATGGCATAGCCTCCGCCCAGGCAGAGCAGGCCGAAGACCGTGGTGATGGCGGAGGACTTGGGCTCCTTCTCCCCCGCCTTGGCGGCCTGCACCAGCTCCATGGGTCTGGCCTTCTTCACCGAGCGCAGGTTGGACAGCAGGATGAGCGCGAAGATGCACGCAAACACCAGGCAGGTTTGGCCCAAGGCTTCCAGGCTCACCTGAAAGGGCAAGGCGGCCGTTTCGCCCAGCAGGCGCAGCAGGAGCAGGAACATCAGCTTTCCAAAGAGCACGCCGAGCGCCAGCCCCACCCCCACGCCCACAAGGCCTGTAAAGAGGGTCTCCAGCAGCAGTACCAAGGAGATATGCCTCTTCTCCATGCCCAACACGGAGTACAGGCCCAGCTCCTTCATGCGGCCCTTGATGAGAAAACCGTTGGTATAATACAGCACGATGGCCGCAAAAATGCCGATTACCAACACGCCCAAAAATAGGACAGCCTGCACGGTGGCGGCGTCGCGGAGCTTGGAAAGGCCCCGGTTGATGGATAACTCGTCCATGGTGTAGAACATGAGCACCGTGCCGGCGCAGGCCAATAGATACGGCAGCGTCAGCCGCCGGTTCTTGACCAAGTTGGTCAGGGCCAGCCTTGGGTAAAGCAGCCAACGCATCCTCATGCCTGACCGCCTCCCGAAAGCAGGCGCAGGGTGTCGGCGATCTCCTGCTGCATCCGCTGCCTATCCCTGCCGGCGCGATAAATCTGCTGGAAAACCTGGCCGTCCTTGATGAACAGCACTCTGCCCGCATAGGAGGCTGCGTTGGCGCTATGGGTCACCAGAAAGATGGTCTGGCCGCCCTGGTTCAGGGCGTCAAACTGCTGCAACAGGGCTGTGGCCGCCTTGGAGTCCAGGGCGCCGGTGGGCTCGTCCGCCAGCAGCAAGGTCGGGTTGGTGATCAGGGCTCTTGCAATGGCGGCCCGCTGCTTCTGCCCGCCCGAGACCTCGTAGGGGTATTTGCCAAGGATCTCCTCGATGCCCAAGGACCTGGCGATGGGCGTAATGCGCCTGGCCATTTCCAGGTGGTCCACGCCCGCCAGCACCAAGGGCAAAAAGATGTTGTCCCGCAGGGTAAAGGTGTCCAACAGGTTGAAATCCTGGAAGACAAACCCCAGCTTTTCGCGGCGGAAGGCGGCCAGCTTGTCATCCGGTATCTCCAACAGGCTCTTGCCCTCCAGCAGCACGTCCCCGCTGGTAGGCTTGTCGAAGGAAGCGATGATGTTCAGCAGCGTGGTCTTGCCGGAACCGGACTCGCCCATGATGGCCACAAACTCCCCCGCCTCTACGGAAAAGCTCACCCCCGTGAGCGCATGCACCTTGTCCCCGCCCAAGCGGGCGGAATAGACCTTTTTCAGGCCTCGAACCTCTAGAATCGCCATGGAAACGCCTCTCCTCCTTCATGCATTGCTTTCGCTTGGAAGCTCTTCCACGCAATGCATCCTACCATGGCTGGCATCGCAGCGCCATATCGCCAAGCTTACGCTTGCGCCGCCGCTGCCTTACAAAAATGAAAGCCGGGCTGCGGCCGGCTATGCGATGTCCATGCTCCGCCGCTCCAGCTCCAAATATGCCTTTGTGCCCTGGCCCAGCTGCGATTCAAAGCGCAGGCGGTGCCCAAGGCGGGCCATTACCCGGGTGCAAAGGTAGAGCCCCAGGCCCGTTGAGCGCTTGTCCTCATGGCCGTTGTAGCCGGTGAAGCCCTTTTCTCCCAGGTGCGGAATGTCCTCGGCGCGAATCCCGATGCCGTTGTCCTCCACCACCAGGGTGCAAGGCGCCCCGTCCAGGCGGTAGACGCGCACGCAGCCGCCGGCAGGCGTGTACTTGGCGGCGTTGCTGAGCAGCTGTTCCAACACGAAACAGAGCCATTTTTCGTCCGTGAGCGCGCTGCCGGACAGCTCCCCCAGCTCCAGGCGCAGCCCCTTTTCGATGAACAGCAGCGAGCAGCTCTTGATCGCTTGGGTCGCCAGCTCCTTGACAGGGCACTCCCTGGCCAGAAAGTCCTGGCTGACCTCGTCCAGCTTCAGATAGGACAGGGCCATCTCCACGTATTGTTCGATGCGCTTCAGCTCCGTCGACGCGCGGATATCCCTCTCCAGCAGCAGCTTGAGGGCGGCGATGGGCGTCTTCACCTGGTGCATCCACAGCGTATAGTAGGCCAACAGCTCGCTGCGCTCCTGTTCGGCCAGGCTTTCGGCGCGCCGCAGCCTCCTCTCCAGCTCCAAGGCCAGATTGCGAAAGTCCTCCTCGATCAGGTTTCTGGCCCCGGGCAGGCCCGGCAAGCCCTGTTCCAGCAGCTGCAAATGCCTGCGCAAGGCCAGGTGCCGCCGGACAAAGCGGGCAAAATCGCACAGGGACAGCAGGAACAGCAGCGTCACCACCAGCAGGCAGGCGTAGCCGTAGGCCTCCAGCGGGTGACCATAGAGAACCTCTACCAACAGGAACACGCCCAGCGAGAGCGCTACGGTAAAAATCAGTTTCCAGCGAGCGAGCAGGTAGCAGAACACGAGGCGCGCGCCCTGCCGCCAGGACCAAGCTCGATCGGCCATGCTCATCCCTCCCCGGCGGCGTAACCGACGCCCTTCTTGGTGCGGATAAAGCCGGTTAAGCCCGCCTCCTCCAGCTTTCTGCGCAGGCGGTTGATGTTCACGCTCAACGTGTTGGCGTCGATGAAGCTCTCGCTCTCCCACAAGGCCTGCATGATGGTCTCCTTGGGCACAAAGGCGCCGGGCCGTTGCATCAGGGTTTTTAGGATCTTCATCTCGTTTCTGGTCAGCTCCACGCTTCCGCCGTCCCAACTGAGGCAGCCCTCGGCCAGCTTGAGCACCACGCCGCCGCTGGCCAGCAGGGCTTCGTCGGCCTTAAAGTCATAGCAGCGGCGCAGCAGGGCGCGCACCTTGGCCAGCAACACCTCCACGGAAAAGGGCTTGGCCACGAAGTCGTCTCCGCCCATCTGCACGGCCAGCACGATGTTCATGTTGTCTGCGGCGGCCGACAAAAACAAGATGGGCACCTTGGACAGGGCGCGGATCTGGGCGCACCAGTAAAAGCCGTTGTAGATCGGAAGACCGATATCCAGCAGCACCAGCTGCGGCTTCTCCCGAACAAAGCAGCCGAGCACATCCGAAAAGTCCTGCGCGCACACCACCCCGAAGCCGGCCTCCTCCAGCCGTTGCGCCAGGGCCGCGCAAAGGGTCTGGTCGTCCTCCACCAGCATGAGCGTGTAGGCCGCCATATTCCCGCCCCCTTCTTGCTCGTTTGGGCTTAAGGATAGCACAAACGCCGGCAAATGAAAAGCGGGCGCCCCCACCCCCTTTCTTCCCAAGGACAGCAAAGGGCCTCCCGGTCCTTGCACGGCCGGGAGGCCCTTCTTTCGTCTTGGGGGTTTCGCCCTTGCTCAGGCGTTTTGCGGCGCGAGGGCGGGGGCGTTGAGCATATCCAGGAACTGCTCTCCGGTGATGGTCTCCTTTTCCAGCAGGTAGTTGGCCAGCGCGTCCAGCTTTTCCCGCTCGCGGGAGAGGATGTTCTTGGCCCGTTCGTGGGCCCTCTTGATGAGCGCGAGCACCTCTTCATCCACGCGGGAGGCCGTGTCCGCGGCGCAGCTAAGGGCGGCGTCGCCGCCAAGGTACTGGTTGGTGACCGTTTCCAGGGCCATCATATCGAAGCTGTCGCTCATGCCCAGGCGGGTGACCATGGCGCGGGCCAGTTTGGTGGCCTGCTCGATGTCGTTGGAGGCGCCGGAGGTATAGCTGCCGAACTTGGTCTCCTCGGCCGCCCTGCCGCCGGTGAGGGTACAGATGCGGGCGAAGGCCTCCTCTCTGGTCATGAGCACGGATTCCTGCTCGTCCACCTGCAGGGTGTATCCCAGCGCACCGGAGGTTCTGGGGACGATGGTGATCTTGTGCACGGGCGCCGCGCCCGGCTGTCTAGCCGCCACCAGGGCGTGACCGATCTCGTGATAGGCGATGATCTTTTTCTCCTTGGGCGAGATGACCGCGTTTTTGCGCTGGTATCCGGCCATCACCACCTCGATGCTCTCTTCCAGGTCCTCCTGGGTCACGCTTTGGCGGCCGAGGCGCACGGCCCGCAGGGCGGCCTCGTTGATGATATTGGCCAGGTCCGCGCCGGAGGTGCCTGCCGTCGCGCGGCCGATCAGTTCGAAGTCCACATCGTCCGCCAAATGGACCTTCTTGGCGTGCACCTGGAGGATGGCGATACGGCCGTTGAGATCAGGAAGTTCCACGGGGATGCGCCGGTCGAAACGGCCGGGCCTGAGCAGCGCCTTATCCAGGCTTTCAGGCCGGTTGGTGGCCGCCAGGATGACCACGCCCTTCTTACCGTCGAAGCCGTCCATTTCCGTTAGGAGCTGGTTGAGGGTTTGCTCCCTCTCGTCGTTGGCGGAAAAGCCGCCGTTGTCGCGCTTTTTGCCGATGGTATCGATCTCGTCGATGAAGACGATGCAGGGGGCCTTTTCGGAAGCCTGTTTGAATAGATCGCGCACCTTGGCGGCGCCCATGCCCACGAACATCTCCACGAACTCCGAACCGGAAATGGAGAAAAAGGGGACCTTGGCCTCGCCGGCCACGGCCTTGGCCAGCAGGGTTTTGCCCGTGCCCGGCGGGCCAACCAGCAGCGCGCCCTTGGGCAGGCTGGCGCCGATCTGCGTGTACTTCTTGGGGTTATGCAAAAAGTCAACGATTTCCATCAAGGCTTCCTTGGCCTCATCCTGACCGGCCACGTCCGAAAAGCTGATGCCGGTCTCCGCCTGCACATAGACCTTGGCATTGCTCTTGCCAAAGCTCATCGCATTGCGTCCGCCGTTCATCTTTTGCATCTGCCTAAAGAGCAGCATACCCAGCAGGTAGAAGAAGACGCCCGGCAAGACCCAAGTCAGCAGAAAGCTGATAAGGGGCGAGCTTTCCGAGGTATTTACCTGGCCAAACTTTACGCCGGCGTCCAACAGCCTGTCCACCAGCTTGGCGTCCTCAAAGGCAACGACGGAATAAATGGCGACCTTGCTGTCGTCGCCCTCCACCTTGGTGGCGAAGAGGATCTCGTTCTCTTCCTTTTGAACCTCTAGGACCTTTCCCTCCTCCAGCCAGGTGAGGAAGGTGCCGTAGTCCACCTCCGTGATCCTACTGCTGAGCATCATGGGAAAGACAAAGGCGTTGAGCAGCATCAGGATGCCGATTGCGATCAGCGCATAATAAATCAAGGGTTTTTTTGTGGTCTGGCCATCCTTCATGAACATCCCTCCGTTCTTTGGATGATCCCAGCCTGTGGCCTTGATTCAATTATACACCGCGGCACGTGCTTTGTATCCAAACATTGTGTGAACGATCTGCGAACTTCCTGCTAGATTTCCCAGGGATTTGGCACAAAATCGCCGCCCCTGGCCCACTTGAGGTACTTGAGGGCATGCAGCTGGCCGGTCATCTCCCAATCCCTCCCGTAGACGGGATCGTGGTATCCCTCGATGTTCACATCGCCCTCGAAGCCATTTTGGCGTAGGATGAAGAACACATCCCGCCAATTGGTGTCGCCAAAGCCCGGCATGCGGTTGGGCAGGAAGTTCTTGCCGCACAGGATGCCGTCCTCGCGGATGCCGGCCATATCGGCCGTGCAGTCCTTGCCGTGCACGGCGATGACCTTCTGCACCCATTTGCGCAGCTGGGCGATGGGGTCGATCAGCTGGCTCATGGCGTGAGCGGGCTCCCATTCCAGGCCCAGGTTGTCCGCCGGCACCTCGTTGAACATCATCTCCCAGGCGCGGGGCGCGAAGGCCAGGTTGCAGGTGGGCCGCCGCCAATCGCCGCCCATCGGGCAGTTTTCAAAGGCGATGGAAAGGCCTTGGTCCGCCGCGCGCTTGGCCAGCTCGCCAAAGACCTTCTTGAAGGCGGGCATGGCCTCCTCCACGGTCTTGCCGGGCAGCGCGCCGGCAAAGGTGCAGATCTTGTCCACGCCAAAGAGCTTGGCGTTTTCAATCAGCAGGCAGAGGTTGCGGAAGTGCTCCTCCTCGGCCAAGGGATTGCAGTAGAGCCCCACGGCCGAGACCTTGGCGCCGGTCCCCTCCAGCTCGCCGAGGACCTTGGGGGCCAATTCGCGGATGTCCACGCCGTAAAACTCCATGTGGAAGCAGATTTCAAAGCACTCAAAGCCGGCGTTCTTCATGCCGGGCAGCATCTTCAGGGCGTGTTGACCGGGAACGCAGGTTCCGATGGGGATCTGTTTCATATGCGTACCGCCTTTCCTTTTTTTCAAAGTATACGGCAGTTTTGCAAAGCTTGTCAACAAAAACACCCTGCCTGGCGGCAGGGTGTTTTTTGCGCAAGCGGCGTATCCTAGAGCTAGTCGATGCCTTTGACCTCGTAGCCGGCATCCTCAACCGCTTTTTGAAGCGTATCGTCGGGCACGTCCTTGGTCAGCTGGACAAGGGCCAGCTTCTTCTCCAGGTCCACCTTGGCCTGCACGCCTTCCAGGGCGTTGAGGGCCTTTTCAACCCTGGCGGAGCAGTGCATGCAGCTCATGCCTTCGATGTGGATGGTCTTTTTCATTTCCTTTTCTTCCTTTCTTTCTTGGTCTAGAACCGGACGGGCGATGGCCCGGCGGGGTTTGAAGAAATTCAGGCGCAGGGCGTTGGTCACCACGCAGAAGGAGGACAGGCTCATGGCGGCCGCCGCCAGCATGGGGCTCAGCTGCCAGCCGAGCACGGCGTAAAAGACGCCCGCGGCCAGCGGAATCCCCACGGAATTGTAGAAGAAGGCCCAGAACAGGTTCTCCTTGATGTTGGTCAGCACGGCGCGGCTTAGGTCCAGGGCCGTCACCACGTCCATCAGGTCGTTCTTCACCAGCACGATGTCCGCCGACTCGATGGCCACGTCCGCACCCGCGCCGATGGCCAGGCCCACGTCCGCCCGGGCCAGAGCGGGCGCGTCGTTGATGCCGTCCCCGACCATGGCCACCTTCAGGCCCCGCTCCTGCAGGGCGCGCACATGCGCTTCCTTCTCATGGGGCAGCACCTGGGCATGGACCTCGTCGATGGATAACTTGTCCGCGATAGCCTTCGCCGTGAGGGCATTGTCGCCCGTGAGCATCACGACGGACACGCCGCGGCGCTTCAGCGCCTCCACGGCCTCGCGGCTGGATTCCTTCACGGGATCCGCCACGGCCACAAGTCCGGCAGCCTTGCCGTCCCAGGCGAAGAACAGCGGGGTCTTGCCCTCCTTGGCCAGCTCCTGGGCCCTCTGTCCCAGGGCGCCCAGCTCCACCTGGTTTTCCTCCAGGAAGCGCCTGTTGCCGGCCAGGCAAGGCTTGCCTTCCCAAAGGGCGCTCAGGCCTCTGCCGGGCACGGCTTGGAAGGAGCGCACCTCGTCGGCCTGAACGCCCCAGCGCTGGGCCTCCTCCACGATCGCCTCGGCCAGGGGATGCTCGGAGGGCTTCTCCACGCTCAGGGCCAGGCGCAGCAGCCGCCCTTCCGTAAAGCCCTCGCCGGGCACCAGGTCCGTCACCGCGGGCTTTCCTTGGGTGATGGTTCCGGTCTTATCCAGCACCACGGCGTTGACGCGATGGGCCGTTTCCAGGGCCTCTGCGGACTTGACCAGGATGCCGTTTTCCGCGCCCTTGCCGGTGCCCACCATGATGGCCACGGGCGTCGCAAGCCCCAGGGCGCAGGGGCAGGAGATCACCAGCACCGCGATGGCAAAGCCCAGCGCCTGCTGCGCGGACGCGCCCAGCAACAGCCACACCACGGCGGTGACCAGGGCGATGGAGATGACCACGGGAACGAACACGCCGCTGACCTTGTCGGCCAGCTTGGCAATCGGCGCCTTGGAGGAGGCCGCCTCCTCCACCAGGCGGATGATCTGGGACAGGGCCGTGTCGCCGCTGACCTTGTCGGCGCGCATCTGGAAGGCGCCCGTCTTATTGATGGAGGCGGCCAGCACCGTGTCGCCTTCCTGCACCTCCCTTGGAATGCTCTCTCCCGTGAGGGCGGCCTCGTCCACGGCGCTGGCGCCCTTGAGCAACACGCCGTCGGCAGGCACCGCTTGGCCAGGCCGCACCAGCAGCACGTCGCCCACGCGGATGTCCGAGGCGGCGATGGTCTCCTCCTGTCCGGATGCGTCCAGCCGCACGGCGGTCTTTGGGCTAAGGTCGATCAGCTTTTCCAAGGCCTTGGAGGTGCTGCCCTTGGAGCGGCTTTCCAAATACTTGCCCAAGGTGATCAGGGTGAGGATCATGCCGGCGGATTCGAAATACAGGTTCATGGTCTGTTCCAGCGCCAAGGCCGGATCCCCATGGCCCAAGCCGTACCCGATCACGTACAGGCTGTAAACGCCGTAGGCCATGGCAGCCGCCGAGCCGATAGCGATGAGCGAATCCATGTTGGGGGCGCCATGGACCAGCGCCTTAAAGCCACCGGTGAAGTAGCGGCTGTTGATGAGCAGCACGGGCAGGGTCAACAAAAACTGGGTCAACGCGAAGGTGAGGGCGTTTTCCGCGCCATGAAAGAAGGAAGGAATGGGCCAAAGGCCCATATGGCCCATGGACACATACATCAGCGGTATCAAAAAGCATAGAGACCAGACGAAGCGGCGCAGCGTTTGGCGCATCTCCTCCCGCGCCTGGTCAAAGGCCGACTTCTCCGCCTGGGCCGGCTTGGAGGCGTGTTGCTGGTCGGCGGGGCTGGCTCCGTAGCCCGCGTCCGCCACCGCCTGGCAAATGGCCCGCTCGTCGATGGCCGTCTCGTCGAACACCACCTGCATGGAGTGGGTCATGAGGCTCACCTCGGCCTTTTCCACCCCCTGCAGCTTGCCAACCGCCTTTTCCACATGGGCGGAGCAGGCGGCGCAGGTCATGCCAGTCACCGTAAACTTCTCCTTCATATCCTGTTCGCTTCCTCCCTTTGTCGCCAAGTTCCTCCCCCCAGAAAGGAGCAAAAAAACGGGGAAGGAGCCTTGGCGTCTCCTCCCCTTCAGTATACCCTTTCCCGCGGGCGAATCAATCGTGCAACCCGGGGTTTTTGGGTTAAATTAGTTAAAACTTACTACTCGAACCGTCATGGAACCTTCGTGCGGCGTTTCCCCTTTCCGCCCATCGCCTGGGGCAAGCCGCGCCCATCCGGGAAGCGCTCAGGGCCGCTCCCGTTCCGCCCTTTGTTCGTGCGCCCTGCGCTGGGCCCGCAAATCCCGAACGGTCAACAGCAACAGGGTCAGCAAGGCCAGCAACAGGGGAATGAGCATGTATTCCCAGCCGGTGCCAAAGAGCAGCGCGCAAATCACGCCAAAGACAATCAGGCCAAGGGCGCACAGCGCGATCACCGCCACATAGCTATAGAAGCCGATTTTCTTGGCCTTCTCCATGTCGTATCTGGCCCACTTCAAAAACACGTTCGCATACATGCTCGGATCGATGAAGGAATAGTCAAACCGCGAATTCATCCTCTACGCCCCTTTCCTCCTCGTCAAGCCGCCGCAGCGGCAATGGTTTTGTTTTGATTTCATCTTAAGTATAGCAGCCGCAGGCGCCATTGTCCAGAAAGGCTCGCCAACTTGTCAAAAAAAACGGCTCAACGCAGCGTTTTTTCGCTTGTCTTTGACGCGCGGAGCTAAGGCAACAACTGCCAGTGTATTTTAGTCCTTGCGGGCCACAATAGTACCATGAAACGCAAGGAGGTGAAACTTCAATGACGAACAAGAACAACGGCTCCAACAGCACCCGTTCCAATCGTGCCGCTGTGCCCGAGGCCAAGCAGGCTCTGGACAACATGAAGTACGAGATTGCCAACGAGCTGGGCGTGAACCTGAAGCAGGGCTACAACGGCGACATTTCCGCCCGCGACGCCGGCTACATCGGCGGTTACATGGTCAAGCGCATGATCGAGGATTATGAGCGCCAGATGAGCGGCAAGTAATTTTTCGGCAAACCTCGCGACCCAAGCGAAGGGGATAGACAAGCGTACCAGCGCCTGTCTATCCCCTTCCTGCATGGCCGCCTTGCCCTGCGCAAGTCATGACCACCCGTGACAACGGGTGGCATGACCAAGCCCTAAAAGGGCATAATACAGGCTGAGCCTAAAGGCTCATTGAACGATTTGCCAACCGCATAGTTTCCACTGGCCGCCGCTAAAGCGGCCTGTTTTTATGCCTTGGTATTCTTGTCACCCGTAAACGGGTCTATGTATTCCTTGAGTGTTATCTGGTCTGATGCGATGTCTTCCTGTAGTTGATTACGGATATATTCTGCGATTGCTTTCTTATTCCGTCCCACCGTATCGACATAATATCCTTTGCACCAGAATTGCCTGTTGCCATACTTGTACTTTAAATTCGCATGCCTGTCGAATATCATCAAGCTGCTTTTCCCTTTGAGATATCCCATAATCTGTGACACACTGTACTTCGGAGGGATACTCACCAGCATGTGAATGTGGTCGGGACACGCATTTGCTTCTATAATCTCTATCCCCTTATGTTCACATAACTTCCTGAGTATCTGCCCTATATCTGCTTTTATTTTCCCATAGATTACCTGTCTGCGGTACTTCGGCGCAAAGACTATGTGATACTTGCAATTCCATTTTGTATGCGCTAAACTGTTTATGTCGTTCACCTTTGAATGACCTCCTTCATGTTGTTGCTGCGGTTGGCAAACCCGCTTCTATTTTAACATGAAGGAGTTTTTATTTCCTACTCATCGGCTTCCGCCTTTTCGGAACCATGGGCATAGCCCATGGTTTTCGGATTACAAGAAAAACCGCTGAAATCAGACGATGTCAGCGGTTTGTTGGTTGCGGAGGCAGGATTTGAACCTGCGACCTTCGGGTTATGAGCCCGACGAGCTACCGGACTGCTCCACTCCGCGGCATCTACAAGGCACCCGCCTTTTATGGTGCTTTGCTATTATAACACATTCCCGGATGGAATGCAAGGGTTATTTTTTGGCGAAAGGGGACGGAAAAGGGCCCCGGGGGATTCCCGGGGCCCGGAAGGGAGATGGTTCGGGGTTATTCCTCCACCTCGTCGGCGGGGGCTTCCGCGGCGGCGGGCTCCTCAGAAGCGGCTTCGCCGGCAGCCTCCCCGGGGGCGGCATCCTCGGCGGAATCCTCCCCGCAGCCGCAGCCGTCGTCGTAATACTCCATCAGATCGTCGTCCAGGTCGTCACAAAGGGCGCAGCTGCGGCGCTTGAAATAGGCGATGAGGGCCACCAGCAGGCCAACAATGGAAACCAGCAGGGCGATGACGGAAAGAATGGTGCCTTTGCGCATATCCGGTCAACCTCCTTATTTTCATTCTCGGTATTTCCTCTTATTATATTACCAAATGGGGGAAATAACAACCACCCCGGCAAAATTTCCCGCCGCCTCAGCGGACCAGCAGGGAAACCCCGTCCATCTCGGGGGGCTGGGGCAGGCCCAGGATTTCCAGCATGGTGGGAGCGATGTCCGCCAGGCGGCCGCCCTCCCGGAGGGCCTTGGCCCCGGCATCCACCGCCACAAAGGGGACGGGGTTGGTGGTGTGGGCGGTGAAGGGCTCCCCGTCCGGCTCGTACATCTGGTCGGCGTTGCCGTGGTCAGCGGTGATGAGGGCCGTTCCCCCCAGCTCCCGGACCTTTTCCACTACCCGGCCCACACAGGCGTCCACCGCCTCCACCGCCTTGACGGCGGCGTCAAAGACCCCGGTGTGGCCCACCATGTCGCAGTTGGCGTAGTTGAGGATGATGACGTCGTATTTCCCGCTTTCCAGCCGGGCGATCACCTCGTCGGTGACCTCATAGGCGCTCATCTCCGGCTTCAGGTCGTAGGTGGCCACCTTGGGGGAGGGGATGAGGGCCCGGTCCTCCCCGGCATAAGGGGCCTCCACCCCGCCGTTGAAGAAGAAGGTGACGTGGGCGTATTTCTCGGTTTCGGCGATGCGCAGCTGGGTCAGCCCCTTCTGGGAGATATATTCCCCGAAGGTGTTTTTCAGGGACTGGGGATGGAAGGCCACCCGGACCCCGGGCATGGTGGCGTCGTACTGGGTCATGCAGACATAATAGAGGGGGAAGCAGCCCTTCTCCCGGGGGAAGCCGGAAAATTCGGGGTCCACCAGGGTGCGGGTGATCTCCCTCGCCCGGTCGGGCCGGAAGTTGGCGAAGACCACCGAATCCCCGGGGGCGATTTTCCCCTGGAGATCGCAGACGGCGGGCACCACAAATTCATCGGTGACCCCGGCGGCGTAGGATTCCTCCATCACCCGGATGGGGTCGGCCTGGATGGTGCCCCGGCCCTCCACCATGGCGTCATAGGCCTTCTGGACCCGCTCCCAGCGGTTGTCCCGGTCCATGGCGTAGTACCGGCCGGAGATGGTGGCGATGGACCCCACCCCCAGGCGCTTTGTTTCCTCCATCAGCTGGGCCACGTAGTCCTTTCCCGAGGTGGGGGGCACGTCCCGGCCGTCCCTGAAGCAGTGGAGGTAGACCTTCCGGAGGCCGTGGCGCCGGGCCAGCTCCAGCAGGCCGAAGATGTGCCCGATGTGGCTGTGGACGCCGCCGTCCGAGAGGAGCCCCAGGATGTGGAAGGCGGAGCCCTTCTCCTTACAGTTCTCCACCGCCCCCATGAGGGCCTCGTTCTGGAAGAAATCCCCGTCGGAGATGGCCTTGGTGATGCGGGTCAGCTCCTGGTAGACGATGCGGCCGGCGCCGATGTTGGTGTGGCCCACCTCGGAGTTGCCCATCTGCCCGTCCGGCAGCCCCACGTCCATGCCGGAGGCCCCGATGTCGGTGCGGGGGTTTTCCGAAAAAATCCGGTCCAGGTTGGGCTTCTTGGCGGCGTGGATGGCGTTGCCGTAGTCCTCCTTCCGGTCCCCGAATCCATCCATAATAATTAAGATCAACGGTTTCTTCATCTTTATAAAGCCTCCGATATATTTGTTTGTTCACATGGTCTGTGCCTACCGCTTGGCGCTCGATAGGCGTCAGAACCTGTTTTGCCCGGGGCGGGGAGAAATCCTGGCTGGGACAGCCTGCGGCTCCCCCCTGGCCCCCGATAGGCGTCAGAACCTGTTTTGCCCGGGGCGGGGAGAAATTCTGGCTGGGACAGCCTGCGGCTCCCCCCTGGCCCCCGATAGGCGGCAGAATCTGGTCACCCGGGCTGGAGTCCCGACAGATTGCCGTTGGGATAGTCTGCGGCTCCCCCTTGGCCCCCGACAGGCGGCAGAATCTGGTCACCCGGGGCGGGGAGAAATCCTGGCTGGGACGCGGCTCCCGCCCGGCCCCCTTCCCTTACCGGGAGGCGGCGGCCACAATGGCGGCAAAGTCCTGGGGCTTCAGGGAGGCCCCGCCGATGAGGCCCCCGTCCACGTCGGGCTGGTCCAGCAGCTCGGCGGCGTTTTTGGCGTTCATGCTGCCGCCGTACTGGATGGTGAGGGCCGCCGCGGCCTCGGCGCCGTAAAGCTCCTCCACCACGGTGCGGATGTAGTGGTTCACCTCGCCGGCCTGCTGGGCGGTGGCGGTGCGGCCGGTGCCGATGGCCCAAACCGGCTCATAGGCCAGGACGATGCGGGAAAGCTCCTCCCGGGAAACGCCCCCCAGGGCCACCCGGGTCTGCATCCCCACGATCTCCCGGGTGATGCCGGCCTCCCGCTGCTCCAGCAGCTCGCCGACGCAGAGGATCACCGTGAGCCCCGCGTCCAGGGCCGCCCGGACCCGCTTCTGGACGGTGGCGTCGGTTTCCCCGAAGTACTGCCGCCGCTCCGAATGGCCGATGATGACGTACTCCACCCCCATCTCCCGGAGCATCTCCGCCGAGATCTCCCCGGTGAAGGCCCCGGATTTCTCCCAGTGGCAGTTCTGGGCGCCGATGGCGATGTTGCTGCCCCGGGCCGCCTCCAGGGCGGTTTCCAGGTCGGTAAAGGGGACGCAGGCCACCACCTGGCAGCCCGCCTCCTTCACCAGGGGGATCAGCTCCGCCAGCAGGGCCTTTGCCTCGGGGCGGGTCTTGTTCATTTTCCAGTTGCCGGCGATGACCGCCCGGCGCGAATTCTTATCCATAAAAACACTTCCTTTCATGTCCGTGAGAGAAGCCTTCCAAAGGCGCTGATTTGTGCCCCGCTCTCTTGTCCGTGAGCTAAATTTTCTGAATCGTTGGTTTGTGCGCCGCTCTTTTGTCCGTGAGAGAAGCCTTCCAAAGGCGCTGATTTGTGCCCCGCTCTCTTTTTCTGCCCCGCTGGATTTTCTCTTATATAGT
>CALWRM010000058.1 GCA_944383925.1 uncultured Clostridia bacterium
GCTCCTCCGGTCGTGGGGGGCTGGGGGGGGGCGGGTGCGGGGGAGGCCGGGAGGGGGCCGCGGGGCGGGGGCTGGGGAGGGCGGGGGAGGGGGGAAGGGGCATTGCGGCGAGCGCTTGGAAAGGCGAGGAACGCGGGGAGGGGCCTTGCGGCGAGCGATTGGAAAGGCGAGGAACGCGGGGAGGGGCCTTTCGGGGCGCGGTCCCTGGAAGGCGGCCGGCGCGCGGCTGGGCGGGGGAGAGATGCCGAAAAAGGGGGGGCTTGCGGCGGCGCGCTTAGGCGGAGGGCGGCGGGCCTTCCGCCTCTAAGGCGCGGAGGAACCAGGCCTCCTGTTCCTTGTCCGGCGGCGCGCCCTCCACGCTCTGCATGTAGCGCCGCAGCAGGGACAGGGGGGAAAGGGCGCTCAGCTCCTCGGGCCGCAGGACCGCGTCCGCCTGTAGCGAGGGGGCCTGGCCCTGCAACAGCAGCAGGCCCGGCAGCAGCTCCCGCAGGCGGCGCTCGATGGCGTAATCCACGGCCCGGTCCGTCAGGCGCAGGGAGCAGTAGGCCTCGCTTCCCCGATTTTCCTCGGCGAAGGCCACCAGCTCCTCGGCCCTTCCGCTGCGCTCCACCAGCTCGTAGGGGCAGGGCAGGGGGATGGGGCGAAGGGCCAGGGTCTGGCTGTCCAGCAGGGTGGCGCTCTTGGCCTGGCCCGCCTCCGCAAAGGAGTAGGGCAGGGGGGAGCCCGCGTAGCGGATGAAGCCGCGCAGGGTTTGGGGGGCGTGCAGGTGGCCGAGGGCCACGTAGTCGAAGCCCTCGAAGGTTTCCAGCGGCACCCGGCCGCTGCCGCCCACCTGGGCGCTGCGGTCCGAGCCGCCCGCCTGGCCGCCCGCGGCAAAGCAGTGGGCCAGCAGCAGCTTGCGCCTGTCGTCGGGGAAGGAGCGCTTCAGCTGCTCCAGCACCACCTCCATGGCCCTGGCGCTGCCCGCGATCTGCGCGTCGGGAAAGAAGTAGCGGGCCTCGTCCGGGCCGAAATGGGGCAGGAGATACAGGGCGCAATCCTCCAGCAGCAGCGGCCTGGCAAAGGGATCCAGCCGGCCGGCCACATGCAGGTGCAGCCGCTGCAACACCGCCCGCAGCGAGCCCAGCCGCGGGGCCGCGTCGTGGTTGCCCGCGATCAGGTAGACGGGGATGCGCAGCTCGTTGAGGAACAGGGCCATGGCCTCGTCGTACAGGGCGATGGCCTCGGGCGGGGCCTGCACCCGGTCGAACACGTCCCCGCTGATCAGCAGGGCCTCCGCCCCTTCCCGTTGCGCCGCCTCGGCCAGGGCGCGAACCATTTGCCTCTGGGCGTCCAGCAGGGAAACCCCATGCAGCTCCAGGCCCAGGTGCCAGTCGGCGGTGTGCAGGATCTTCATGCGTGCGCGCTCCTTTTTATCGCAACTTGGGATGAAAACGGGCGGCGGGCAAGGTGCCGGCCGCCCGCCGTGTGGCGAAGAGGGGGTGCCGCGCCTGCGGCCCTCACAGGCCCAGGCGGCGCTCCAGCCAGGGATAGAAGCGGTTGTAGTCCTCGCGGCTTAGGAAGTGGGCGCCCGCCCGCAGGTGGTAGCCCACGCCGCCCTCCTGGCGGCTGAAGGGCGTTTCAAAGGAGGGCAGCTCCTCCTCCGGGGAGAAGGCGAAGCCCCGGTCAAAGGCCGGACTTGCGGCGCACAGGCCCAGGAACTCGTTTTTCGGCCAGGCCCAAAGGTCTTCGATGGCGCTGGCGCAATACAACGGCCTCGGCGCGGTCAGGGCCAGGAGAAAGTGCTGGTCAAAGGGCATGCTCGCCTCCCGGCCGGCATAGCGCTCGTAGGCGGGCACGAACCAGTGGGGGAAGACCCGGTAGATGTCGGCCACGGTCTCGCCCTGCTTGCCGCGGCTCAGCGCCGCCCCCGTGCAGCCGGATTCGTTGGCGTAGCACACGTCCACCCGCGGGTCGTTGGCCGAGCACCAAAGGGCGGTCTTGCCCAGACGGGAATGGCCGATGAGCACGACGGGCAGATTCTTGAGCGGCTCCAGGGTCTTGAGATAGTCGATGACCCGGCTGGCGGCAAAGGCCCAAAGGGAGATCTTGCTGGTCTTGCGGCCTGCGAAGTCCTGGCCGATGAAGTGGGCGGCCAGGCCGTTTTCGCCGTCCTGGTCGTCGGAGGTGACCTGGGTGTAGCACAGCTGGCAAATGGCGTAGCCGTGGTCCACGATCTCCTCGGCCAGGCAATACTGGTTGGGCATTTCCGGGTCAAAGCTCAGGTGCAGCAGCAGGGCCTTGGCGGGCGCGTAGGGGGTGACCAGGTGCAGCGGAAAGGCGAAGTCCCCGTCCGGCAGCGCCAGGTGCAGCAGCAGCTGCTCGTGGGCCGCCTTGCCCGCGCAGGCGTCGGACCAAAGGGCCAGACGTTCGGCCCGCACGGGCACGGCGGCGGGCACGGGGCCGAACACGTTTTCTTCCAGCAGATCGAGCATCGCCTGCCGCTCGCCCAGGGCGGGAAGCTCCAGGCTGCGCAGCGTATCCTGAATGGTCATGGGAAACAGCTCCTCTTGGCGTTTGTTTTTTTGTGTGGGGCGTTAGAGTCCCTCCTCCAGGCGGGAGGTGCAATGGGGACAGCGGGTGGCCTTTTCCGCGATCTCCATGCAGCAGTAGGGGCAAAGGCGCTTGGGCTTTGGCGCCGCCGCCGGCTCGGACCTTTTCAGCCGGGCGCGGGCGGTGTTGAGCAGCTTGACGAAGAGAAAGACGCTCAAGCCCACCAACAGGAAGTTGAGCACGGCGGAGAGGAAGTTGCCGTAGGCCAGCTTGGCCGCGTCCTCCCCGACGCCCAGGGGCAGGGACAGGGTGGTGAAGTCCAGTCCCTTGGTCAGCAGCGACAGCAGGGGCGTGAGCACGTCCTGCACCAGGGAATTGACGATGGCCGTAAAGGACGAGCCGATGATCACGCCAACGGCCAGATCGATCACGTTGCCCTTCACGGCAAAGGCCTTGAACTCCTGCAAAAACTTGCGCATGCGCGTTCCTCCTTCGGACGGCGCCGTCCGCCGCGCCTCCCCGCCCGGACTTGGGGCAACGGGGGGCAAGAAGCCTTAGCGCACTTCCTTCAGCTCGTAGGCCTGGGTGCCGAGGCCCTGCTTTTCCAAGGCGTCCAGCTGCACATAGGGGTTTTTGCCGTGCAGGCGCTGGAACAGGTGGCCCTCCTGGCCGAGCTCCATGCCGGCGGGCACGCCGGCGGGGATCAGGTCCTCCACGCGGATCAGGTCCAGGCTGGCCCGCTCCACGGCCACGATGTCCCAACCGGCCACGATGCCGATATCCGGCACCAGCGAAGGCGTGGTCAGGCCCCAGCAATCGCAAAGGGCGGTGATGGCGGTGAGCACGTTGATGTAATAGGCGTTGCCCGGCTCGAAGGTGTCCAGCACCGTCTTGGTGCAAACGGCCATGCCCGTCTGGAAGTCCGCATAGTCGTGGCTATCCAGGGTGATGGCGCCGGCAGGACAAACCTTTAGGCAGTGCTGGCACATGGTGCAATGGTGGTAGTTCACCTTGTACACGGCCTGCTTGCCCTCGCCCTCAAAGCTGTTGGCGTAGTGGTTGCAGGCGGGGATGCACTTGCCGCAGTGCACGCACTTGCTCGCGTCCCACTTCAGGCCGCCCTCCAGGGCGTGGATCTCGTGGCGGGTGCGGTCGGTGACGCAGCCCATGGCGATGTTCTTGCAGGCGCCGCCGTAGCCGCAGGCGCCGTGGCCCTTGACGTGGGAGAAGTCGATGAGGAAGTCCGCGTCGTGGATCAGCCCGGCCACGTCCACGTGGCGGAAGGTCTTAAAGTCCACACTCTTTTCGTAGTAGTACTTGCCGAAGTAGCCGCAGTCGTCCAGCACGGGACAGCCCAGGTTGTCGGCGGTGTAGCCGCGCTCCTCGGGGTGGCGGCGGTAGACGTAGTGGTCGGTGATGAAGCACTCCGCTCCCGCCTCCTGCACGAAGCGCACCAGCTTGCGCACGAACACCGGGGGGATGGTGGAATAGCTCACGCCCTGGCCCACGTGCATCTTGATGGCGACCTTCTTGCCCGGCAGCTTGTCGGCCAGGCCCGAGCGCTCCAACAGGCGGGAAAACTTTTCCGGAAGGGTTTGGCTGGCCTCGTAACGGGAGTAGGCCATGGGGGCAAAGAGCAAATTGGCTGTCATGGGAAACGGTCCTCCTTGTCTGTTTATTCGATCAGAGGGAAAGCTAGGCCTGCAAAAGGGGCAGGATCTCCTTGGCGATGAAGGCCTTTTGCTCGCCGCTTAGGGGCTGGAAGGGCGCGCGGCACTGGCCAAAGTCCAGGCCCAGCTGGCAGAGGATCTCCTTTTGCCCCGCCATCACGCCCACGCGCAGGAGCTTTTCCACGATGTCCGCGCAGACGCGCTGCTCCTGCAGGGCTGTTTGCAGCTGGCCGGCCTGGAAGGCGGCGCGGATGCGCAGGTAGCGGTCCGCCAGGAAGTTATAGGTGCTGCCGATGCCGCCGTCGGCGCCCGCGCACAGGCCCTGCAGGAAGGTCTCGTCGCAGCCGTTGTAGGCGATCTTGTGGGGGCAGGCCGCCTTGATCTGGGAAAGCTCGAAGTAGTCCGGCGAGGAATGCTTAAGCCCCAGAACCCGCTCGTCCGCCAGCATCTGGATCAGCCGCTTGGCGCCGAACTGCACGCCCGAATAGCCGGGGATGTTGTACACCAGCATGGGCAGGTCCACCGCGTCCATCACCTGGGTATAGAAGCGGGCGATCTCCTCCAGGGTAAACTTGTAGTAGAAGGGCGCCACCGCCGAGATGGCGTCGTAGCCGAGGCGCTGGGCCTCCAGGCCCAGGGCGATGGTGGCCTTGGTGGAGATGCAGCCGACATGGGCGATGAGCGTGCAGCGGTTTGCGGCGATCTCCTTGCAAAGCGCCAGCAGGCGCATCCGCTCGCCGGTTTCCATCAGGAAGGCCTCGCCCGTGCTGCCGGAGACGTAGAAGCCCTGCACGCCCTGGCGCAGGCAGCGCTCCATCAGCTGCGCCAAGGCCTGCTCGTGAATGCCGCCGTCGGGGCGAAAGGGGGTGAGCAACGCGGGGAAGATGCCTTGAAAGTTTGCCATGGTCCTTGCCCTCCTTTTGTGTAGGGATTGCGCGGCCCGCAAGGGGCCTTTCCTGTTCCTAGTATATACGAAAGCGCCGGCGGTGGAAAGCGCCGCGACGTCGATCGGAGGGACATATTTATTTTACATGCTTTTTGGGTGCGATCGATTGGATTTTGCAGGAAAATGCTTTATACTATTCAATTGGGTTTAAACCATAAGAAAGGAATGGCAGCATGGAAAGATTGGTAGGCACCGTATCCAGGGGCATCCGCGCCCCCATCATCCGCGAGGGGGACGACATCGCCCAAATCGTGATCGACAGCGTGCTGGCCGCGTCCAAGAGCGCGGGCTTCGAGCTGCAGGACCGCGACGTGGTGGCCGTGACCGAGGCCGTGGTGGCCAGGGCCCAGGGCAACTACGCCACCTGCGCGCAGATTGCAAAGGACATCGAGCAAAAGTTTGGCAAGGACGCATGCCTGGGCGTGGTGTTTCCCATTCTCAGCCGCAACCGCTTTGCCATTTGCCTAAAGGGCATCGCCATGGGCGCCAAGAAGATCGTGCTGATGCTCAGCTATCCCTCCGACGAGGTGGGCAACCATCTCATCGACCTGGATAGCCTGGACGAGAAGGGCATCGATCCTTGGAAGGACGTGCTCAGCGAGGAGAAATACCGCCAGCTCTTCGGCTATACCAAGCATCGCTTCACCGGCGTGGACTACATCGAGTACTACAAGCAGCTCATCCAGGAGGCCGGGGCCGAGGTGCAGGTGGTGTTGGCCAACGATTGCCGCGCCATCCTGGACTATACCAAGGACGTGCTGCTTTGCGACATCCATACCAGGGCCCGCTCCAAGCGGCTGCTGGAAAAGGCGGGGGCGCGCAAGGCCCTCTGCCTGGACGAGATCCTCAACCGCCCCGTGGACGGCAGCGGCTGCAACGAGCAGTACGGCCTGCTGGGCAGCAACAAGGCCACCGAGGACCGGATCAAGCTCTTCCCGCGGGATTGCGCGCCCGTGGTGGCCAAGATCTACGAGGGCCTAAAGGAGAGGACCGGCAAGCAGATCGAGGTCATGATCTACGGCGACGGCGCCTTTAAGGACCCGGCCGGCAAGATCTGGGAGCTGGCGGACCCGGTGGTTTCCCCCTGCTACACCCCCGGCCTGGAGGGCCAGCCCAACGAGGTTAAGCTCAAGTACCTGGCCGACAACGAGTTTGCGGACCTGAGCGGCGACGAGCTGCGCGAGGCCATCTCCGATTACATCCGCAAGAAGGACGGCGACCTGACCGGCAAGATGGTCTCCGAGGGCACCACGCCCCGGCGCTTGACGGACCTGATCGGCTCCTTGTGCGATCTAACCTCCGGCAGCGGCGACAAGGGCACCCCCATCGTGCTGGTCCAGGGGTATTTCGACAACTACACCAAGTAAGCCTTCGGGCGGCCCGGCCACAAAACGGCGGGCCGCCCTTGCGCGCAAAAACGGCGGCCGGGGAGGGACAGGACCGATGGAAGGCCCACAGGAGAAGAGCTGCTGCTTCACCGGGCACAGGCCGGGCGAAAAGCTGCCCGCGGAGGCCGCGGTGCGCCGGCTGCTGCGGCAGGAGCTGCAAAACGCCCTGGAGGACGGCTACACCCGCTTCATCAGCGGCATGGCCCGGGGGTTTGACATCTGGGCGGCGGAGGAGGTGGTCCGCCTGCGCGGGGAACACCCCCAGCTCCGCCTCGTCTGCGCGGTGCCCTATCCGGGCTTTGAAAAGGGCTGGAAAAAGGAGTGGCGCAACCGCTTCGACCAGCTGCTGGACCAGGCGGACGAAACCGTGTTCGTCAACCGAAGCCGCCTGCACGGCGGGGTCTACCAGCTGCGCAACCGCTGGATGGTGGAGCAGAGCCAGCGGGTCATCGCCCTGTACGCCGGCGGCCCCGGCGGCACCTGGAACACCGTGCACCTGTGCCTGAAGGCCGGCGTGGAGCTGCGCCTGTTGCGCCTGCCCGACCGTCCCTAGCCGCCCGCGCCCCGCATTTTCTTGGCGAAAGGGCTTGACATGGGCCCGCGTTATTCAGTATAATAAAATGCGTTCGAAAGAAAGCTTTCTTTCGGCATCTCTATGCGAGGGTGGCGGAACTGGCAGACGCGCACGTTTGAGGGGCGTGTGGGAGACCATACGGGTTCAAGTCCCGTCCTTCGCACCAAACCAATATAATCCGAACTTGTTTCCGTTAGGAGATGGGTTCGGATTATTTGTTCTATTCGCCCCCAGACGAAGCAATCTCCTCCGCCTAGGGCCGGGCGATGCGGCCCCCTTTTCCCCTATGCCGAAAAGCGTTCTGTCAAAAATCGACGCAAATTGCTGTCCCGGACGGTCAAGCTGCTCTTGGGGATAGCGCTTTCTGCGGCGGAATGGTTCATGTTTTAAGCACAATAGAAATGGGAAAAGCAGAAGTTTCGGGAAAGGAATTGTTACGATGAAGAAAATCCATCTGCTCAATATCGTTTTTTTGATTGCTGCGCTTATCGCAATAATCCCGTTAACCATAGAAGTATTTGGGGACATGAATCCTGCTGTGATTAGGATTTCGGCAATCGTTATCGGGATTGGGCTGGCCGGAAATCTTATATGTGCCATTGTTCGAGCGAGTGCTGAATCAAAAAAGCAATAAAAACACCATTTGCCGGGAGCATACGACGGAGAAGAGGCATCGCTTGCCCATCCTTTTTCCCATCACTCCTGTTCGCGCCGCTTTACGCAGCTCCGCTTCTGCTCCGGCCTGTCGTTGCGAAGTGCGTGGCCGGCAGGTCTACGCGCACCGCCTTGCTTGCAAGGCGATGCGCCAGGGGGACATCCCCTGGCAGCCCCCGCCGCCAAAGACCGGCTGGGGAAAAATCCGTTCGGATACGGACTTGCAAACCACACCAAAATCCGGCATGCCGTGGCATGCCGGATTCTTTTGCTTTCAAACGGGCGGGAAGGGCCGGCCCTTGCCATGAAAGGGGGGGCAGGCGCTTGCCCATGCAAAGGGCTTTTTGAAGCGCGGCGGCGGAGGAGCCGCCGCGCCTTTTTTGTAATCCGAAAACCATGGGCTATGCCCATGGTTCAAAAAAGGCGGAAGCCGATGAGTAGGAAATAAAAACTCCTTCATGTTAAAATAGAAGCGGGTTTGCCAACCGCAGCAACAACATGA
>CALWRM010000059.1 GCA_944383925.1 uncultured Clostridia bacterium
GCCTTCTTCTGCAAGGGCTGCGATAAAGTCGTGGGGATCTTTGATGTGACGAATGAGTTGGGCGATACAATCGAACGGTAAAGAGAACGGAATACCGGTCGCCGCCGGCGCGGCCAGCGAGAGCAGCTAGTCTGAAAGGACAGGCCGCTCTTTTTTTTGCCCGCCCCATTTCCGGCCATCGGGCCCTTTGCCCATCGCAGAGGGGAACTTTGGGGGGCGGAGGCGGTTGCGGGCGCTGGAAGAAGGGGAGGGCGAGTTGGCGCGCCATTTTGGAAGGGCGGGGCGGAGGGGGTAGCGGCATTTCAGAAGCGGGAAGGGGTTAGGCGGGTTCCCGGAGCGGGCATGGGAAGGGCGGTTGTGGGGGGAGGGCAAAAAAGGGGGGCGTTGCCAAGCGGCAGCGCCCCCTTGTTCGGATGGTATGCTGAATGGATATGGCCTGGGAAGCGGCTTAGGCCGCGTCGCCGGTCTCCTGGGCGGTCTCGGCTTCCTCGGTGGAGGCGGTCTCTTCGGTGGAGGCGGTCTCCTCGGTGGAGGCGGTCTCCTCGGTTACGGTAAAGCTGTTGAGCATGGCCGTAAGCTCGGGATAGACGGAAGCCTCGTCGTCGGCGCTAAAGCCCATGGTCAGCACGTAGCGGGTTTCGCCCAGGTCGACCACGTAGGTCTCGGTGACGGCGCCTTCCTCGTTCTCCACGCGCACCAGCTTGGCCGCGTAGTCGCCGCTGCCAAGGCTGGTTTCCTCGGGAACCAGCGTCTCCTCGGAGCCAAGCAGCTCCTCCAGGCCCAGGCTCGCGTCGCCCGTGGCCACCTGCAGGTAGGCGCTGCCGTCGTTGTTTTCAATGCGGTCGGAGGCGAACTGGTAGCTATCCGCCGCATAGGCGATGGTGTAGTTCAGGCTGCCCTCGGTGGGGGTCAGGGTCAGCTCCACGCTCTCCCCGTCCTTGACGATGGAAACGCTATAGGGTTCGCCCACGCCCGTTTCCTCGGGCAGCGTGCTCTCCTCGGGCACTTCCGTGGCCTCGGGTTCCTCCGTCGGCTCCTCGCTGGGCTCGGCGGTGGCCTCCGCAGATGGGGTTGTGGTGGCCGTGGTGGTTTCCGTGGTGGATGTGCAGCCCATTGTCGCCAGGGCGAGCACCAGTGCCAGGCCAGCAATCAACCAACGTTTCATACTCTTTTCCTCCCTATTTGGAAAAACAAGCTAATGCCGGTTTTTCCTAAAATATTGTCGCAAGGCATTCATGTATCTTGGATACCTTGCATCTATTAGACGAATATGGGGAAGAAAAGTGGCTGAAATCCGGTTAAAGCATTTTGAACGTTTTATATCTTTTCTTTGGCCAAGCTGTGGCCTTTTTATGAATCCATCACTAATCTGTCTAGCTGAAGCGGCAAAGTCTCCCCCTTTAGGCCTTCTCCTTGGAAACGTATTGCCGCAGCTTGCGCAGCCGGTTGCGCTCCGCCCCCGCCTCCAGCTCGTCCGCCTCCTCCTGGGTTTGGGCGATCAGCCGGGGCACCCGCGTGGGAACGCCCTGCGCGTCCAGCGCCACCAGCACCAGATAGGCCCGGTTGACGTGGCGGCGGCTGCCGTCCAGGTTTTCGGCGTAGCTATCCACCCGCACCTCCATGGAGCTGGATCCCACATAGGTGAGCTGGGCCTCCAGCACCAGCATCTCGTTGACGAAGGCGGCGGTGGTGAAGTCCAGGCGATCGATGCAGGCGGTGGTCACGTTGCAGCCGGAGTGCCGCCGCGCGGCCGCCGCCGCCGTGATGTCGATCCACTCCATCAGCTTGCCGCCGAACAGCCGGCCCATGCCGTTGATGTGCTCGGCCAGCACGATCTGCACCTGCGTGGTGCGGGATTGGGAAACGGTCTTTGCCTCCATGGGGGCGCTCATGTTCGTTTTCTCCTTTCGAGCCCAATGGGTTTTGCTTAGCATACCACAGCCGACCAAGTTTGAACAACAGCTTCTTTTGTCGCACAATTCACAAACCCCGACGGGGTTCCGCTTTGCAAAACCGCATTTCATAAAACGAAACAAAACGGGGTTTTTCACCAGAAAACCGCCTGGTGTGTTTCTTTTTCATGAACAGAGTGCTAAACTAAAGCAAAAAGCGCCTTGGCTATGGGCGCTTGCAGGTGGGCCCAGGGCCGGCCGCCGGCGGCCGGGGAGGTGGAAGGAGCTGGAGCTGGACGGAGCCCGGCGACCCCGTGGACAAAAAACAAACAAAAACAAACGGATTGCAGAAAGGACTGGATCAAGAATGGCTTGGTATATCGTACTTGGCGTGATCGTACTGGCCATCGCCTACGTGTTCTACAACTACTTCCGCATCAAGAAGATGAACGAGGGCACCGCGGACATGGCCGACATGGCCAAGATCATCCGCGACGGCGCCACCACCTTCATGAAGACCGAATACAAGACCATCGCTATCGTGGTGGTGGTGGTGGCCCTGGTGTTCACCCTGTTCGTGGAGGCCACCAGCGGCATCACCTTCCTGATGGGCGCCTGCATGAGCTCCATCGTCTGCGTGCTTGGCATGCGCAGCGCCACCTACGCCAACGTGCGCACGGCCAACAAGGCCCGCGAGACCCTCTCCATCGGCGAGACGGTGAAGGTGGCCCTTTGCGGCGGCAGCATCTCCGGCCTGAGCGTGCAGGCCTTCGGCCTGCTGGGCCTGCTGCTGGTGGTGCTCTTCGGCGGCATCGACAAGGACGCCGTCTCCACCGGGCTGCTGGCCAACCTGGAGTGCAACCCCTCCATCATGCGCATCACCACCTATTCCCTGGGCTGTTCCCTGGTGGCCATGTTTAACCGCGTGGCCGGCGGCAACTACACCAAGGCCGCGGACATCTCCTCCGACATCCTGGCCAAGCTGCGCCACGACATGCCCGAGGACGACAGCCGCGTGCCCAACGTGGTGGCCGACTTCATCGGCGACAACGTCAACGACATCGCCGGCAACTGCTCCGACCTGCTGGAAAGCTTCGTGGCCACCATGGCCGCGGCCATCATGATCGCCGTGACCATCTTCACCGGCGATCAGGCCGGCGCCGCCGTGGCCACCGAGGCCACCTTCAACGCCACCTGCCTCTATCCCATCGTGCTGGCCGGCGGCGGCCTGCTGGGCTGCTTGCTGGGCCTGGGCTATGCGGCCGTGCGCAAGATGGGCGACAACCCCTCCAGGGAGCTGAACCTGGCCACCTGGATCTCCGCCGGCATGACCATCCTCATCGGCCTTGGGGCCAGCTACCTGGTCTTTAAGGACGTGCCCCTGTACGACGACTTCGTCTGCGGCTGGGCCTCCCCCTGGATCTCCAGCGTGCTTGGCATCGTCAGCGGCATCGCCATCGGCTCCTTGACCGAGTACTACACCAGCACCGACTTTAAGCCCACCAGGGCCCTGGCCAGCATCGCCACCGAGGGCGAGGCCTTCGTCATCACCAAGGGCGACGCCATCGGCTCCCGCTCCTGCCTGCTGCCCATCCTGGTCATCGGCGTGGCGCTCTTCCTCTCCGGCAAGCTCTGCGGCACCTACGGCATCGCGCTGTCCTCCCTGGGTATGCTGGCCTTCGTGGGCGCCACGGTTTCCATCGACGCCTTCGGCCCCATCGCCGACAACGCCGGCGGCCTGGCCGAGTCCTGCCATCTGGACGCCAATGTGCGCGTGATCACCGATAAGCTCGACTCCGTGGGCAACACCACCGCCGCCATCGGCAAGGGCTTTGCCATCGGCTCGGCGGCCTTTGCCACCGTGTCGCTGATCGTGGCCTACGTGAGCAACTACACCGCCGTAGACGCCCAGCCCGTGCTGAACGTGGCCTCCTTCATCGTCATCGCCGGCGCCATCATCGGCGGCGCGCTGATCGAGTACTTCTCCGCCCTGCTGACCGACAACACCATCGAGTCCGCCAAGCTCATGGCCGACGAGGGCGACCGCCAGCTGTCCGTGCCCGGCGTGCTGGAGGGCAAGGTGCGCCCCGACTACAACCGCTGCATCGAGATGGCCGCCAAGCAGGCCCTGCGCAAGATGCTGGTGCCCTCCGTGCTGGCGCTGTTCATCCCCGTGGTGGGCGGCTTCCTCTTCGGCGTGGAATTCGTCGGCGGCCTGCTGGTGGGCGCCACCATCGTGGCCATCCCCCGCGCGCTGTTCATGGGCAACTCCGGCGGCGCCTTCGACAACGCCAAGAAGTACATCGAGGGCGGCTTCCTGAAGGGCTTTGGCAAGGGCTCCTCCGCCCATAAGGCCGCCGTGACCGGCGACACCGTGGGCGACACCCGCAAGGACGTGGTGGGCGTTGCGCTGGACATCTTCATCAAGACCATGTCCACCGTCGCCAACACCCTGGCCACCGTGTTCTCCCACTTCACGCTGATCCGCTAAGGCTTAGGGCCAACGCAAGCGGGGCGCGGCGTCCGTTCGGACGCCGCGCCCCTTGTCTTTGGGGAAACTTAGCGGAACTGGGGCAGCCAGTCCTCGTTTTGCCGGAACATGGCGTCCACCATCTGGCGGATCTCCTGCAGGGAGAGCACGGCGGAGGTGAGGGGGTCGAAGCAGATCGCCTGGTAGATCTTCTCCCGGTCGCCGCTGAGATGGCCCTCCACCACCAGCTCCTCGATCTGGGCGGAGATGCCGGAGAGCAGCGCGCACTGGGGCGGCAGGGCGCCCACGTGGATGGGCTCCAGCCCGCGGATGGAGGCCAACACCGGCACCTCCACGCAGGCCCCCTGGGGCAGGTTGTCGATCAGGCCGAAGTTGCGCACGTTGCCATTGAACTTGAACATCTCGTGGTCGCCGAAGATGGCGTTGAAGATGGAGGAGGCGTATTCCTTGCCCCGCTTTAGGTCCAGCGGCTCCTGGAACCAGCGATCCGCCTCGGCCTGCCAGCTGCCCTCGCGGCGGCGGTATTCGTTGAGGATGTAGGCGTAGGCGCCGGGGTTCCATCCGGTGCCGGGCAGGCAATAGCGCTCGATCAGGTCCTGGCGCTTGCGGAACCAGGCGTTGTATTCGCTATTGTGGCCGGAGGATTCCGTCACATAGTAGCCAAGGGCCAGGAACATCTCGTTGCGCACGATCTCCTCGTTGTAGATGGCGGGGTTTTCCGTGACGGCCTTGCGGATCAGCGGGTAGGCGTCCTGGCCGTTCCAGAGGAACTGGGTGTAGAAGGCCTGGTGGTTGATGCCCGCGCAGGTGTAGCTGATTTCCTCCTCCGGCGCGCCGATCCATTTGGCCAGCATGCTCGCCGTGCCCTGCACGCTGTGGCAAAGGCCGCTGGCCATCATCTGCGGGTATTGGCCCTGCACCACCCGGCAAAGCATGGCCATGGGATTGGTGTAGTTGAGGTAGACCGCCGACGGACAATAGCGGTCGATGTCCGCCGCGATTTCCAGGATCGGGTTGATGGTGCGCAAAAAGCGGAAGATGCCCGAGGGGCCGCGGGTGTCGCCCACGTTGGTGTCCACGCCGAACTGCTTGGGGATGAGGATGTCGTGCTGCCAGACGTCCACGTCGCCGTGCAGGATGGTGGTCACCACGCCGTCGGCCCCCTCCAGGGCCTGGCGGCGGTCCATGGTGGCCAGCACGCTGGCGGGATAGCCGCCTTCGGAAACGATGCGGTCCACGGCCCGCTTGATGAAGGCCAGCCGGTCGGCGTTGATGTCCATCAGGGCGATTTGCGCGTCTGCAAAGGCCGGGTAGGTCAACAGGTCGCGCACCAGGGAGCGGGTAAAGCCGAAGCTGCCGGCGCCGATAAAGGCGATTTTCTTTGCCATCGAAGCGTTCCTCCCATCTTGGACCCGCGCGGCGGGCCGCCGCCGGGACCTGGTTTTCAAGCCAATTATACGCCAAAACCCGCCTTGAAAAACATGGCTGCGCGTTGCATACTTATATAGCCAATGTTGCATGGCGGCCCTGGGCCGTCCGGAAGGAGGCGGGGAAAATGTCCTTGGACTATGGCGGCCTGCCGGGCCAGCTGCGGGTGGACGCCCTGGGCATGGAGCGCTGCGCGCCGGGCCATCGGTACGGCCCGGCGGCGCGGGAATACACCCTGATCCACTGCGTGTTTTCCGGCAAGGGGGAGTTTTTTGCGGACGGCAAGCGCTACGTCCTGGGCGCCGGCCAGGGCTTTTTGATCTGCCCCCGCATGCTTGCCAGCTACCGGGCGGACGAGCAGGACCCCTGGACGTATGGCTGGATGGGCTATTCCGGCGCCCTGGCCGCGGGGCTGACCGCCCGGGCGGGCTTGCGGCGGGAGGCGCCGGTGTTCCCCGTGGGCGAGGCCGCGCCGCTGGTGGAGATCCTCCGCCGGGCCCAGGAGGAAATGGCCGGCCTGCGCCTGGGCGAGCTGGGCGCCGCCGGCGGCCTGCTGCGCTTTCTGGGCCAAATCGGCCAGTACGCCGCGCCCGAACAGGCCGGCCCGCCCCAGGAGGAGTACCTGCGCAAGGCGGCCTGGTACATCCAGAGCAAGCTGGAGGAAGGCGTGGGCGTGGAGGAGGTGGCCGGATATCTGGGGCTTTGCCGCTCCCAGCTCTTCCGCGTGGTCAAGGCGGCCAGCGGGCTGTCCCCCAGGGAATGGATCCGGCGCGCGCGCCTGCAGCGGGCGGCCCAGCTGCTGGAGGACGGAAGGCTGTCCCTGGAACAGGTGGCGCTGTCCTGCGGCTACGGCGGCGCGGCGCAGCTGGGCCAGGCCTTTCGCAAGGCCTACGGACAGACGCCCCTGGCCTACCGCCGCGCCTGCCACGGCGGGCAAGCGCGCCCCGAGACCCCACCCCAGCCCCGGGACGGGGAATGAACGGGCCGCGCAGGCCCGCCCGGGAGCCGGCCCGCCCCCTGGCGTTCGCAGGGAAACCAGGCGGGGAGCGTCCAAAGGCCCTCGTTTCACAAAAGGGGCAGGGAAAAATCCAGGCCGCCCCTACACCCACAAGGAAAACCACGCAGGGCGGGGAGCTTTCCCCGCCCTACCTGCCACAAAGGCGACCAATCCACATAAGCAGCGCCCAGGCTCCACCCCGCCCGCCGCGCACCCCTTAGTTTCACGGCGCGCGTCGTCCTCGTACCCAGCGCCCTGCCCGCCGCCAAGGCCCTCGTTTCACAAAAGGGGCAGGGAAATATCCAGGCCGCCTATATC
>CALWRM010000060.1 GCA_944383925.1 uncultured Clostridia bacterium
TGGAGCTTGGCATCGACACCTTCTACGAGGGCTTGAGCGCCTTTGGCATCGGCCAGGAGGTTCCCATCGATCTGCCCGGCGCCACGTCCGGCCAGATGATCTCCATCAAGTATGTCAAGGATGTGGACCTTGCCCGCATCGGCTTTGGGCAAAGCGTCTCCGTCTCTCCCGTGCAGCTGCTGACCGCCGCCTGCGCGGCCGTGAACGGCGGCAACCTGATGAAACCATACATTGTGAAGGAAATGATAGACAGCGAGGGGCAAAGTGTTGTAACATATGCTCCGGAGGTTCGCGGAAATCCCATTTCCGAGGAAACGTCTGCACAGATGCGCCAGATCCTGGAGACTGCGGTCAGTGAGGGTGGCGGCCATAATGCCTATATTTCCGGTTACCGGGTTGGCGGCAAGACCGGCACCGCGCAAAAGTACGTCAACGGAAAGGTCTCCAACGACGTGCATGTGTGCTCCTTCCTGGGCTTTGCGCCCATGGACGATCCCCAGATCGCCATCCTCTTCATCGTGGATGAGCCGGGCGTCCGGCCGGATTACGGCTCCACCGTCGCCGCGCCGTATGCCAAGGAAATCCTGGAGGAGAGCCTGAAATACCTGGGCGTGCAGCCCGTGTACGAGGAGGGCAAGGAGGAGATGGCCAACGCCACGTCCGTGGTTCCAGACGTGACGGGCCTGAGCCTGAGCGAGGCCAGCCAGAAGCTGAGCGAGGCGGGCCTGACCTCCATGACGGACGGCATCGGCAGCAAGATTGTCGAGCAGCTGCCCGCAGCCGGCGCTGAGGTGCCCAGCGGCTCGCTGGTGGTGTTGTACACGCAGGCCGAGGGCGAGGAGCCGGCAACCGAATATATCGAGGTGCCGGACGTGACGGGCCTTTCCATGATCCAGGCAAACCGCTTGCTGCGAAGTCAGGGGTTGGAAATGAAAATTTCCGGCTCGGGGCTCGCGGTGTCCCAGGAGCCAGCGGCAGGAACCAAGATACCCAAGGACGATGAATCCAGATCCCACACCGTGCGTGTTGTGTTTGAATAGCTTGGCCACAGCGAGGGAATAAGGGGGAGAACCAGATGTTGCTCAGCGAGATGACGAGGGAATACCAGGGCGTGCTGGCATGTAGCGGCGACGCCGAGGTTCAGGGACTTTGCTACGATTCCAGAAAGGTGAAGCCAGGAGACCTATACTTCTGCCTGCCCGGCGTTCGGGCGGACGGCCATGACTTTGCCGCCCAGGCCAAGGAAAAGGGCGCCTGCGCCCTGGTGGTGCAGCGCAAGCTGGACGTGGACCTGCCCCAGGTGCTGGTGGAGGACTCCCGCCACGCCATGAGCTGCTTGGCGCAAAGCTTCTACGGCCATCCGGCAAGGTCCATGATCATGGTGGGCATCACCGGAACCAAGGGCAAGACCACATCCGCCTACATGATCGGCGCCATCGCCCGCATGGCTGGGCACAAGGTGGGCCTGATCGGCACGGTGTGCACCATGATCGGCGAGGAGACCTATGAGGCCACGCTGACCACGCCCGAATCCGTCGAGCTGCAAAAGCTTCTGGCGGATATGCGCGACAAGGGCTGCACCCTGTGCGTGATGGAGGTCTCCGCCCATGCGCTGGCCCAAAAGCGCCTGGCCGGCATGCACTACGACGCGGCCCTGTACACCAACCTTTCCCAGGACCATCTGGACTACTTCGGCGACATGGATAGCTACCGCAGGGCCAAGGAGGAGTTCTTCACCCCCGCCTACACCGACCGGGCCATCGTCAACATGGACGACGATAGCTCCGTGCACATGATCGATAAGGGCGTGCCGGTCACGGGCTTTGGCGTGGCCGTCGCCACGGACGCGGCGGCCAGGGAGATCGAGATCTGCGAAAACGGCGTCTCCTACGAGTTGGACTGGAAGGGCCTGGAGGTGCAGCTGAACCTGCAGCTGTCCGGCATCTTCAACGTCTACAACTCCATGGGCGCGGCCGTGACCTGCCTGGAGCTTGGCATGAGCTTCCAGGCCGTCAAGCAGGGCCTGGAGTCCATGCGCGTGGTGCCGGGGCGCATCGAGGCGCTGCGCACCAACACGCCCTACAAGGTCATTCTCGACTATGCCCATTCGCCGGCGGCTCTGGAAAACGTGCTGGAGACCGTCCGGCAGTTCACCGCGGGCAGGCTGATTTGCGTCTTTGGCTGCGGCGGCGGCAGGGACAAGGAGAAGCGCCCCATCATGGGCGAAATCGCCGGCAGGCTGGCGGATTATTCCATCCTAACCTCGGACAACCCGCGCTACGAGGACCCCATGGAGATCCTGGAGGCCATCGAAACGGGCATCGCCCAGCGCAACAGCCCCTACGAGATCATCGAGAACCGTCGGGAGGCCATTCGCCACGCCCTGGAGATCGCCCAAAAAGGCGATGTGATCGTCCTGGCAGGCAAGGGCCATGAAACCTACCAGGAAGTCAAGGGCGTGAAAAAGCCCTTCGACGAAAAGGTGGTCGTTTTCGAGCTGTTGCAGGAAATGGGCCTGGATTAAGGCGTAATTCCACCGATGAAGCGCGCGAAAAAGATATAAGGAGCGTGGACATTCCATGCAGAGCGCATTGCTGACCCTGATCCTCTCCTTCCTCATCATGATGGCGGTCGGTCCGGCCTGCATCCCCCTGTTGCAAAGGTGGAAGTTCGGCCAGACGGAGCGCACAGACGGACCCCAATCGCACCTAAAAAAGCAAGGAACGCTGACCATGGGCGGCCTGATCATGCTCATCGCCCTGGCCGTCTCAGCGCTGGTGTTCTCGCCGGAGGACCAGCGGGCGCACCTGATGCTGGCCAGCCTCCTGTTCGTGCTCGCCTTCACGGCCGTCGGGTTTTTGGACGATTACATCAAGGTTGTTAAAAAACGCTCCCTGGGCCTGCGCGCCTGGCAAAAGATCGTCTTTCAGCTGGGCCTTTCCCTGGCGTTGGCGCTGTATTGCTATTTTCATGAGGACATCGGTTCCTCCATCCTCGTCCCCTTCGTCAACACCGAGTGGGACCTTGGCCTTTGGTACATTCCCTTCAACATGTTCGTCACCATCGCCGTGGTCAATTCCGCCAATCTCAACGACGGCGTGGACGGACTGCTGTCCTCGGTGACGACGGTCATCACCGTCACCCTGATGCTCATCGCCCTATTCATGAAGTATTCCGGCGTGAACACCGCCGTCGCCGATACCATGATGGTGCTCTGTGCGGCCATGGCCGGCGCCTGCTTGGGCTTCCTGCGCTACAACGCGCACCCGGCCAGGGTGTTCATGGGCGACATCGGTTCCTTCCAATTGGGCGCCGTGGTGGCCGTGGCGGCCCTGGTGCTGCGCATCCCGCTGCTGCTGCCCTTGCTGGCCATTACCTATGTGGCCTCCAGCCTGTCCGACATCATCCAGATCGGTTCCTATAAGCTGCGCCACAAGAGGGTGTTCCGCATGGCGCCTCTGCATCATCATTTTGAGCTGGGGGGCATGTCCGAGCCGAAGATCGTGGCCATGTACACGGCCGTTACGGTGTTGTGTTGCATCGTGGCCCTGTTGTCCCTGGGCGTTTAGGCAAGGGGACGAGGGGGCTGACCTATTGCCGGTTAGAAGGGGGAGAAGAGAAAGATGGAGCTTGCGAATAAGCGCGTGTTGGTTGCGGGGATGGCCCGTTCCGGGGTGGCTGCCGCCGCCCTGCTGGATTCCCTGGGCGCCCGCGTGACCATTTACGACCAAAAGACGGCCGGCGTTCTGGGCGAGGCGCTTGCGCCCCTGCAGGGGCTTCCCATCGAGGAGGCGCTGGGCGTGGAGCCGGATAGCGGAAAGTTCGATCTGGTCGTCACAAGCCCGGGGATTCCCCTCACGGCGCCGGTGCTCAAGCAGGCCGCCGCCTCCGGCGTGCCGGTCATTGGCGAGCTGGAGCTTGGCGCGGCGCTGTGCCCCTGCCCCTATGTGGCCATCACCGGCACGAACGGCAAGAGCACCACGGTCACCCTGCTGGGCGAGGTCTTTAAAAACGCGGGCTTTCTGAGCTTTTGCGTGGGCAACATCGGTCTGCCCATCACCCAGGTGATCCCGGAGCTGAGCGCTAACGACCGCCTGGTGGTGGAGGTGTCCTCCTTCCAGCTGGAAACCGTGCGGGACTTCCACCCCAAGGTTTCCGCCATCCTGAACATCACCGAGGACCATCTCAACCGCCACGGCACGATGGAAACATACATCGACATGAAGGCGCGTATATTTGAAAACCAGGGGCAGGGCGATTTTGTGGTGCTCAACGCCGAGGAGCCCCTGACCGCCGCCCTGGCCCAAAGGGCGCGTTGCCGCGTAGCGTGGTTTTCCGATAAGCATCCGGTGGAGCTTGGCTGCTTTGTGGAGGACGGCTACGTGGTGTTTGTCAACGGCGAGGAGAAGCGCCGCGTGGTGGAGGTCAGCCAGATTCGCCTGCCCGGCAACCACAACCTGCAAAACGCCATGGCCGCCGCCTGCATGGCCATGCTCATGGAGGTGCCGGCGCCGGTCATCCGGCACACCCTCCGCTCCTTTGCGGGCATCGAGCACAGGATCGAAACCGTGCGCACGGTGGGTGGCGTTACCTACATCAACGATTCCAAGGGCACCAATGTGGACGCCTCCATCCAGGCGGTCCGCGCCATGGATGTGCCCAGCGTGCTGATTGCCGGCGGCTACGATAAGCACACGGACTTCGCCCCCTTCGCCAGGGAGATCAAGAACTCGCGCATCCATACCGTCGTGCTCATCGGCCAAACCGCCGCTCAGATCGAAAAGGCCCTGCGCGAGGCCGGCTTTGCCAACATCCGCCATGCCTCCGGCTTTAAGGAGGCGGTGCACCTGGCGGGAAGCTTGGCCAACCGGGGCGAGAAGGTGCTGCTTTCCCCCGCCTGCGCCAGCTTCGATATGTTCAGCGACTTTGAGCAGCGCGGCAGGGTATTCAAGGAGATCGTGGAATCGCTGTAGTTGGGCGATCGGGCAAAGAGAGGAGGACGGCGCACTTGACGCAACGCCGAAACAACGGAAACCGCCGGCCGCAGGAGCCACGCCTGCGCAGCGGCATTGGACAGACGGAGCGCATCGCCGCCCCCAAGCGAGACGAACCAGCCACAAGACAAACCCAATCCCAAGGGCGCGGGCGCAGGACGACCGCGCCCTTGTCAAAGTCGGAAAATGGCGCTTCCCGCCGGCCGCCCTTGCCGGATCAGGGTTTTTCGCCACGAACGCGGGCGCATGCCCCCGCGCCCAGGCTGCGCCAAGAGCGCTTGTCGAGGGTGGAGGAGACGACGCCCAAGCAAAAAGTACATCTGTTCGTGTTTGGACAGGGGCTGTCCTTCGATTATGGCGTGCTGGTTTGCACCGTTGTGCTGACCATCATCGGCCTGCTGATGGTGCTTTCCGCCTCCAGCTACAGCGAGGGCATCAGCGGCGACTCCCTGGGCGAGTTTAAGCAACAGGTGTTCGGCGCCATCTTGGGCTTTGCGGGCCTGTTGGTGGTGATGAACCTGGATTACCGGATCCTCAAGCAAAGATGGATCGTGATGACGGGCGTGGTGGTGACCATCGGCCTGTTGGCAGCGGTCATGTTCCTGCCCTACGTGGTCTCTGGGCCGCCGATCTGGAGTCCCTACGTCAACTCCGCCCACCGCTGGTTGCGCATCGGAACGACCACGAGCTACCTCTCCATCCAGCCTTCCGAGATCGCCAAGATCACCATGGTGCTCTACCTCGCCTGGTTCATGGACCTCAAGCACGACAAGATGCGCGACCTGGTGCACACCGTGTTTCCCATGCTCTGTGTGGCCGGCATCTATGCGGCCCTAGTGGTCTTTCAGCCAAACCTATCCACCACGGGCGCCATCCTGATGGTCGTGTTGGTCATGTTCTATCTGGGTGGCGTGAAATGGTGGGTCAACTGCTCGCTGATCGTGCTGGGCCTGGCGGCCATCACGGTGCTGCTGCTCTTCGTGTATGACGAAACCCGCCTCGTGCGCTTCATCAGCTTCCAAGACCCATGGGCGGATCCGCAAAACACCGGCTGGCAGCTGATCCAAAGCTATTTCGCCCTGGCCAACGGCGGCTGGTTTGGCACGGGGATCGGCATGTCGAGGCAGAAACACCTGTTTTTGCCCTATTCCTCCTCGGACTTTATCTTCGCCATCGTCGGCGAGGAGCTGGGCTTTGTGGGCGGCACGTTGATCCTGATCGGCTTTTTCCTGTTGGTGTTCTTCGGCATCCGGGTGGCCATGAACGCCTACGACCGCTTTGGCTGCTACCTGGCTGCGGGCATCACCGCCATGCTGGGCATCCAGGTGATCATCAACATCCTGGTGGTGACCGGCTGGATGCCCACGACGGGGCTGCCGCTGCCCTTCTTCACGGCAGGCGGAACCACGCTGATGATCTTCCTAAGCTCCATGGGACTGCTGCTTTCGGTCTCCAGAAGACAAAATCCCCTGGTCAAGAAGCCGAAACCGCCCAAGAAAAGAGGAAAAAGCCTGCGCGCCTAGGAACGTTTTTTTGTCCCCTTCCATAGGATACAGCATGCAAAAAAAAGCCATCACCGCGCTGTGTTTGGAAAGGGGAGGGAAACGATGGAAGCCTTCAGCATTCGCGGCGGAACGCCGCTGGCGGGGCAATGCCAGATTCAAGGCGCAAAGAACGCCGTTCTTCCGCTGCTGGCCGCGGGACTGCTCTGCGACGGAGGCATACGGCTGGACAATTGCCCGCGGCTTAAGGACATCGACAACATGCTCCGGATCCTACAGGCGCTGGGCTGCAAGGCCCGGTGGGACAACAGCGCCATCGAGCTGGATGCCGGCGGCGCGAGCTCCTATCGGATGCCGAGGGAGCTTTCCAAGCAGATGCGCTCCTCCATCTTCATGCTGGGACCCGTGTTGGCCAGGTTTGGCCAGGCGGAATTTACATATCCGGGCGGCTGCGAAATCGGCCTAAGGCCCATCGACCTGCACCTTTCCTCCCTGCGCGCCATGGGCGCGGAGATTCGGGAGGACCATGGCCTCATCCACTGCAAGGGGAGGCTGCACGGCGCCCAGATCCATTTGGATTATCCCTCCGTCGGCGCCACGGAGAACATCCTCATGGCGGCGGTGACCGCGCAGGGCGACACCGTCGTGCACAACGCCGCCCGGGAACCGGAGGTGCGCGATCTGGCGCGCTTCCTCAATGCCTGCGGCGCCCGGGTGCGGGGCGCGGGGGGCGGAACCATCCACATCGGCGGCGGCGCCCAGCTGCACGGCTGCGCCTACACGCCCCTGAACGACCGCATCGTGGCCGGAACCATCCTTTTGGCCGCGCCCATGACCGGCGGGGACATCTTTGCCAAGGGCGCGAGGGCGGAGGATATGCAGGCGGTGCTGAGCAAGCTTCGCCAGATGGGCTGCCTGGTTTCCCAGGAAAAGGGCGGCGTGCGCGTGCGGGCCGTCGGCCGGCCAAGGGCCGTTCGCCGGGTGGAGACCAATCCCCACCCCAGCTTTCCGACGGATATGCAGGCGCAGATGATGGCGCTGCTCGCCAAGGCGAACGGCACGTCCGTGGTGGTGGAGAATGTGTTTGAGAATCGCTTCGCCCATGCGGGCGAGCTGAACCGCATGGGGGCGGACATCGAGATTTCCGGCCGCACCGCCATCGTGCGCGGCGTGGAAACCCTCTTTGGACAAAGGGTCGCCTCCAGGGATCTGCGGGGCGGGGCGGCGCTGGTCCTGGCCGGCCTTGGCGCACAAGGCGAGACCATCGTGGACCATATCGCATACATCGACAGAGGATACGAACGCCTGGAAGCCATGTTTGCCGGCCTTGGCGCAGACATGCAACGGGTGGAAACGGAGGCGTAACGGAACAGATGCGCACAGGGAGAATACTGCTGATCGTCTTTTTGCTGCTAGTGCTTGTGACCATCTGCGTGGTGATGGGCCTGCAGCTCTTCCGCGTGCGCGAGGTGGTGGTGGAGGGGTGCAGCCAGAGGGATCCCCTCCTGGTGGCGGAGCTGGCCCAGGTGGATTACGACGAGAGCATCTTTAAGCTGCGCCTCAGCCAGATCCGGGACAACATCAACCAAAGCCCCTACTTTGAGGTGGAGGAAATCGGCTACATCCTGCCGGACAAGCTGCGCATTCAGGTACATGAGCGCGCCGAGCGGGCGGTGATCCAGTTCGCGGGTTCGCTCATCATCATGGACGAGGAGGGCTACATCCTCGAGGTGCGCCAAAGCCTGGGGGACAGCACGGTGCCCGTGGTGACGGGCTTGGAGGTGAGCAGCTTTCAGGTGGGCGAACAGGTGGAGTCGGAGGACCCCAAACAGCTCAGCGCCCTGCAGGTGATCCTCACGACCCTGCTGGATCAGGAAGCGACCCACCTGATTTCCGAAATCGACGTTGCCGAGGTTTCGGACCTATGCATGATCACCACCAACGGCTTCCTGGTGGAGCTGGGCAACTTTGAAAACATGGACGAGAAGATACGCTGGTTGCGGGGCACGCTGCCCGTGCTGATTTCCGAGGGATATGTCAGCGGCACGCTCAACCTGTCCACAGGCAAGAACGCCACCTTCCAGGGAGAGGGCGAGCCCCTGCAGCTGGACCTGGAGGAGCCGGAGAGCTCCCAAACCCAGGAGAGCTCGGACCTAGAGGAGGAGCCGGGCGTGGAGGAAGCGCCGCAGAGCGCCCCGGAAGAGACGCAAGAGGATGCGCAGGCCACCCAAACGCCCCAGACCGGCGATGAGGAATAGAACCCATAGAAAGGACAAGCCGATAAGCCGGGGAAGGTTGGCCGAAAGGAGGCCGATCCCTGGCTTTTTTGCTTACAAAAGAGTAAGATGGCTGGGCAGGGAGAGGCGCTCTGCGGCCAGGACAAGCCATACAGCCCGCTTTTTCCCGGAAATGGGACAAAACGCCGAAAACCCAAAAGGCCTCCTGAAGCGAAAAATACCAGAAAATGCATAATTTGAAACATCTTCTCTAGCGGGAATTTTACTTCAAAGACCTTTTCAAGCAAGAAGGCATGCAGTATAATGGTAAAATAAAATAGGTGACGTATGTAAGGCAAATCGCCTTTGCATGGTAGATCCGCATTCAGGAGGCGAAACAATGAAGAGTACGGCTGCCGCCATAGAGTTTGGAACCTCCAAGATTGTAACGTTGGTTGGAGAGGGTACCGGGGCAAATCCCGCGCAGCTTCTGGGCTTTGGCGTGGTTCCCTATGACGGGTATTGTGAGGGACATTGGAATGCGTCCGACGAAGAGGTGGATGATGCGATCCTGCGCTGCATCCGCGAGGCGGAACTTTCCTCGGGCCGCGAGATTAAGGAGATCTACGTCGGCGTTCCCTGCGACTTTATCAAGATAGAGCAAAACGAGGTAAGCCTCAACTTGGAAAATGAGCGCCGCATCACCGCGGAGGATGTGGACGAGCTCATGAACCGGGCCCTCGATTATACCTCCAAGAACGGCTGGGTGGTCATCCACCGCAGCCCCGCTTGGTTCCGCGTGGACGAAAGGCGCACCATGGAGCCCGTCGGCATGCGCGGGTCCGTCATGCGCTGCATGGCTTCCTTCGTGGTGGCCGATCCCGTGTTCCTGGAGGACATGCAGGCCAGGTTCGAATCCCAGTCCATCCACATCAACGGTTACCTCTCTCCCTCGCTGGGACAGGCCCTGATGCTGATTCCCCCCGAGGAACGGGATAAGGTGGCCGTGCTGATCGATATGGGCTACCTTTCCACGGAGATCATGTTCGTGGAGGGCGACGCGCTGGTGTACCAGCGGGTGCTCCCCGTGGGAGGCGGCCACATCACCGCCGACATCGCCTACGGCCTGCACCTGACCATGGAGATGGCCGAGGAGGTCAAGCGCAAGTATAGCTTTGGCGCGGGTTCCGCCGAAATCAGCGTGCAGGACCCCGAGGGCCGCGAGGTGATCATCCTGCGGGAACAGGCAGCCGCCGTGATTGAACCAAGGGCAGCCGAAATCGCCGAAATGGTGCAAAACACCATCGAGGGTTCGGGCATCCGCCTCAACTCTCGGTCCACCTTCTACCTATCCGGCGGCGGTATGGTGCTCATGCGCGGAGGGCGCGAGTTCGTTTCCGCCGTGGTGGAAAGGCCGGTCAAGGCCCCGCAGCCCATGGCCGTTAAGCTCAATTCGCCGGTGTACTCGGCGGCGCTGGGGCTCTTGGAGCTGGTGTACGAATCCGTCACGCAGATGGAAGCCGGCCCGGCGGAGTCTTCCGGAAAAAAGTCCAAGTTTGGTCAGATGCTCAAGGGTTTCTTCACCAAGTAGGAGAAACCAAGGGCGTTTATCAAGGTTTTGTCAACGAAATTGCTTGCTTTGATGGTTCCTGAGGCTTTGTGCAAACTAATGCAACGAGGGGGATTCAAGTGTTGGAATTTGAGATGGAACAGGTATTGGGCGCGCAGATCAAGGTTGTTGGCTGCGGCGGCGCGGGCAACAACGCGGTAAACCGCATGGTGGAATATGGCCTTCGCGGCGTGGACTTTGTCGCCATCAACACCGATAAGCAGGCTCTGGCCCAGTCCAAGGCCGAGCAAAAGATCCAGATCGGCGAAAAGCTCACCAAGGGCCTGGGCGCCGGCGCGCAGCCGGCCATCGGCCGCAACGCCGCCGAGGAGAGCCGCGAGGAGATCTCCAAGATGATCAAGGGCTCCGACCTTGTGTTCATCACCGCCGGCATGGGCGGCGGCACGGGCACCGGCGCGGCTCCGGTGGTGGCGCAGATCGCCAGGGACCTTGGCGTGCTGACCATCGGCGTCGTCACCAAGCCCTTCCTCTTTGAGGGCAGACAGCGCATGCTCAATGCCGAAAAGGGCATCATGGAGCTTAAGGCCCAGGTGGATACCCTCGTGGTGATCCCCAACGACAGGCTTTTGCAGATCGTCGGCAAGAACACCTCCCTGCCCGACGCTTTCCGCATGGCCGACGACGTCCTGCGCCAGGGCATTCAGGGCATTTCCGACCTGATCGCCGTGCCGAGCCTGATCAACCTGGACTTCGCCGACGTGAAGACCATCATGGAATCCCGCGGCATGGCCCACATGGGCATCGGCATGGGCAAGGGCGAGAACCGCATGCTGGAGGCTGCCAAGCAGGCCATCCAGTCCCCCCTGCTGGAGACCACCATCGAGGGGGCGACCGCCGTGCTCATCAACATCACCGGCGGCAACTCCATCGGCATTCTGGAGGTCAACGAGGCCGCTTCCCTCATCGCCCAGGCGGCCGATCCCGAGGCCAACATCATCTTCGGCGCGGGCATCGACGAGACCTTCGACGACGAGGTGCGCATCACCGTCATCGCCACGGGCTTTGAAGGCGGCGCTTCGGACAACTACGAGGTGCCGGCGGCCAGCAGCAACAAGCAGGTGGTTCGCACCCCGGACAGCCGCGCCAACCGCGAGGAACCCTCCATCCCCGTTTGGGTGATGGGCGAGAGGGAGCAGCGCGCGCCCAGGCAGCAGGCGGCCCAGCAGCCCCGCGTGCAGTCCGCCAGGGGTTACGACGCGTATGACGAGGAGCCCCAGACCCAGCCTGTGGAGCAGAGCTACCATGACGACCGGCCCGCTCCCGTGCGCCCCGCCAGGAGCCAGAGGGTGTACGGCGAGGAGGAGGACCTGCCTCCCGCTCCCGCGCAGACCCGTCAGGAGTACAACCCCGACGTACCGGCCTTCCTGCGCAGAAACCCCAAGAAATAAGCAAAGAATGGGAAAACAAGGGCCCGGCAAGTTGCCGGGCCCTTTGCTGCGCTTGAAAGCGGGCGCCCTATTTGGAAAGGTAGAAGGCCTGGGAGGCCTGGAAAAAGGCGTCGATGTTGTCCCAACTGGCCTGGGGCGGAATATCGCAGCCGGAGGAGAGCAGAAAGTTGTCAAAGCCGGAGCACTCCTGCAGCACCCGCCGCGTGTCCGCCTCGATGGAAGCGGGGGTGCCTTGGCTAAATTGGCCGGCTGGATCCACATTGCCCATGACCAGGGCGTCCTTGGGCATCAAGGGCAGGATGTCCGCCAAGCGGATGGCGTTGCCGAAGTGATAGGCCTTGGCGCCGATGGAGGCGATCTGGGGGGCCATGGGGATCGTGGCGTCGCCACAGTTGTGGTAAATCACGGGGAAATCCGCCGACTGCACGTCGGCGATCAGCTGGGCCACATACTCGCAGGAGAATTCCCCGCCCATGGCCGGAGACAACAGGCCGGCCAAGGGCTCGGCCAGGATGATGCCGTTGGCGCCGGCCTGGCGGAAGGCGAGCATGTAATCCTTCAAGAAGCGCGTGGCCTTTTCCAAGACCAAATGCACGGTTTCCGGCTCGTCGAAGCAGGCATAGAGGATGTCCGTCACGCCCATGAGCCGGCCTGCCAAGGAATAGGGGCCGATGACGCCGGCCAGAACCGGGCGGTCCAGGGGCAGGGCGGCGGCCTTGGAGACGGCCTCCAGGCAAAGACCCGTGCGGCCAGCGCCCACGGCGGGCACGGGGAGACGCCGCGCGTCCTCCTCATCCTGCACGATGGCCTCGGGGATCGTCGGCACCTCGTCGTCGGCAAAGCGAACGGGCGCGCCGAAGCACTCCGCCTCCACCGAAAGATCCATCGGGCTCACGGCGGCGGCGGCGGGCGTGCGCTTGGCAACGGCAAGCATGCAGTCGGCCTGCAGCTGGGCGCTCGTCACCAGGCTGCGCACGTTAACATCCAACAACTGTACCCCGGGAAAGGACAAGATGGGCAACGGCTTCTTGGGGCCAGGACCGAAGAGCCCGGCCAACCAGGCCTGCATGTCGTGTTTCATGGCGTTCCCCTCCTTTAACTCGCCGACCATGAACGGGTTTTATCTATCATAACAAAGGCGGCGGCCGCTTGCATTGTAAAAAAATAGGGCGCTTGGTATTTTCTTTGGAAGCCGCCTAGCGGTATTGCTTGGGCGTAACGCCCACATGGCGCTTGAAGACCTTGGAAAAGTAGCTCTGGTCCTGAAAGCCGGTGGCGACCGCAATGTCCACGATGGAATAGTCCGTGTTGGCCAGCAGGCGCTTGCTTTCCTCTATGCGAACCAGGTTTAGGTATTCCTTAAAGCTAAAGCCCGTGCACTGCTTAAACAGGCCGGAAAAATAGCTGGGACTTAGGTTGACGTACCTGGAAACGTCCTCCAGGCAGATGGACAGGGCGTAGTTGCGCGAGATGTAGCGGACCGCCTTCTTGATGCTTTCCCGTCCGGCGGAGGCGGGCAAGCCGGAGCCGGATTCCATGAAGGCCTCCAGCGCCTTGAGCAGCTGATAGCCAAGCCCTTCCAAGGTTTGCGCCCCGCGCAGGGAAGAAAGCACATGGTCGTTGAGCCGCAACGCGCTGTCCGCCGGCGCGCCCTGGTCCACGGCCACCCGAGAAAACAGGCTGCAAAGCTCCAACGCCCGATTGCGCAGCGGCTCCAGCTGGCCGCCGCTGGAGAACTGCAAAAAGCCCAGCAGCTCGTTGAGCAGGGCGCTGGCCCCGTACAGGTCCCCGGTTCGTACCTTGACCAGCAGTTCCCGCTCCAGCTCATAGGGATAGGGGCTTTCCTCGGTCACGCCCTGGCTCTTAAACCTTTGGATGGATTCGTTGATGCGCGCCTGCTGGGCAAGCTGCTCGTGCCTTTGGAGCAGCTCTCGCTGCGCGTCCGGCGTCGCGCCGGAAAAGAGATAGAACAGCAGCCGGCTCATGTGTCCGGCCAGCGCGGGCGAGATCTGTTTCACGGCGGAAAGCTCCTCGTAAAGCCCCAAAAGCGCCGGCGCGGACAGGGCCCTGCCTTTGGAAATCTCCAGCACAAGCCCGGAGTCCGGCGCGTCCATGAGAAAAGGCCCCGCCAACACCGCGCCGTATAACACGCCGCCTCGGAGCAGGGGGAACACCATGTGCGTTAAGCCCGCGTGGCAGTTGAAGATATAGGTTTCGCCCAGGGATTGGGCGCGCCTGGCCGCATCCATGTGGATTTTTTCGCAGGAGGGCTGGCTGAAAAGGTGCTTCTTCAGCAGCAGGCAATAGCCTGTGGCTGGACCATAGGCTTCCAGAATGGCCCCATCCCCGTCCAGAAGCTGCACGGGCAGGCAAGTGCAGGCCTGAAAGCTCTTGAGCATGTCCGCAACGGCGGCCTTGTCCAAGATCTCGTATGGATTTGCAGCCATGGCGCGTCCTCCTTTCGCTTTCCGTTCCTGCCGCCAGTATAGCAGATGGAAGCGTAAAAAAATACTAGAAAAACAAAAATTGTGCAATCAAGCCTTTTGGAGAAATAGTATACTCGAGCCAAGGAAAGGCAAGGGAGGTGTTGCGGGCATGCGCGAAGCCATGACCAAGCAAGAGGTCATCCAAGCCATCGAGCGCAAGGGAGACCATGTGCGGGTGCCGCTGTTTATGTGCAAGTGGTGGGGCGATGGGCTTGCCGCCAAATACGGGCAAGAGACCTTGGACGCCATCGCGGCCAAATACCCCGACGACATTGTCGGCGCCTTTTACCAGGATCCGGGCGAGGCGCTTTCTCCCAACGGCAATCCCAGATACCGTTGGGGCTTTAAGGATTATACGGGCAAGGAGACCCACTCCATCGGCCAGCTCTGCGTGCTGATGGACGAGTGGAGCGAGTTTGACCGCTTCAAGGCCGATTTTCCGAACCCCAACGAGCCGGGCGCCTTCGACGGCGTCAAGCGGGCCGTGGACAACGCGGGCGGAAGGTACGTGCTGGGCGCCTGGTGGAAGCTGTTTCACGAGCGCTTTTGGTCCATCCGGGGGATGGAAAACCTCATGTACGATTATTACGACGCCATGGACGAGCTCAAGGAGCTGGGTTGGCTGTTGGTGGAGTACTATAAGGCCATCGTGGACCGCTTTGTGGATGCGGGCGTGGACGGCATCTTTACCTCCGACGACTTGGGCCACCAACAGGGCCCCATGATGTCGCCCGCGGTGTTTAAGGAGCTGTATCTGCCGCTGTATAAGGAAATCATCTCCTACGTCCATAGCAAGGGCCTGCACTTCTTCCTGCATTCCTGCGGGGACAACACCCTGCTGATGGACGATCTGATCGAGGCGGGCTTGGACGTGTTTCACCCCATTCAGGTGGGCTGCATGGATTTCCACAAGACCGCCGCCACCTACGGCGACCGCCTGAGCTTCCTGGCGGGCGTGGACGTGCAGCATTTGCTGCCGGAAGGCAGCACGGAACAGGTGCGGGCGGGCATTGCGGAGATGGTCCGCGCCATCTACACCCCCAAGGGCGGCCTGCTGCTGGCCGCGGGCAACGGCATCATGCCCGATACCCCCTTGGAAAACATCGACGCCATGTTGGACGCCGTGACCAACGCGGTTTAAGCCGGATCCGTTAAGCATCAAAGGCGAGAATGCAATAGGAGGCGCAAACGTATGTTCGACCTGAACGAAATTTCCCTGCAGCTGCAAAAGGGCAAGGCCAAGGCCGTCAAGGAACTGGTCCAAAAAGCCTTGGACGAGGGCATCGAGCCCACCCGCATCCTGGAGGAAGGCCTGCTCAACGGCATGGCCGTGGTGGGCGAGCAGTTTAAAAACAATGAGATTTTCGTGCCCGAGGTGCTCATCGCCGCCAGGGCCATGAATATGGGCACCGCCCTGCTCAAGCCCCACCTGGCAGCCGAAGGCGCCACGGCCAAGGGCATGGTCGTCATCGGCACCGTCAAGGGCGACCTGCACGACATCGGCAAGAACCTGGTCAAGATGATGATGGAGGGCCGCGGCCTGTCCGTCGTGGACCTGGGCGTGGACGTGTCTCCGGAAAGCTTTGTCCAGGCCGCCATCGACAACAAAGCCAACATCATCTGCTGCTCCTCGCTGCTGACCACCACCATGCACGAGATGAAGAACGTGGTGGAGGAGGCCAAGAGGCGCGGCATTCGCGATCAGGTGAAGATCATGGTCGGCGGCGCGCCGGTTACGCAGAGCTTCTGCGAGGCCATCGGCGCGGATTGCTACACCAAGGACGCCGCCTCCGCGGCGGAGGCAGCGCTGCATTTTTGCGCCTAAGCGCGGGCGCAGGGCGCAGGAAGGCGGTTGCCATCCATGCGCCCTTCTTTTCTTTAGATGCGCGAGGGAAGGGGGAGGCCGATGGAGTTTAAGAACGATTGGGAACGGGCAAAGGAAAGGTTTTGCGCCTTCTGGCAGGGCGAGCTGGTGGACCGCTGCTGCTTTGCCGTGACGGCCTGGAAGGACGGCAAGGCCGTGGAATATCCCTTTCCCAAGGAGGCGGAGGCCTGCCGGCGGCATTGGATGGACGAGGAATACATCATCCAGCGCAACGAAAACATCATGCGCGCCAGCTACTATGGGGGCGAAAGCTTTCCGGCCATCTTTGTCAACCTGGGCGCGGCCGGCCATGCGGGCTTTTTCAAGGGGGCGAAGTATCGCTTCACCGATTCCTACTGGTCCACGCCCTCCTTGGAGGATCTGGACGCCTTGGAGTTTGACGAGCAAAGCGAGCTGTATCAAAAAACCCTTTCGCTGGCCGAGGCCTTTGTGCAGGACGCCAAGGGCCGGTACTTTGTTTCCATGCCGGATTCCACGGGCAACGCGGACGCCTTGGCCCATCTCTATGGCAGCGGCAATCTGCTGATGGACATGATCGAGGAGCCGCAAGCCGTGGAGCGGGCGCTGCGCAAGATCGAGCCCGTGTACGAACAGACCATGTTGGCCGTGTTTGAACGGGTGCGGGCCAACAACGAGGGCGGGGGCGTGGTGCAGTGGCTTTCCACCTGGGCGCCCGGGCTCCATGCCCAGATGCAATGCGACCTTTCCTGCATGATTTCGCCCCAGATGTTCGAGCGCTTCATCCTGCCGGAGCTGGAGGCCCAGTGCGCGCTGCTGGAGTATCCCCTATACCATCTGGACGGGATGGAGCAGATTCGGCATCTGGACGCGCTTTTGTCCATTCCTCGGCTCAAGGCCATCCAGTGGACCCAGGTGGCCGGCCAACGGCCCGCGACGGCCTATCTGCCGGAGCTGCGGCGCATCCAGGCGGCGGGGAAGAACCTGGTGATTCTGGTGGAACCCGAGCAGATCCGTCCCCTGATGGAGGGGCTGTCCTCCAAGGGTTTGTTCCTGGTGGCCCGCGCAGACGACCAGGAGCAGGCGGAGCGAATGCTTCGGGACGTGGAACGCTATACGCACGAATGAGAAAAAGGCCTGCGCCGTTGGGCGCAGGCCTCCTGCTTTTTTTCGGAGGGCTTAGGCGTGCTCCAGCTTTGCGTTCTCCTCCAAGGCGTAGACGTTTCGGCTGCGGACCAGGTCGCCGCGGCGGTACAGGTCGGAAAGGAAGCTGTAATAGGTTCCTGGGGTGACGATGCCGCCGCCAACGGCGTCGATGCCGGCGGCGCCGATGATGTAGTCGGCCACCTTGACGCAGTTGTTGCCAAGGAAGAAATAGGTCTTTAGGCGGCCCTTTCGGAACTTATAGAAGTGGGCGTGGGTGGCGCCGTACAAAAGGCTGGCGTCATCGACCGCCGCCGAGAGCTCCTGCTCGCTGGCGCCCGCCTCCTCCAGCTGCTGCCGGGGAGGTTTCCAAGGCACCATCACCGAGCGCATCTTGGCAAGGCGCGATTGCACCGCGGCCATGCGCTCGCTGGAAACGCGGAGCCCAAAGCCCACCAGCACCTTCTTTTCCACATGCAGGCAGTGATAGATATAGGCGCTGCGTTCGGTCACGGCCATCACCCCCTCGCTGAACGCGCCGAACACGCGCTTGGAGAGCCAGTCATAACAGCCGTAGGAATAGACCTTGTCCTCCACGCAGACGTCGCAGTGCCCAAAGGCGGAGGCGCTGTCTCTAGAAAGATGGATGAACAGCTCCAGGTTTTCCCGGCTTTCATCCCGCTCGTCCAAGACCTGCGGCAGGGAATGGGCGGCGATGAGTAGGTTCAGGGTGGTCAGCAGTCGTTGGGGAATGAAAGAGGAAATGAAGCTGGGCAACACCACCCGCAGGTGGCGGGCGTGCACCTGCCGCTTGCTGGGGAAGAGCAGCTGTAGCCCATCGGAGATGGAGCACAGGCCATAGGCGGCAAAGTACAGTGCAATCAGCAGATTGACGGCCACAAAGCGGTGCAGGGGACCGATGAAGAAGCTAAGACCGAGCAACGCATAAAGGAACGCGGCCACGAGCTGCCAATACCAGGCGCCGTCTCCATCCCTGCGCTGCAAGAATAGGTTGACGAGGCTCAATAGGGCGTTGAGCATCGCCCATCCGCCGAACAGATAGGGAGCCAGGGCGAACAAGCGATCCGGAGCATAGGCAAAAAACAGGGCAAGGCCCGCGTTGAGCAGGGGCGTAAAGCCCTTGTAGGCGGCGCGGCGACGGCTCAGCTTGGCGTTGATCAGCGAAGCGGCCTGTAACAGGCTGGCGCTCAGCAG
>CALWRM010000061.1 GCA_944383925.1 uncultured Clostridia bacterium
GGCGGACGATGCGTACTTGGCATAGGCCTGCGCGGTCTTTTCCCCGTAGATGCCGTCCTCCTCCAGCGCCGCGCCCCGGGCGTTGAGGGCATGCTGCAGGGCCTTGACCCTGCCGCCCTGCATGCCCTGGCGCAGGGGCGCCTCCGGGTCGTAGCGCGTCAAGGCGCAGACCTTGCCCGCGTAGAGCCCCCGCCCGTCCAACCGCACCCCGTAGGCCTTGCCCCGGGCGTGGACGATGCTCTCGTCGTTGGCCACCATGGCCACGTGGGTGATGCGGTTGGCGCGGCCGGTGGAGGAATCCGTGCACAAAAACTGCAGGTCCCCCGGCTGCTTGGCCAGGTCCAAAACCTCCTTTCCGCCCAAGCTTTGGCCGATCTTGTCATAGCTTTCGGGCCAAAGCAGGCGGAAGTGGTCGTCGTACACCTCCCGGTTGCTGCTGGGCACGGGCGCGCCCTGGCAGCCCCAGACCACCCCCTGGGCGGCGTAGGCCCGGGCCACCAGGGAGGAGCAGTCGAAGGCGTCCGCCTCCAGGCGGTCGGCCTGAGAATAGCGGTAGCCCAGCTTGTCCAAGGTCCAGGCGGCGGCCTGGGCGGCGATATGGGCCGCTTCCGTCTGCTCGCCGCCGTCCGCTTCCGCCTGCCCGCCGCCGTCCTCCTGGACGCCGTACCAGAGCCCGTTGCGCCGCATGTGGGCCTCCACGTCCAGCACCCGCCGGTTTTCCCGATCCAGGCAGGTCTGGCTGTTCTGGCCGTAGCGGTGGGCGGAGACGGCGAAGCGCCAGGCATCCTCGCCCTGCAGGCCGTGGCGCTCCCGGCCCCAGGCCGCGTAGGTCAAAAACACCGCCGCCGCGCCCCGCAGGGCGTCCCAGCCCTCCAGGTCGAACACAAACCCGGCGTAGCGGTAGTAATCCGCCGCATAGCCCGGCAAGAACTGCAGGGGCCCGACGGCGCCCGCGCTGGAGACCAGGCCTAGCCGGAAGTCGGTCTCGCACTCGCAGGTACCCAGCAGGATGCCGAGCGGAACCCCGAATTCCTTCGCGGCGGCCTCGGCCACGTCCACCGCCTCCTGGGGGGCCAGGCCGCCTTCTTCCCGTATCCAAAGCATGCTCGTTTCCTCCCTTCGCCGCCATTATCGCACAAAAAGAACCCCAAATTTTCCTGGAAAAAGGAAAACAGGGGTTTATGGGGAAGGGCCGTCGCGCCGGACGCACCGCCTTTGGGGCGAAGCTCACAGCTCCTTGCGGAGCAGCAGCTCCAGCGGATCGCCCGGGGCTGGGAAGAAGCCTCCCACCACCTGGTAGCCGATCCTCTGGTAAAAGTGCTGGGCATACTCGTCCACCTGGGTGGAGGTGAACGCCCGCCCATATCCCAGCTGGCGCATCTCCCGCTCCCAGGCCTCCATGGCCTGGCGGCCGTAGCCCTTGCCGCGGGCCTCTTCCAAGAGGAAGAGCATGTTCAGGAAGGGATGCTCGTCCCAAAACAGGTTGTAGCGCATCCAGCCCACGAAGCGTCCCTCCTCCAGGACCAGATAGGTTCTGCCCAGGCCGATGCTTCTTTCCAGCTCCTGCCGGCACACATGCCGGTCCCAGGAAAGCAGCAGGTCCAGCTCCTGGGGCTGGGCCTTGCGCAGCTGCGCCTTCGCCATGGTTTCTCGCCGCCTTTCTCGCCGCTTTTCATGCACATTCTAGCACGCCCGAAGTTCCGGATGCAAGCGTCCCTGCCCCTTCCCAGGCGGCGAAGGCCTTGGTATAATGGGCCTAGCGGGGCGCCCGAACGCCCCGGAAAGGAGGAAACAACGCCATGCCGACCAAGGTCAAGGTCGCGGCCATCCAGGCCGAGCTTTCCTTTCCGCCGCCGGAACTGGATTTTCTCAACCCCGCCTACCGGGCAGACAAGGCGGCCATCCTTTCCGGCTACGTACAACCCCGGCTGGACAAGGTTTGCACCCTGCTGGAGCAGGCAGGCCAAGAGGGTTGCGACATCGTCACCAGCTCCGAGGACGTGACGGGCATTGCCCGCTTTCTGCCGGACATCGGCCCAAACAGCCTCTTTGCCCCCCTGGCAGCGGAGGCGGGCCTTCTGGCGGATGCTGCCATGGCCCAGGTGGCCCGCAAACACCGCATGTACGTGGTGGGCTGTTACCTGCACGAGCAGGGCGGGGCCATCTACAACCGGGCCACCATCTTCGGCCGGGATGGGGCGCCCGTGGGCTTCTACGACAAGGTGCAGCTGCCCTCGGACGAGGCCTGGCAAATCGCGCCCGGCGACCGCCTGCCCGTGTTCGATCTGGACTTTGGCCGCGTGGGCCTTGCCATCTGCTATGACATGATGTTTCCGGAGGTGCTCTCCGTTCTGGGGCTGCGGGGCGCGCGCATCGTCTTCCATCCCACCGCCGGCTACGGTTGGTACGACAGCATCGGCGAGGCCACGCTGCGCACCCGAGCCAACGACAACGACCTATACATCGTCACCGCCAAGTCCTACGTCTACGCCGCCGCCGGCCACAGCAGCGTCATCGACCACTGGGGCCAGGTAAAGGCGGACGCGGGCTTCGATGCGGACGTGGTGGTCAGCCACTGCATCGACCTGGACCAGGAAAAGGTGCAGCCGCCCTGGTTCGTGCCCACCCGGATGACGGGCGAGCCGAGCCTGCGCCGCCGCCGGGCTCTGGAGCGCAGGCCCGCCCTCTATGCCCCGCTGGCGGACGAAAGCCTTGCGGGCCGTCTGGTGCAGCCCGAGGAGGAGAAGCCCTCCATCGTGGAGGACCTGCGGTCGGGCCGGGTGCACTGGTAGCGCCCAGGCGGACAAGCGCGAAAGGGGGGGACCGTCCTTTGGGCGGTCCCCCCCTTCTTGCGCTTTCTAGATGATCTGCTTGGAGACGTCGATCTCCTTGACCATGGAGCCCAGCTGCTTCTTGACATAGGCCCTGTCGATGGTCACCGTTTCCGGGCCGTTTTCCCCGGCGGTGAAGGCCACCTCCTCGAGCACCTGCTCGATGAGGGTGTGCAGCCGCCTGGCGCCGATGTTCTCGCGGTTCTCGTTGACCTGCACGGCCATCTCCGCAATCTCGTCCAGGGCGTCGTCGGTGAACTCGATCTTCGTCCCGTCCACGGCCATGAGCTGCTGGTATTGCTTGATCAGGGCGTTTTCCGGTTGGGTGAGGATGCGCTGCAGGTCGTCCTTGGTCAGGGGCGCAAGCTCCACGTGCACGGGGAAGCGGCCCTGCAGCTCGGGGATCAGGTCGGTCACCTTGGCCACGTGGAAGGCGCCGGCGGCGATGAAGAGCATGTGGTCCGTCTTCACGGGGCCGTACTTGGTGTTGACGGTGGAGCCCTCCACGATGGGCAGGATGTCCCTCTGCACGCCCTCCCTGGACACGTCCGGCTGGCCGGACTGGGCGCGGCCGGCGATCTTGTCGATCTCGTCCAGGAAGATGATGCCGTCCTGTTCGGCCCTGTGGATGGCCTGGGAGGTGGCGGCGTCCATGTCGATGAGCTTGGCGGTCTCCTCCGCCCGCAGGATGCGCCGGGCCTCCAGCACGCTCACCTTGCGCAGCTTTTTCTTCTTGGGCAGGAAGCTGCCCATCAGGTCCTGCATGGAAACGTCGGTGCCCGGCAGGGTTTCGCCGTTTCCGCTGTCCTCCACCTCGATCTCGATGATCTCGGCCTCCAGGTCGCCCGCCAACAGCTGGGCGCGCAGCTCTTCCCGGCGGGACCTGCGCTTTTCGTGCTCTTCCGGGGGTAGGCTGGGCTCCCGCACCGGCCCCAGCAGGGCCTCGATGGGGTTCTGGGGCCTTTTCTTCTCCTTGCCCTGGTCCAACAGGGCGTCCAAAATGCGCTCCTGGGCGTTCTGGTCCGCGGTCAGCTCCACGTCCTTGCCCATGCGGTCCTTGACCATGCGCAGCGAGGTCTCCACCAGGTCGCGCACCATGGAATCCACGTCGCGGCCCACATAGCCCACCTCGGTGAACTTGGTGGCCTCCACCTTGATGAAGGGGGCGTCCACCAACTTGGCCAGACGGCGGGCAATCTCCGTCTTGCCCACGCCCGTGGGGCCCACCATGAGGATGTTCTTGGGGGTGATCTCCTCGCGCTCCTCCTCGGGCAAACGGGAGCGGCGATAGCGGTTGCGCAGGGCCACGGCCACGGCGCGCTTGGCCTCCGCCTGGCCGATGATGTATTTATCCAGCTCGCTGACGATCTGGCGCGGGGTCAATTGCATGCAGGCATGCCTCCTTATCCGTCGTTCACAGCGGAAGGGGAGAGGGTCTCAGACCTCTTCCACGCTGATGTGGTCGTTGGTGTACACGCAGATCTCCGAGGCGATTTCCAGCGCCTTGCGGACGATCTCCTTGGGTTCCAGCTCGGTGTTGCGCACCATGGCCCTGGCCGCGGCCAGGGCGTAGTTGCCGCCCGAGCCGATGGCCAGCACGCCGTCGTCCGGGGCGATGACCTCGCCGGTTCCGGAGATGAGCAGCAGGTTCTGCTTGTCGGCGGCCAGCAACATGGCCTCCAGCTTGCGCATGGCCTTGTCCATCCGCCAGGTCTGGGCCAGCTCCACGGCGGCCCTTGGCATGTTGCCCGCATACTGCTCCAGGCAGCTTTCGAACTTCTCGCACAGGGAAAACGCGTCGGCCACCGAGCCGGCAAAGCCCACGACCACCTGGTCGTTGTACAGCCGGCGCACCTTCTTGGCCCCGTGCTTCATGATGGTGGTCTCGCCCATTGTCACCTGTCCGTCCCCGGCGATGGCGGTCTTGCCGTCCTTTTGCACGGCCACGATGGTGGTTCCCTTAAAATTCGACATCGTTGCGTTCATCCTTTCCGTTTCCACAACTGGGCTCCTTGGGAAGAAGCTTCCCATCTTTTTCCTCTGGTTTCTAGGCAAAGGCGCTCCAAAACCGCGTTTTGGAGCGCCAAATCCGCTAAAGCTCGGGCAAGAGCGCGGCGATTTTGTCCAAGCTGCGCTGGGCGATGGCCGCATAGCGCTCCTGCTTGTTGCGCACGCGCCTTGGCAGCTCCGCCATCACGCCGAAGTTGGCGTTCATGGGCTGGAAGTGCCGGTTGGGCGTGGAAATGTAGCGCCCCATGGCTCCCAGCACCGTTTCGTCGGTGAAATCCGGCCTTGGCCGGCCGGCCAGCTCCGCCGCCAGGCAGACGCCAGCCACCAGGCCGGAGGCGGCGGACTCGATGTAGCCCTCCACACCGGTCATCTGGCCGGCGAAGTACAGCCCCTCCCGCAGGCGAAAGTCCTGGTCCAGCAGGCCCGGGGAGTTGAGGAAGGTGTTGCGGTGCATCGCGCCAAAGCGGGCATAGCGGGCCTTTTCCAGCCCGGGAATCAGCCCGAACACCCGCTTCTGCTCGGGGATGAGCAGGCGGGTTTGAAAGCCCACCAGGTTATACAGGGTGTCGGCGGCGTCGTCCTGGCGCAGCTGCAGCACCGCATAGGGCATCTTTCCGGTTCGGGGGTCGGTCAGGCCCTTGGGCTTGAGGGGACCGAAGCACAGGGTTTGCATGCCCCGCTTGGCCATGACCTCCACGGGCATGCAGCCCTCGAACACCTTGCTGTCCTCAAAGCCGTGCACGGGGGCGGTCTTGGCCTCCATCAGGGCCTGGTAGAAGGTCTCGTACTGCGCCCGATCCATGGGGCAGTTGATGTAGTCGCCGCCCTCCTCGCCCCGGCCATATCGGGAGGCGCGGAAGGCCTTGTCCATATCGATGGAGTCCTTGTAGACGATGGGGGCCGCCGCATCATAAAACGAGAGCTGCTCCCGTCCCGTTTCCCTCTGGATGGCCTCCAGCAGCGGGCCGTCCGTCAGGGGACCGGAGGCCACCACCACGGGCCCCTCCGGCAGGGCGAAGACCTCCTGGCGCAGCACGCGCACGTTTTTGTGGGATTCCAGCGCCCCCGTGATGTGGCTGGAAAAGCGCTCCCGGTCCACGGCCAGGGAGCCGCCGGCCGGCACGCGGGCCAGGTCCGCCGCCTCCATCACCAGGGAGCCCACGCGGCGCATCTCCTCCTTGAGCAGGCCGACGGCGTTCTCCAGCCGGTCGGAGCGCAGGGAGTTGGAGCAGACCAGCTCCGCAAAGCCGGCCGCCTTGTGGGCGGGGGAAAAGCGCTGGGGCTTCATCTCATACAGCGTGACCTCCACGCCGCGCTGGGCCAGCTGCCAGGCGGCTTCGCTGCCGGCCAGGCCCGCGCCGATGACGCTGGCCCTCATGCCTCTTCCTCCGTTTCCAGTTCCACCCGGTGCTTGCAGTTCTCGTTCAGGCACAGGTTGTAGGGGCAATCCCGCTTGCGGTCGAACTTGCGCACCATGTGGGAACCGCACAGCGGACAAAGATCGTCCACGGGCAGCTCCCAGGAGGTGTAATCGCAATCCGGGTAGCGCTCGCAGCCGAAGAACACGCGGCCCTTGCGGCTAAAGCGCTTGATGACGCCCGCACCGCACTTGGGGCAGTGGGCCGCCACCCGCTCCACGATGGGCTGGGTGTTGCGGCAGGCGGGGAAGTTGGGGCAGGCCAGAAAGCGGCCGAAGCGGCCCATCTTGTAGACCATCATGGCGCCGCACTTTTCGCAGGGCACGTCGGAGACCTCGTCCTGCACCTCGACCTTTTCGATGGTCTTTTCGGCCTCTTCCAGCTCCTTGCCAAAGGGGCCGTAGAAGTCGGCGATGACGCCGTGCCAGTCCACCCCTTCCTCCTCCACGCGGTCCAGGTTTTCCTCCATGTCGGCGGTGAACTGCTCGTCCACGATGCGGGCGAAGTGCTCCTTCATCATCTCGGTCACCAGCACGCCCAGCTCCGTGGGGGCCAGGGACTTGTTGCGGGAATAGACATAGCCGCGGGCCAGGATGGTGGAGATGGTGGGCGCGTAGGTGGAGGGCCGGCCGATGCCCTTTTCCTCCATGGCGCGCACCAGGGAGGCCTCGGTGAAGCGGGGCGGCGGCTGGGTGAAGTGCTGCTCGGCGTTGAGGCCTTCCATCGTCGCCTCCGCTCCGTCCTGCACCTGGGGCAGGGGCACGTCCTTTTCGCCGGGCTCGTCCTGGCCCTCCTCGTACACGGCGGTGAAGCCGGCAAACTTCTTCTTCTGGCCGCCGAAACGGAACTGGCGGCCCTCGGCCTCCACCTGGAAGGAGAGGGTGTCGTAGAGGGCGGGGGCCATCTGGCTGGCCAGGTAGCGCTCGTAGATGAGCTTATAGAGCCGGTATTGGTCGCGGGTGAGGGATTCCTTCACCAGCTCGGGGGTTTGATCGGCGTAGGTGGGGCGGATGGCCTCGTGGGCGTCCTGGGCGTTTTTGCGGCCCTTGAACACGTTGGGGGTTTCGGGCAGGTATTCGGGCGGATAGACCTGGGCGATGCGGGCCCGGGCCGCGGCCACGGCCTCGTCGGACAGGCGGGTGGAGTCGGTGCGGATGTAGCTGATCAGGCCGATGGTGCCGCTGCCCTTCACGTCCACGCCCTCGTAGAGGGCCTGGGCGATCTGCATGGTCTTCTTGGTGGTGAAGCCCAGCTTGCGCACGGCCTCCTGTTGCAGGTTGGAGGTGGTGAAGGGCGGGGAGGGGTTCTTGCGCTTCTCGCCCCAGCGCACCTTCTGCACGCAAAAGCGCAGGTCCTTGAGCTTGGCCTCCAGGGCCTCGGCCTCCTCCTTGGAGGAGATCTCCTGGCGCTCGTCCATCTGGCCGAAGTACTTGGCCTCAAAGCGCTGGCCGCCGCTTTGGAACTGGCCCGTGATGGTCCAATACTCCTTGGGCTCGAAGGCCTCGATCTCGGCCTCCCGGTCCACGATCATGCGGGTGGCCACGGACTGCACGCGGCCCGCGGACAGGCCCTTGCGCACCTTGGCCCAGAGCAGGGGGCTGATCTTATAGCCCACCAGCCGGTCCATGACCCGCCTGGCCTGTTGGGCGTCCACCAGGGAAAGGTTGATGGTTCTGGGGTGTTTCATGGCGTTCTTGACCGCCTGGGAGGTGATCTCGTTAAACTCTACGCGGCACTTGGTCTTGGGATCGATTTTCAGGATGTTGGCCAGGTGCCAGGAAATGGCCTCGCCTTCGCGGTCAGGGTCCGTGGCCAGGATCACGCTGGAGGCGGCCTTGGCCTCCTTGCGGATGCGCTCTAGGATCTCGCCGCGGCCGCGAATGGTGATATACTTGGGCTCAAAGCCATGTTCCACATCCACGCCGATCTGGCTCTTGGGCAGGTCGCGCACGTGTCCGTTGCAGGCCTCCACCTTATACCCCTTTCCCAGGTATTTTCCGATCGTCTTGGCCTTGGCGGGAGACTCCACGATCACCAGTTTGTACCCATTAGCCATGCATGTTCCTCCAGTAAAGTCAAAGGTTCCTATTTGAACGAGCCGTTGAGGCCGTAAATGCGTCCAGGCGTCTTGACTATTATTCCCTGCATCTCCAGCATTGTCAAGAGCGAATTTAGCTTTCCCGGCGAAAGGCCCGTGCACTCCACCAGTTCGTCGAAGGAAAGATCCTCGCCGCGCAGCTGGGCGCACAGGGCCTGCTCCTCCCCGGAAAGCCCCTCCGGCAGCCGTGGCTGGGCGCCGGACGCCTGGCGGACGGCGGGCAGGTCCAAGGCGGCGAGCAGGTCCGCCAGCTCCAGGGCGGGCCTTGCGCTGAAGCGCAGCAGCTGGTTGCAGCCGCGGCTGGAGGGGGAGAAGATGGATCCGGGCACCGCGAACAGCTCCCGGTCGTAGTCCACGGCATAGCCGGCGGTGATCAGGGAGCCGGAGTTTTCGCCGGCCTCCACCACCAACACGGCCCTGGACAGTCCGGCCAGAAGGCGGTTGCGGACGGGGAAGTGCCAGGGTTTGGCCCACGCGCCGAAGCCATGCTCGCTGAGCAGCAAGCCTTCCCGGGCGATGCGGCCTTGCAGTTCCTGGTTTTCCGGCGGATAGCAGCGGTCCAAGCCGGTGCCGAGCACGGCGATGACCTTGCCGCCCGCGTCCAGCGCGGCCTGTTGGGCGATGGAATCCACACCCCTTGCCAGGCCGGACACCACGCAGACCCCGGCCGCCGCCAGGCCCGCGCCGAAGTACGCCGCCGCGCGCCGGCCGTACTGGGTGACGCTTCGGCTGCCCACCACGGCCACGGCCGTCCTCTCCAGCAGGGAAAGATCGCCCTGGGCATAGAGCAGATAGGGGCCGTCCGGCATGCGCCGAAGCGTCTCCGGATAGGCGGGATGGGCGCGGGTGATCAGCTGGCAGCCCTTGTCGCGGGCGGTGCGCGCCAAGTCCTCTGCCGCCTCCTGCGCGCGCAGCGCCCGCATGCGGTCGGCCAGCTGAACGCCCACCACGCTTGCCCAGCGCTCCCAGCCCGCCCGATAGACCTCCTGCGGGCTTCCGAAGCGCTCCAGCAGCTCTTCGATCCGCTTATGGCTCAGGCCCTGCACCTGGGCCAGCCAGATCCAATACGCCTCCTCCGGGCTCATCCGCCCGCCTCCTTCCCGCTAGACTTGCGCCGGCCCCCGCGCGGCGCTCCGCCCAACCTTCCCCAACAGCCCCGCAACGCGCCCACGCCCGGCCCTTTCGACGCGCAAGCCAAGCGCGGGGAAGTCCGCGCCTCGGGCCCGCGATAGGCCCAACGCTTCCCTTTCTCCACACCCCACGCCCGGCCCTTTCGACGCGCAAGCCAAGCGCGGGGAAGGCCGCGCCTCGGGCTCGCGATGGCCTTTACGCTTCCCTTTCGCATCGCCCCACGCCCGGCCCTTTCGACGCGCAAGCCAAGCGCGGGGAAGGCCGCGCCTCGGACCCGCGTTGGCCCTTTCGCATTCCTTTCGCAACGCCCATGCCCGGCCCTTCCGACGCGCACCCCGGCCAAGCACAAGGAAAGCCGCGCCCCGGGCCCGCGATGGCCCTTACGCTTCCCTTTCGCAACGCGCTCACGCCCGGCCCCTTTCGACGCGCAAGCCAAGCGCGGGGAAGGCCGCGCCTCGGACTCGCGATGGCCCCACGCTTCCCTTTCGCATCACCCCATTGCCGGCCCTTTCGACGCACACCCTGGCCAAGCACGGGGCAAGCCGCGCCTCGAGCCCGCGATGACCCAACGCTCCCCTTTCGCAACGCCCATGCCCAGCCCTTTCGACGCCTCTTGGCTTAACCTAAGAAAAAGCGAACCTCGGGCCTGTGATGGCCCCAACGCTTCCCTTTCACCGTCCCCCATGACCGGCCTTTCCAACACCTCGGGCCCGCGATGGGCCCCTCTTCCCTTTCGCAACACCCATGCTCGGTCTCTCCAGCGCGCACCACGGCCAAGCGCGGGGAAGGCTGCGCCTAGCCTTTCCAATACTTATCCCCCGTGCCCCGGTAGGACAGGGCCTCGGCCACGTGCCCCGCGCCGATCTTTTTCTCTCCCTCCATGTCCGCCAGGGTTCTGGCCAGCTTCAACACCCTCGTGTAGGCGCGCATGGATAGCTTCATCCGCCCCATGGCCGCCTGCAAGAAGCGCCGGCCCTCCTCGTCCAGGGCGCAGTGCTCCTCCAGCTGCGCGCCGCTCAGGTGGGCGTTGGCGTAGATGCCCGTGCCCCGGTAGCGCTCGGCGGCCAGCGCGCGGGCGCGCTCCACCCTCCGGCGCACCTCGGCGCTGCTCTCCCCGGGCGCGCGCTGGCGCAGGGCCTCCTCCGCGGGCACGAAGTCCATCTCCACGATCAGGTCGATGCGGTCCAGCAGCGGCCCGGACACCCGTGCCAGGTAGCGCTCGATGGCCAAGGGGGTGCAACGGCAGGCCTTCACCCGGGAACCGTAGTCGCCGCAGGCGCAGGGATTCATGGCGCAGACCAGGGAAAAGCGCGCCGGATACTCGCACTGGGCGCCCACCCGGGCCACGCGCACCACCCCGTCCTCCATGGGTTGGCGCAGGGCCTCCAGCACCGTCCTTGGAAACTCCGGCAGCTCGTCCAGGAAGAGCACGCCGTTGTGAGCCTTGGAGATTTCCCCGGGCATGGCGTCCCGGCCGCCGCCCACCAGCGCCGCCGCGGAGGCGGTGTGGTGCGGCGCGCGGAAGGGCCTTTGGGTCACCAACCCCTCCCGGGAGCCGGCGGCTGAGTGGATGCGGGTGGTCTCCAGGGCCTCCTCAAAGCCCATCGCGGGCAGGATGCCCGGCAGGCAACGGGCCAGCAGGGTCTTTCCGGAGCCGGGCGGCCCGATGAGCAGCAGGTTGTGCCCGCCGCTGGCGGCGATTTCCAGGGCCCGCTTGGCCGCGTACTGCCCGCGCACCTGGGCCAGGTCCACGGAGGCGGGCGTCTGGCGCAGCAGGTGTTCGTAATCCTGCACGGGCACGGGCTCGATGGCCGTCTCCCCCCGCAGGAAGGCCACGGCCTGGCCGATGCTCTCCGCCCCATAGGCCTGCATTCCCTCCAAGCAGGCGGCCTCGCCGGCGTTTTCCAGGGGCAGCAGGGCCCGGGTCACCCCGTCGGCCCTGGCCCGGATCAGCATGGGCAACACCCCCGTGATGGGCCGCAGCCTGCCATCCAGGGACAGCTCCCCCAGCACCAGCAGGCCCCGCAGCGCCTCCGGCGGCAGCTGCTTGGAGGCCGCCAGGAGCCCCAGGGCGATGGGCAGGTCGTACCGGGGCCCCTCCTTGCGCACGTCCGCAGGGGCCAGGTTCACCGTGGTGGGTCCGTAGGGAAAGCGCAGCCCGGAGTTGAGCAGGGCCGAGCGCACCCGCTCCCTGGACTCCTTCACAGCCGCGCCCGGCAGGCCCACCGTTTCAAAGGAGGGCATGCCGCCCTCCCGGCAATCCACCTCCACCTGCATCGGGTATCCCTCGATCCCCTGCAAGCCGTAGCTCAGCACGCTGGCCAGCATTCGCCTCTCCCCTTCCCGCGCGCGCCGCGCGCCTTTTCTCCCTAGGGAAACAGCCGCGCGAGGCCGGGCGTCCCCGCCCGCTCCCCGCGCGCCTTGCCTATGCCTTTTTCTCGCGGAACACCAGCAGCTTATTGCCCAGGAAGTTCACCCCCAGGGAGCCGATGGTGGCCAACAGCTTTGCGCCGTATAGGTTCATGAAGATGCCCTCCCGCAGCAGGAACAGCAGCCCGGAGGACACCCCCAGGGCCACCAGGTTCACCAGCAGGAAGCGGATCAGCTGGCCTCCGCCCATTTTTTCCTTTTGGGCAAAGGTCCAGCGCTTGTTGAAATACAGGCTGTTCAAAAGCCCGCAGCTATAGCCCAACACCTGGGCCAGCAGATACTGTTCCCGAAAGAAGGGCAGCATCACCAGCAGGGCGTAGACCCCGTAGTCCACGGCCGTGTTCATCACGCCCACCAGGCCGAACTTAACGGCCTGCAAAAACCACGTGCGAAGCTTCGCGCCCACGGCTTGCCTCCTTTCCGTCGTCTAGAACAGCGTCCACGAGGGAAGCCACTCCAGCAGCAGGCCCTGCACATCCGGCATGGAGACGCCCGTCAGCACCGGATAGAACAGGCAGTACAGCGCCAGCACGGCGCCCAAGTAAATCCCGATCCACAGCTTGCCGCGCTTGGCCCTTGCGTAAAAGTCCTCCAGGAACAGGCCGATGGCCATGGTCAGGAAGGGCACGGAGGCGAAGTAGTGGTAGATGAAGGTGGTGCGGGGCACCAGCACCCAGGGCAGGAAGTTGGCGAAATAGCCCAGCAGCACGATGTAGATGCGCTTATCCTGCCTGCCATAGCCCTTGGCGGCCCGCACGATCAGCCAGAGGATGGCGGCCAGGCCCGGCCACCAAACGGCCGGGTTGCCGAAGGAGGCGATGGAGGAGATGCTGCCCTCGGGCTCGAACTCGCCCAGGAAGTACCAGATGGGCCGGAGCATCAGCGGCCACTGATACCAGGGGCTCTCGTAGGGATGGCTGTCGAAGACCGCCTTGTGGTAGTTGAACATGTGCAGCTGGTAGTTCCAAACCTCCTCCAGCCCGTTGCCCTCGATGCGCAGGAACTGGTAGTAGGAGCCGATGTAAATGCCCAAGGGAATGAGCACAAAGAACAGCACGCAGCAAAGCAGGGTGATCAGCGCGCATCTGGGGAAGCGCTCCACGATGTTCCGGGCGGCCCGCACGGCCTGTTCGCTCCGGCCCTCCTGGCGCAGCAGGCGCTTGGCCTGACGGTATTGGGCAAAGCGGCTGTACAGGATGGCGAAGAAGAACACCGCAAGCCCCACCCCGGCATAGATGCCGATCCACTTCGAGGCGATGCCAAGCCCCATGAACAGCCCTGAGAAGAACAGCGGCACCAGGGTGCGGCCCAGCTTTTCGTGGTAGAAGCTCATGTGGGCGTAGTGCAGCATGCAGGCAAAGCCCATGATGATGAACAGCACCGGGTAGGAATCGATGGTACCGAGCCGGGTTTGGGCCAGGTGCATGAAGTCGAAGGTGAACAGGAAGGCCGCCGCAAAGGCGAGGCCCGTCTTCTTAAACAGCAGCTTGGCCAGGTAGTAGATGGCGGGCACCATCAGCACGCCGGCCAGGGTGCCGGCAAAGCGCCAGCCAAAGGGCGTCATGCCAAAGAGCAGGACGGACCAGGAGATGAACACCTTGCCAAGGGGCGGATGGGTGTTTTCGTACCAGGTCATGTTGTGGATCTGCTCGTAGGCGGTGCGGCCGTGGTAGACCTCGTCGAAATACATGCTGTCCATGTAGCCGGGCCGCTCGGGCACCATCCACTGCTCGTCCACCAGGGCGGCGGCCTCCTGCGGGGCGGTGATCTCGTAGGTCTTTCCCTCGCCGTCCGTGACGGCCACCTCGAAGATCTTCATGTCCCCCTCGCTGACCTCCAGGCGGACGTAGCGGGCCTCCTCGGAGAGGGTGATCACGTGCCATTTGAACATGTCGTGCACGCCCATTTCCAGCACGTATTCCTCGGAATAGCTCTGCCCGTCCTTCGAGAAGCTGACGGAAAGGGTGGCGTAGTTGATCTCGCCATAGTAGTAGAAGCGGCCCACGGCCCTCTCCTGCCCAAGGTCCAGCACCACGCTTTGCCCCTGGTCCAGCTGGCACAGGGTGGAAGGGGCGTAGGTGTTGCCCAGGCGGTAGAAGGCGGTCACGCCGTAGACCAGGGTCAGGGCGGACAGGAGCAACAGGTCCCAGCGGGTGAAGCGGGGCCGTTCGCCGCTCCTGTCCGCGGTGGGCAGGGCGGGGCCCAGCACCTGGGAGCCCAGGGGCCTAAGCTCGCTGACCAGCGGGCAGGACCTGTGGCGCACGCACAGCTGGAAGCAGACGCCGCCAAACTCCAGCATCAGCAGCAGGTTTAGGCAGCCCACCAGGATCTGCATGGTGCGGTTGTCCGCCAGGATGTGCTCGTTTTGCAGCACGGTGAAGATGTTGGCCCCGTTGGTGACCAGCAGGCCCGCGAACACCCAGAGCAGCCGGCGGTCTTGGTAGCACAGGGCGCAGAGCAGCACCAGGGCCAGGCTGGGGAACAGGTAGCGCTCGTGCATGCGCACGCCCAGCACGAAGACGCCCAGCAGCACCATGGCGGCCATGGGCAGCACCGCCCGCCGGTCCTTGGCGGCGAAATACAGGTACAGGCCGTAGCCGACGCTCAGCACCATGCCGATGCTTCCCCAGCTGGCGTAGGAAAGGCCCAGCAGGCGCTCGCTCTGGTCCACCCAGTTGCCGCCCAGCACGCCGAAGAGGTTCATGGCGTTGACGGTGGCGTAGGGATAGCTGCCCAGCACCTGCAGGTACTTCTCCACCAGCCAGCCGTAGCCCTTGCCGATGGAGAAGGGCGCGGCCACCAGCAACACCAGCGCCAGGGCGCTGACCAGGCTGATCCCAAGGCTTTGCAGGCCCTTCTTGGGGTTTTCCAGCACGTCGGAGGCAAAGCCGCAAAGCAGCACCGTGCCAAACATCAGGGCTTGGGGCTTGACCAGCACGGCCAGCGTGAACAGCAGGGAGCTTTTGAGCATCTGCTTTTTGAGCATATAGCGAATGCAAAGCAGGACCAGCAGCACCAGGACGGAGTCCATCTGGCCCCACATGGCGCTGTCCAGCCAAACCGTCGGCGCAAAGGCGTAGACCAGGGCCGCCACCAGGGCCAGGCCCTCGTCCGTCCATTCCTTGGCCATGCGGTAGATCAGGTAGGCGGTGGCCAGGTCCGCCAGCGACGCCGGCAGCTTGAGCAACAGCTGGAACAGCTCCGAGTTGTAGGGCAGCTGGAACAGGTTGCCCAGGCCGCCGATCAGCCAGAGCACGTACAGATAGCCCGGCGGATAGTCGCAGAACACCGCCTCGTAGATGCCTGCCGGCCCCTCCGAGGCCATGCTGAACGCCCAGCCGGCAAAGCAGTTCATGTCCACCTCGTAGCCGCTCACGGTCACGGACAGGTACATCCGCAGCAGCAGCGCCAGGGCCAGCCCGCCCCACAGCAGGGGCCGCACGGGGATGCGGCGCCGTTGGGACAGGTCCTTGCTCCTGCTCATCCCATAGGCCGCCACGGCGGCAAAGGCCGCGCAAAGGAAGATGAAGGCCGGCGCCCAGTTGGCCTTGCCGCCCTCGTCCTCCTCCACGGCCGCCGCCACCTTTTTCAGGGACTGGGCCTGCGCGCCCTCGGGCAGGGCGTCCACCTTTTCCACGGACAGATCGTCAAACCAGGCCACGCCCTGGTTGGTCTCGCCGTAAAAGCCCGCCCGGGCGCAGATGGTGATGGAGCCCTGGAACCAAGCGGTGCGCCCGTAAAACTCCACGTACACCCATTCGCCGTCCGTATCGGCGTAATCGGCCGAGACGGCGAAGCAGTCCTTGACGGAGAGGTTCGCGCCCGTCTTTTCCGGATCGAAGCCCTCGGCCTTCAGATAGCCGGAGATCTTGTACAGGCTGTTGCCGCTCACCTGAATGGTCTGCTCCAGCCGGGCGTCGTTCTCCTTCTTGCTGTCGATGCAGAGCACCTCGCCGCGCTGGGGGTCCGTCTCCAGGCGGTACACGGTGGCCTCCGTGCCGCCCTCCCAGGCGTCGAAGGACCAGTGGCCGATGTAGCCATCCTCGTCCAGCCCGTCCTCAAAGCCGCCGTTGAGCAGCAGGTTCTCCCCCTGGGCCAGGGAGGGCACGGCCAGGCACAGCAACAGCAGCGCCAGGGCCAAGAAGCTTGCAAGTCTCCTGTTCATGCAAAATACCTGCCTTTGATGAATTCAAACGCGCCCGGCAAATGGCGCAGCCGCAGCTCGCCCCCCTGGCGCTGTATCTCCACCACGTCAAAGCGCAGCGGTCTACCCAAATAGCCCTGCTGCACCGCATAGCCCAGGGCCGCGCGGCACAGTCTTTGCTGCTTGGCCCGGTCCACGGCCAGGCGCGGCACTTCCCGGCTTCGCTGCTTGACCTCCACGAACACCAGCGTTTCCCCGTCGCGGAGGATCAGATCGATCTCGCAGCGCTGGAAGCGGAAGTTCTGCTCCAGCAGCGCATATCCCTTGCTTTGCAGGTAGAGCAGGGCCAGCTCCTCGCCGCTTCGGCCCTTCTCCCCGGCCCTCACGCCCGCTCCCCGTCCAGCAGCTTGCGCAAAAACAGCCGCCGGTGGATGGGGCTGGGCCCCAATCGCTGGATGGCCTCTCTGTGCTCGGCGGTGCCATAGCCCTTGTGCTTGGCAAGGCCGTAGCCGGGGTACTGTCGGTCCAGTTCCTCCATAAGCCTGTCCCGGCACACCTTGGCGGCGATGGAGGCGCAGGCGATGGAATAGCTCAGGGCGTCGCCGTGGATCAGGGCCCGCTGGGGTAGTCCCACGGCCAGGTCCCGCTCGGCGTCCACCAGCAAAAAGTCGGCCCGGGTCTGGGCCACCGCCCGCTCCATGGCCAAGCGGCTGGCGTTCTTGATGTTGAGCGCCTCGATCTCCTCCACGCTGGCCAGGCCGATGCCAAGGCACAGCGCCCGCTGGACAATCTGGGGATAGAGGGCCTCCCGGGCGCCGGGACTGAGCTTCTTGGAGTCGTTGACCCCCACCAGCAGCGCCCCCTCCTCCAGGGGCATCACCGCGCAGGCCGCCACCACCGGTCCAGCCAGGGGGCCGCGGCCGGCCTCGTCCACGCCGCCCACCAGGCAGTAGCCCTGGTCCAGCAGCTCCAGGTCAATGCGCGTCATTCTCCGCAGGCGCTCCTGCCCGCTCTCCCTCTGGGCCATGTTCCTCCTCCTCGGGGCTTTCCAGGCTGATGCGGCCGAGCTTGCCGCCACGGAATTCGTCCAACACGATCTGCGCGCCGCGCTCCAGGTCCGGCAGGCCGCCCTTTTGCAGCCAGCCCCGGCCCCGGCAGGCCATTTCCAGCAGGCTATCCTCCTCCGCGCCCAGGTCCTGGATCCTGTAGCGCTGGGCCACCGCCTCCGGCCGCAGCCGGCAGAGCTGCCCGAGCAGGCTGGCCGAGAGGCGCTGCAGGTCCATGATCTCCTCGCGGATGGCGCCCAGATAGGCCAGGCGCAGGGCCGCCTGTTGGTCGTCCAGCTTGGGCCAGAGCAGGCCGGGGGTGTCCAACAGCTCCAGATAGGGGGTGAGCACGATCCACTGCTTGCCCCTTGTGACGCCGGGCCGGTCCCCCGCCTTAGCGGAGGCGGAGCCCTTCAGGCGGTTGATGAAGCTGGACTTGCCCACGTTGGGGATGCCGACCACCATGGCCCGGACGGTCTTCTTGACGCCCTTTTGAAGGTACCTTTCCACCACGGGCTTGGCCGCCTGCTCGATGGCGCGCACAGCCTGGGCCTGGCCCTTGCCGGTGCTTGCGGAAAAGGGAATGGCCGCAAAGCCCCGCTTGCGGAAATAGGCCGTCCAGCGCCTCGTCGTCTCCTCGTCCGCCAGGTCCGCCTTGTTGAGCAGGTAGACGCGGGGCTTGTCCTGAAACAGGTCGTCGAAGTCCGGGTTTTGGCTGGCCAGCGGCGCCCTGGCGTCGGCCAGCTCCACCACCACGTCCACCAGCCGCAGGCTTTCGGCCAGCAAGCGCCGGGCCTTGGCCATGTGCCCCGGGTACCACTGAATCTGCACGGGCGTGTTTCTCCTCTCGCCCTTCCGGCCCGCCGGCGGGCGCAGGAAGGCTTTCTATACCTAATCTTACCAAAGAGGCGCGGCTTTACGCAAGACATGCGCACAAATTGCGGCGCGGCCCGGCGGGCAAGCGCAGGGCCGTCCCGCCGGGCCGCAAGCCCTTAGGCGATCTCGTTTTGGAAGGCCACCAGCGTGGCATCGTGCACGCCGGGGATGTTGAGCAGGGCGTCCACCAGGTTGGCGCGCTGCTGGGGCAGGCGCAGCTCGTAGGTGGCCTCCACCCCGCCGCGGGTGACGGTCTTGGACTTGAGCTTGGAGCGGGGCACCTTGTGCACCATGGCGGAGATGTCCTTGCCGGCCCGCTCGTCGTAATGGACCACCAACAGGTAGTTTTCGCCGGCCTTGTTTCCCACCAGGGAGACCAGGAAGAGCACCACGGCAATGACCAGCGTGCCGATGATGGCGTAGAGCATGTAGTTGGCGCCCACGGTGATGCCCGCGGCGATGGCCCAGAACATGAACACGGTGTCCATGGGGTCCTTCACGGCGGTGCGGAAGCGCACGATGGACAGCGCGCCCACCATGCCCAGGGACAGCCCGATGCTGGAGGAGATGCACATGATGATCATGGCGGTGACCATGGTGAGCATGATCAGGGAGATGTTGAAGCTGTGGCTGTAGAGCACACCCCGGTAGGTCTTCTTATACACATAGAAGATCAATAGGCCAAGGAGGAAGGCGCAGGCCAGGGAGAGCAACACGTTGGGCACGGTCAGGTTCTGGCGGCTGAGCGAGAAGCCCTCCAGTACCGAGTTTTTGAACAGATCGGTTGCGCTGAGCGATTGGTTGGCTTGTTCCATGTTGGATGCCTCCTAAAGGTTGAATTCTAGCCGTCTGCAAAAGGTGTATTTGGAAATCGCGCTCCTTTGCGCGGGAATGGAGGAGAGCATGGGCCGGATGAACTCCGGAAAGCGGCGGTCGTACTTGACCTCCAAGATGACGGTCTCGTTGTGCAGGCAGGGGATGGTCGGCAGGTTCGCGTCGAAGAGGTCCGTGGAAAACAGGCCCGTGCGCAGCTGCTTGTCCAGGGTGACGCGGGTGTTTTCCGCCGGATGGGTGTAGGCCTCGCGCACGTAATCCACCACCACCACGGGCTTGAGCAGCCGGGTGGTCATCTGGCGGAACATGTCCTGCAACAGGGGATGGCCCAGGCGTTCCAGGCCATAGGGATCGCCGGCGATGATCTGCTCGGCCAGGTCCCGGGACAGGGGCACGGACAGCTTGGAGATGTAGTCGCCCTTTTTCCGCTTGCGCTCCAGCATGATCACCCGGTCCGAGAGGTTGTAGATGCGGATGCGGTACTTATCCCTGTGTTGCACGCCGTCGATCTTGTCGGACATGGCGGTGTTGAAGCAGTCATCAAAGTACAGGGAGCGGATGTGGTATTCGCCGTATCGGTCGGCGTTTTCGTCGATCCACATGGTGCGGCCGAGCACCTGGGACAGATAGGCCGCCGACCCTTGGGAAATGTGGTATTTTTGCTCATGCCGCAGGGGCTCGGGCTGTTTCCTTTGCGGGGCCATGGCTTTCCTCCTAACCCTGCCAGAGCTCGCCGAAGAGCTCCGTCATCTTCTCGTCGCTCAGGCCGAACCAATCCTTCATGTGCTGCATCATGTAGCCCGTGCGGTTGTCGGCAAACTCGCGCAGGCGGTTCACATGCCTTTGCCAGGACTGAACGGAGCCATGGTCGGGCCAGCGCTCGTAATGGGCCTCCATCTCCGGGGCCATCTGGCTTTCCAGCTCCTCGATGGCGGCGTAGATGTTCTCCTTGGTGTACACCTCGCGCACGTAGTAGGCGCAGCGCTCGATGAACAGCTCCTCCATCTCCGGGTTTTCCAGCAGGCCGCGGATCAGGGAATTGTTGAAGCTGTCGTTGTAGCCGGTGCCGTTTTCGTTGAGCACGTGGAGGAAGCCGTCGCGCTTATAGCCGTTGGTTTCGCCCGTGTTGATGCCCCAATCCAAGTCGTAGAGGATCCATTTCCACTTGCCGCCGGGCACCTTGTAGTACTTGATGTTGCCGTTGTCGGAGTTGACCCAGAAGATCTCGGCGATCTGGTAATCGAAGTAGTTGATGATGTCCACCCGGTCGGTGACGTACTTGAGGTTTTCCTCGTCCTTCAGGCTGTGGCTTTCCACAAAGTCGATCAGCTCCATGTACTCCTCGTTGGTGCCGTTGAGCACGCGGGCGGCCACGTTGCCGTTGCCCTTGAGCAGGTCGATGTTGTCGATTGCCGTCTCGTCCGTCACGCCCTCCCACTGGGCGATGGACCACTTGTTGACCCTTTCGCGCATGTTGTAGTGTCCCCAGTACTCGCCGTTTAAGTAGAGCACGCAGACCTCGGTTTCCTGGTACATCACGCCCTGGCCCTCCATCAGGGAGGTCATCATGGCGTCGCGCATGCGGGCGCGGTTGTAGTCCTGGGCCGTGCAGCGCAGCACGAAGGACTTATAGGAGTCGTAGTCCCGGTCGTCGAAGAGGGCGGCGTTGAAGCGGCTGTCGCCGTATTCCTTTCTGGCGTAGACCGCGAAGGACTTCTGGTCCAGGGCCCTGGAATACTGGCCGTTGATCTTAAACTCGGCGCCCTGGGAGAGGAGGGTGGTGCCGTCCTCGTCGAAGATCTCCACATAGACCGGTCTCTCCCAGTCCATCCAGAAGTTGGCGCCGTAGCCGGGGGAGCCATGGGGAAACTCCTCCTGATAGCCGGGGCCGTCGGCGTAGATGCCCTTTTCGTCGGAGAAGAGGTTGTCCGGGTCCGTGGATAGGCAGACCACGCGCACGCTGTGGCTCTGGCCGATGATGTAGGTGCCCGTGGTGCTCAAGGGGCTTAAGTACCCCTCCTTCACGGCCACGGCGCGCACCACGGTGGTGGAGGAGAGCTGGATGGGCCCGGTGTATGGGGTGCTGGAGACGCTGGGCTCGGTGCAGTCGGTGGTGTAGTAGATCTGGCTGCCGTCGGACACCGAAAGCTCCAGGCTGAGGCCCTCGTCATACAGGCCGGGGGCCAGAGAAAGGCTCACTTCCTGGGCCACGCCCACATAGCTTTCGCCCTGGTTGGGCTGGCCGGGGCTGGGCGTTGCGTAATAAAAAAGGCCGAGGTCGTCGCCCCTGCCGTAGGAGATGTCCGTTTGCAGCGCGGGCACGAGCAGCTTATCCACCATCTGGTCCTGGGCGTCGAACAGGTAGAGGATTTCGCCGGTGGAGCTGGCTCGAAAGGAGGTGCTGAGCTTCCCCGTCTCCGTGGAGTCCTCGCCCGTCAGGGCCACGACCATCCGCTCGCCGGGGGCCAAGCTCAGCTCCGGAAACTCGAAGCGCCGGGTTCTATCCGGGTTGTTGGAAAGTCCCCAGCCGCCCAGGTTGACGGTCTGGCCGGAGTTGTTGACGATCTCGGCGTAGTCCACGGCCTGGTCGTTCACCAGCGTCTCGCCCGCGGAGGAGAGCACCTCGGAGATGTAGACGCCCTGGTTGTTCAGGCGAAAGAAGTCGTCCAGCACGCTCAGGCCGTTTTCCGCCGTGTTGGCAAGGCCGGGGGTGGGGGCGTTGGTCTCCTGGTAGCCGCCGTCCTCCTGCCTGGCGTAGGCACAATCGTCCTTCAGCTCCGGCAGCTCCACCCGATCCAGCAGGTATCCCTGGGCGTCGCGCAGGCTGATGTTCTCCCCGCTGGCGGAGATGGCGAAGTTGGTGTGGAAGGTCTGGCCATCCTGGCTGTTTAGGTTGTCGCAATAGACCACCAGCATCTCGCCTGGGGCGATGGACCCGGAGGCAAAGCGCCACTGCATGGGTTCGTTGTCGTCGTCCGTGAGGGCATAGCCGCTCAGGTCGATGGTTTCCGTGCCCAGGTTGATCAGCTCGATCCAATCGGGGTAGGCGCCGTTTTCGTCGGCCAGGGTGCTGGCGTTGGAGGACTGGACCTCGTTGATCTTTAGGCTGCTTTGCGCCCGCAGGTCGAAGGAGGCCAGGTAGCTGTCGTGCCCCTCCTGGGTGTTGGGGTAGCCGGGGGAATAGAGGGTCGTCTCCTCAAAGCCGGTCTCCTGGTGGATGTAGGAGCTGTTGACGGCCGTCTGGGGCAGCTCCACCTGGTCGGCCAGGGAGGAGCCGTTGAACAGGTAGAGGGTCTCGCCGGCCTTGAGCCTAAAGCTGGCGTGTAGGGAGGCGGAGGCGGCGTTTCTGGACTTGCCGGAGAGATAGACCACCAGGTATTCGCCGCTGCCCAGCTCCATGCTGGGCAAGGGGAACTTGGCGGGGTTGTCGCTGCGATCGGAAAGGGCGTAGCCGCTCAGGTTGATGGCCGCGGCGGTGCCGTTGTACAGCTCCACCCAATCCGGGTACTCCCCGTCGTCGTCCATCACGGCGCCCTCGTTGGCGATCATCACCTCGGAGATGATCAGCCCGGTGGTGGTCATTTCCAGCTGTCCGTCCGCGCCCTCGCCCACGCCGGCGATGGCCGGGGCCAGCTCCTTGTTGAGGGCATAGAACACAAAGGTGACGGTGATGGCCACCAGGAGCACTATGTTCAAGACCACCAGGCCTTTTCTCTTCATGGAAACCCTCCTGTAAAATAGCACGCTTTCGCGCTTTTCCGCGCAGTTGTCAGTGTAACATAGCAACGGGCGAAATGCAAACACAATCCCCTATATTGCGGCCATTTTCGCCCTTCCACCAGGGAAGACGAGTGATTTGGGGCAAAAGTTTCGCATTTTTCGCCGCGGTCCGCGGGTAAAAAAAGGCAGGGGCCGACGGGCGCCCGGCCCGCCGGCCCAACCCCCCCGGCGCGACCGGCACGGGAAGAGGGCCCAGCGGCCGGACAAAGGCGACGCACTTCGGCCCTTCCATAAAAAGGACCCGCAGGGCGCTTGGTCCCCGGGCCCCTTGCCTTGTTCCCCTCGCCCGCCATCCCAGCCGCCCGCGCCCGCTGGCAACGCCGCCTAGCCTCGGCGCGACAGGCGCGGGGAAGGGTTCCGCAGCCGGGCCGCTTCTTCCCTCCCTCTCCCGCCATCCCGGCCGCCCGCGCCCTTGCCAACAGGTTTGCGGGGGAAAGGGGCCCAGCGGCCGGGCAAAGGCGACGCCCCTCGACCCTTCCATAAAAAAGGACCCGCTGGGCGCTTGGCCCCCGGGTCCCTTGCCTTGTTCCCTTCGCCCGCCATCCCAGCCGCCCGCGCCCGCTGGCAACGCCGCCTAGCCTCGGCGCGACAGGCGCGGGGAAGGGTTCCGCAGCCGGGCCCCCTTTTTCCCTCCCGCGCACGCCAACCCGGCCGCCCGCGCCCGCTGGCGACGCTACCCCTATGCCACGGCGCGACCAGTGTGGGAAATAGGCCCCGCAGCCGGGCCGCTTCTTCCCTCCCTCTCCCGCCAACCCGGCCGCCCGCGCCCTTGCCAACAGGTTTGCGGGGGAAAGGGGCCCAGCGGCCGGACAAAGGCAACGCCCTTCGACCCTTCCATAAAAAAGGACCCGCAGGGCGCTTGGCCCCCGGGTCCTTTGCCTTGTTCCCTTCGCCCGCCATCCCAGCCGCCCGCGCCCGCTGGCGACGCTACCGCCATGCCGCGGCGCGGTCGGCGCAGGGAAAGGGCCCCGCAGCCGGGCCCCTTCTTCCCCCACCCGCCATCCCGGCCGTCCGCACCCTTGCCAACAGGTTTCGCAAGGAAAGGGTTCCAGCGGCCGGACAAAGGCGACGCCCTTCGGCCCTTCCATAAAAAGGGCCCGCTGGGCGCTTGGCCCCCGGGTCCCTTGCCTTGTTCCCCCACCCGCCAACCCAGCCGCCCGCGCCCTTGCCAACAGGTTTCGCGGGGAAAGGGGCCCAGCGGCCGGACAAAGGCAACGCCCTTCGGCCCTTCTACAAAAAAGGACCCGAAGGGCGCTTGGCCCTCCGGGTCTCATCCTCCCTCGCCTACCAAACCGCCCGCGCCTACAGGCTGGTGCGGCCGCGCATGGCCCGGGAGAGGGTGATTTCGTCGGTGTATTCCAGGTCGCTGCCCACGGGCATGCCATGGGCGATGCGGCTGACGCGAAGTCCGAAGGGCTTGAGCAGCCGGGCGATATAGGCGGCGGTGGCCTCCCCCTCGATGTCGGGGTTGGTGGCCAGAATGACCTCCTCCACGCCGTCCAGACGGCCCAACAGCTCCTTGATGGCGATATCCTCCGGGCCAACGCCTTCCATGGGGGAGATCACCCCATGGAGCACGTGGTACAGTCCGTTGTAATCCCGGGTGCGCTCCATGGCGGCCACATCCCTGGGATCGCGCACCACGCAAAGCAGCCTGCGGTCGCGGCGCTCGTCCCGGCAGATGGCGCAGCGCTCCTCGTCGGTGTAGTTACCGCATACGCTGCAGCGGCGCACGCTCTGGCGCGCCTGCAGGATGGCCTGGGCCAGGGCCTCGGCCTCCTCCTTGGGTTGGGCCAGGAGAAAATAGGCCAGGCGCTGGGCGCTCTTGCGGCCGATGCCCGGCAGCTTGGACAGCTGGGCCACCAGGCGCTGCAGGGAATCGATCTGCTCCGCCATGTTAGAAGCCGAACCCCCTGCCGCCGGTCAGCTTGGCCATTTCGGCCTCGGAGGTTTCCTCCACCAGGCGCATCACCTGGTTCACTGCGGCCAAGACCATGTCCTGCAGCATCTCCACATCCTCGGGGTCCACCGCCTCGGGCTTGATGAGGATCTGGGTCAGCTCCTTCTTGCCGTTGGCCTTGACCTGCACCATGCCGCCGCCGGCGCTGCCCTCAAACTCGCGAGCCTCCAGCTCCTCCTGGAGTTTCTGAATGTTCTGCTGCATCTTCTGGGCCTGCTTGATCATCTGCTGCATATTGCCCCCGCCCATGCCGGGGAATCCGCCTCTGGCCATAGGACAACCTCCCAATGTTCGCGTTATTTCTGGTTTCCCAATTCTAAGAGTATACCAAAGGGCGCGGGAAAAAGCAATCGCCGCGCGGCCCTTTGGCCGCCGCGCCCTTTCCCGGCCGCGCAAGAGGGGAGCGGCTGCCGGCAGCCGCTCCCCTCTTGCCACTTCTTTCACGCGGCCGCGCCGGAGGCTACTTGGCGTACTCGGTGGCGCGCAGCTCGCGAATGACGTTGACCTTGATCTGTCCGGGGTATTCCAGTTCCTTCTCGATGCGCTTGACGATCTCCTTGGCCATGACCACGGCGCCGGTGTCGTTGACGTCCTCGGGCTTGACCATGATGCGGATCTCGCGGCCGGCTTGGATGGCGAAGGACTTCTCCACACCCTCGAAGGAGTTGGCGATCTCCTCCAGCCGTTGCAGGCGCTTGATGTAGTTTTCCAGGGTTTCGCGGCGGGCGCCGGGCCTTGCGCCGGAGATGGCGTCGGCGGCGGCCACCAGCACGGCCTCCACGCTGGCGGGCTCGCAGTCGCCGTGGTGGGCGGCGATGGCGTTGACCACCAGCTCATGCTCCCTGTACTTCTTGGCCAGATCCGCGCCGATCTGGATGTGGGTCCCCTCCACCTCGTGGTCGATGGACTTGCCGATATCGTGCAGCAGGCCGGCGCGCTTGGCCAGGGCCACGTCCGCCCCCAGCTCGGCGGCCATCAGGCCGGCCAAATAGGAAACCTCGATGGAGTGTTTGAGCACGTTTTGCCCGTAGGAGGTGCGGTACTTCATGCGGCCGAGCAGGCGCACAAGCTCGTTGTGCAGCCCGTGCACGCCGGTCTCGAACACGGCCTGTTCGCCGGCCTCGCGGATCTGGTTATCCACCTCGCGCTTGGCCTTTTCCACCATCTCCTCGATGCGGGTGGGATGGATGCGGCCGTCGTTGATGAGCCTTTCCAGGGCGATCCTGGCGATTTCCCTGCGGAGGGGATCAGAGCCGGAGAGGATCACCGCCTCCGGCGTATCGTCGATGGTCGAATCGATGCCGGTAGCCGCCTCCAGGGCGCGGATGTTGCGTCCCTCGCGGCCGATGATGCGGCCCTTCATCTCGTCGTTGGGCAGGGGCACCACGGAGACCGTGGTCTCGGCCACGTGGTCCGCGGCGCACTTTTGTATGGCCAGGGAAATGATGTTTCGGGCCTTTTTCTCGGCCTCGTCCTTGGCCTTTTGCTCGATTTCACGCACCATGACGGCGGCGTCGTGGTAGGCGTCCTTCTGCACGGCGGAGACGATCATCTGCCGCGCCTCGTCGCTGGTCATCTGGGCCACGCGCTCCAGCTCCTCCTGGCGCTTTTGTCCAAGGGCTTCCACGGCGTCGGCCTTGTCCTTCAGCTCCTTGGCCTGGCGGGAGAGGCTCTCCTCGCGGTTTTCCAGGTTATCCTGCTTTTTGTCCAGGGTCTCTTCCTTTTGCAGCAGGCGGCGCTCCAGGCGCTGGGTCTCGTTGCGCCGTTCGCGGATTTCCCGCTCCATCTCCGTCTTCTGGCGCAGGATCTCCTCCTTCGCCTCCAGGATGCGCTCCTTTTTGGCGGTTTCGGCCTTTTCCTTGGCCTCGTCCACCAACTTCTTCATGGCCTCTTCGGTGTTGCCGATCTTTTGTTCGATGTTCTTTTTCATTCGGTCGGCGCCGATGAAGGCGCCGGCAGTTGCGCCCGCGGCGATGCCCGCCACGATGCCCAGGATCCAAAGTACCGTATCCATGGATTCACCACCGTTTCCTATAATGCAAACGATGATTTTTTAAGGCTCCACGCGCAAAAATGCGCACCGCTCCACTGCCCTTGCCGCGCCGGCCCCCAAAAAACGGAAGCGGAAAATGCGTTTTTGCGCCCAATCGCGCCTGTTCTGGAGATTTGTTTTTTGATTCTTATATAAAGTTAAATATAAAAAACGAAATGCAATCCCAAAACAATCATCGTCATAACTATTCTTATTTTATATTTGCGGGCAGGCCCTGTCAACCCGAAAATCCGCCCCAACGACAAGTTAACGGGCAAAAAGGGACGGGCCGCTCGGCGGCCCGTCCCTCCTGTTGGCAACGGTTTTTTTATTTTTATTCCTCATCCTGCTCGTCGAGTCCGAAGGCGGGCTCCTCGCCCTCCTGGGGCGCGGCGCCCTCCTCCTCGGCAGAGGCGGCGGCCAGGCTTTGGCGGATCTTTTGCTCGATCTCGTCGCAGATATCCGGGTGGTCCGTCAGGTACTGGCGGGCGTTCTCCCTGCCCTGGCCGATTCGCTCGCCGTTGTAGGAGAAGTAGGCGCCGGACTTGTTGATCAGTTCGGCCTGCACGCCCAGGTCCAGCACGGAGCCCTCGTGGGAAACGCCCTTGCCGTAGAGCATGTCGAACTCCGCCACGCGGAAGGGCGGGGCCACCTTGTTCTTGACCACCTTCACCTTCACCCGGTTGCCCACCGCCTCGGTGCCCTTCTTGATCTGCTCGGTGCGGCGCACGTCCAGGCGGATGGTGGCGTAGAACTTCAGGGCCTTGCCGCCGGCGGTGGTCTCGGGGTTGCCGAACATCACGCCCACCTTTTCGCGCAGCTGGTTGATGAAGATGCAGATGGAATTGGTCTTGTTGATGATGCCGGCCAGCTTGCGCAGGGCCTGGCTCATGAGCCTGGCCTGCAGGCCCACATGGGATTCGCCCATGTCGCCCTCGATCTCCGCCTTGGGCACCAGGGCGGCCACGGAGTCGATGACCACGATGTCCACCGCGCCGGAGCGCACCAGGGCCTCGCAGATTTCCAGGGCCTGCTCGCCGGTGTCCGGCTGGGAGACGTACAGCTCGTCGATATTCACGCCCAAGGCCTTGGCATAGACCGGATCCAAGGCGTGCTCGGCGTCGATGAAGGCGGCCGTGCCGCCCAGCTTCTGGGCCTGGGCCACCATGTGCAGGGCCATGGTGGTCTTGCCCGAGGACTCGGGCCCGTAGATCTCGATGATGCGTCCCTTGGGGATGCCACCCACGCCCAGGGCGATGTCCAGCTCCAGGCAGCCGGAGGGGATCACCTGCACGTTCATGTTGGCGGTTTGCCCAAGCTTCATGATCGAGCCCTTGCCAAACTGCTTTTCGATGTTGCTCAGCGCCAGGTCCAGCGCCTTTTTCTTCTCCTCGGCGTTGTCCGCGGCCGCGCGCGGGTCCTTGTTGTAGTGCACCGTCTTGCCGGCGTTCTTTTCCTTGGCCATCCGCTCTTGTCCCACCTTCCGTTTGATTGGCTAAACACTTTCCTTTGTTTTAGGCGTCCTGCAGGGCTTGGCCCAACAGGGCGCGGCGCAGCAGGTCCAGGGCGTTGAGCATGCTCAGCCTGCGGATGCGCTGCCGGTCGCCGCCAAGGCGCAGCTCCCGCGCCACGCTCAGCGCGGGTCCGGCCAGGCCCACGTAGACCAGGCCCACGGGCTTTTGCTCCGTGCCGCCGTCCGGGCCGGCGATGCCCGTGACCGACAGGGCGTAGTCCGCGCCGCTGGCCCTGCGCTCGCCCTGGGCCATTTCCAGGGCGCAGGCCCGGCTCACCGCGCCTTCCTGTTGAAGGGTTTCCTCCGACACGCCCAGACGATGGCGCTTGGCCTGGTTGGAGTAGCAGACCACGCCCTCCAATAGGGCGGCGGAGATGCCGGGCAGGGCCACCCGCTCGCTGGCGATCATGCCGCCTGTGCAGGACTCGGCCAGGGCCAGCGTGCAGCCCTTTTCCAGCAGCAGGCTGCCCACCACCTCCGGCAGGCTCCGCTTGCCCACCTCGTAGAGGTATTGGCCGGCCACATCGCGGATTTTTTGCTCCACGGGGTCCAACAGGGGCGCGGCCTCCTCCCCCTCTAGCAGCTTGACGCTCAGGCGCAGGCTCACCTCGCCCAGGCCCGCATAGGGGGCCACGGTCACCCGGTCCTGGCCCTGGAGCAGCTCGTCCAGGGCATAGGCCAGGGCCGATTCGCCGATGCCGAAGAACTTCAGCGTTCTGGAGACGATCTTCTCGCCGGTCAACCCCTGCAGGTAGGGCATTAGGCTCCGATCCACCATATGGGTCAGCTCGTTGGGCGGGCCGGGCAGCACCACAAAGCGCTTGCCGTCCTTTTCCAGGGCAAAGCCGGGGGCCGTTCCCCGCTCGTTGGGGAAGATCAGCGCCCCTTCGGGGAAGGCCACCTGCTTGTAGTTGTTGGGGGTGATCTGCCGTCCGCGGCCGCGCATCCAGGCCTCCATGGCCCGGCGGCTGGCGGGGTCCTCCCGCAGGGGCAGGTCCAGGTACTTGGCCAGGGTTTCCTTGGTCAGGTCGTCGGGCGTGGGGCCGAGGCCGCCGGTGAGCACGACGATGTCGCTGCGGCTGGCCGCCAGGTCGATGGTTTGCAGCAGGCGCGCCTGGTTGTCGCCCACGGTCTGCTGAAAGAAGCTATCCATGCCCACCTCGCCCAAGCGAGAGGCGATGTACTGCGCGTCGGTGTTGGCGATCTGCCCCATGAGCAGCTCCGTGCCCACGGAGACGATTTCCACCTTCATGTTGCCACCCTCCATCCCGGGGCCGGTTCTATTTGTTGACGGAGAGCAGGCCCCGATTTTTTACGATGTAGTCGATTCCCGACCAAACGGTGAAGACCAGCGCCACCCACACGGCGATCTGCGCCATGGGGAAGTGCAGCAGGGAAAAGGGGAAGTTGTTCAGCAGCAGCAGGATCAGGGCGATCAGCTGGGTGGTGGTCTTCACCTTGGCCAGGGGGCTGGCGGCGATGACCACGCTGCCGGCGGCCGCCACCAGGCGAAAGCCGGAGATGATGAACTCCCTGGACAAAAAGACGATGGCCGCCACGGCGGAGAGCTTGCCGTCCTGCACCAGCAGCAGCATGGCCGCCATCACCAGCACCTTGTCGGCGATGGGGTCCATGAACTTGCCGAAAGTGGTGACCTCGTTGCGGCTGCGCGCCAAGTAGCCGTCCAGGAAATCCGTAAAGGAGGCCACGGCGAACACGGCCGTGGGGATGGCCACCAAGGGCCCGTCGCGGAAGGCGAAATAGGCCACGATGAACACGGGGATCAGGCAAATGCGCAATAGGGTGATCTTGTTGGCGATGGTCATGGCTGCGCGGGCACCCCCATCATATCATAGTCCAGCGCCTTTGTCAGGCGCACGGGGACGATCTGGCCGGGACGCAGGTTTTCGGCCAGCTCGATGTAGATGCGTCCGTCGGTTTCCGGGGCCTCCCACTGGGAGCGGCCCACGTACAGGCCCATTTCCTCCTCCTCCACCAGCACGTCCACCACGCTGCCCACCCGCGCCTGGTTGAAGGCCCGGGAGATGGGCCTTTGCTGGCGCATGAGCCGGTTGGCGCGGCCCCGGCGGTTGCGCAGGGGCACCTGGTCCTTGCGGGCGGCGGCGGGGGTGCCCTCCTCCCTGGAATAGGCGAAGGCGCCCAGCCGGTCGAAGGGATGGGTCTTGACGTAGTCCAGCAGGTAGCGGAACTCCTCCTCCGTCTCCCCGGGGAAGCCGGCGATCATGGTGGTACGCAGGGCGAAGCCGCCAAGCTCGCGGATGCGGTGGTACAGCCGGTCGATCAGGGCATGGTCGCCGCGGCGGTTCATCTCCCGAAGCACCTTGTCGTGCACGTGTTGCAGGGGGATGTCGATGTAGGAGCAGATCTTGGGGTCGTCGTGCATAAGCTGAAGCAGCTCGTCGCTGGTGTTGTCCGGGTAGCAGTACAGCACGCGCAGCCAGCGGGTCTCGGGCAGGGCGGACAGCCTGCGCAGCAGCTCCGGCAGCTGGGGCTTGCCGTAGAGGTCCTCGCCGTAGCGGGTGGTGTCCTGGGCCACCAGGTTGATCTCCTGCACGCCCGCGGCGCACAGCCGCCGCACCTCCTGCTCGATGTTCTCCATGGGCCTGGAGAGCAGCGGGCCGCGGATATAGGGGATGGCGCAATAGGCGCAGCGGTTGGAGCAGCCCTCGGCAATCTTGACATAGGCATAGTGGCCGGGCGTAGTCAGCACGCGCTTTTCCTGCTCCGGATAGCAATAGGCCCGTTGGTTGTCCAAAAAGCGCTTGCCCGCCAGGGCCTGCTCGACGGCCTGGTCGATGTTTTCGATTTCGCCGATGCCCAGGAAGGCGTCGGCCTCGGGCATCTGCTCCAGCAGCTCCTTGCCGTAGCGCTGGGACAGACAGCCGGTGACGATCAGCGCGCGGCAGCGGTCCTTCTTGTGCTCGGCCATCTCGAAGATGGCGTCGATGGACTCCTGCTTGGCCTCTTCGATGAAGCCGCAGGTGTTGACCAGGATCACCTCCGCCTGGGCCGGGTCGGACACCAGCTCATAGCCCTTGTCCTTCAATCTACCCAGCATCAGCTCCCCGTCCACCCGGTTCTTGGCGCAGCCAAGGCTCACCATTCCAACCGTCGGCATGGCCACATGGCCTCCTCTCTCCTAAGACGCCGCCAGGGGGCCCGCCGCGGCGGGGCTTGCGGCCTGTCTGTGCGTCGTATGTGCATCCCGGCGCGCCCTAGTCCTTGCCGAAGATGCGCTTGAATTCCTCGCGGCTGATGAGCACCTGCCGGGGCTTGGAGCCCTCAAAGCCGGAGATGAGCTTGCGCTTTTCCATCTCGTCCAGCAGCCGGCCCGCCCGGGCATAGCCCACGCGGAAGCGCCTTTGCAGCATGGAGGCGGAAATTTGGCCCGAATCCACGGCCAGCTCCACGGCCTGGGCCAGCAGCTCGTCCTCCTCGCCGTCCTCCTGCTCCTCGCCGCCGCCCTCCTCGGCCCGCTCCATGGCCTCCAGGAATCCGGGATCGTAGTTGGTCTCGGCCCGCTGGCGCACATACTCCACCAGGGCGGTGACCTCCTTGTCGGAGATGAAGGCGCCCTGCACGCGCAGCTTCTTGTTGGCGCCGCTGGGGTCGAAGAGCATGTCGCCCCGGCCCAGCAGCTTTTCCGCGCCGGCCATGTCCAAGATGGTGCGGCTATCCACCTGCGAGGCCACAGCAAAGGCGATGCGGGAGGGGATGTTGGCCTTGATGACGCCGGTGATCACGTTGACGGAGGGGCGCTGGGTGGCGATGACCAGATGGATGCCCGCGGCCCTGGCCAGCTGGGCCAGGCGGCAGATGCGCTCCTCCACGTCGCCGGGCGCCACCATCATCAGGTCGGCCAGCTCGTCGATGATGACCACGATCTGGGGCAGGGGCTTTTCGCCCCTTTCCACCTGCTGGGCGTTGTAGCCCTTCAGGTCCCGGCTGCCGGACTTGGCAAAGGCGCGATAGCGCTCGTCCATCTCGTGCACGGCCCAGCCCAGGGCGCCGGCGGCCTTCTTGGGGTCGGTCACCACGGGGATGAGCAGGTGGGGAATGCCGTTGTACACCGAAAGCTCCACCACCTTGGGGTCCACCAGGATGAGCTTTACCTCCTCGGGGGTGGCCTTGTAGAGGATGGAGGCGATGAGGGAGTTGATGCAAACGCTCTTGCCCGAGCCCGTGGCGCCGGCAATCAGCAGGTGGGGCATGCGGGCCAGGTCCGCCACCATGGGCTCGCCGGCGATGTCCTTGCCAAGGGCCACGGCCAGCTTGGAGGGGTGCTCGCGGAACTGGGGGCTTTCCAGCACCTCGCGCAGGGCCACGGTGTCGATGGATTGGTTGGCAATCTCAATGCCCACGGCGGCCTTGCCGGGGATGGGCGCCTCGATGCGCACGCCCATGGCGGCCATGTTCAGGGCGATGTCGTCGGCCAGGCCGGTGATGCGGCTGACCTTCACGCCCCGGGCGGGCTGCAACTCGTAGCGGGTGATGGCCGGGCCGCGGCTGACGTGCAGCACGCGGGCCTCGATGCCAAAGGAGGCGAGGGTCTCCTCCAGGCGGCGCACGTTCTCCTGCTGCTCGCTGGCCTCCTTCTGGGCGTCGGTGGGGTTCTTCTTGGCGAAGGAGAGGATGCTCAGCGGCGGGAAGCGGTAGGGCTCCAGGGCCTTGGGGTCGATGGCCGCCTCGGACTCGTGGCCGTAGAGGTAGCTGACCTCCTGCTTGGGCACGGCGGTGATGGTGATGGGCTCCTGCAAGAACTCGTCGTCCTCGTCGTCGAAGTCCGCCACGGAGGGGTTTTTCCGCTCGTCCTGCGCGGGCTCCTCCTCCCGCACCCTGGCCGGCACCAGCTTGGGCTCGGCCTTGCGGGGCGGTTCCTCCCACGGGGGCGCGTCCGGCCCGTCCGCCGGCGGCAGGTCCTCCTGTCCACCGGCCGGCGCCTCCTCGGGGGCCGCGGGCCCGTCCTCCCGGCCCGCCTCTTGCTGCAAGTCCTCCACAGGCCGCGCCCGCCTGGACAGGGCAAGCTCCGGCGGGAACAGGGGCGGCCGGCCGTCGTCCGGGGGCGTCTCCTGCGCCTGCTCCTGTTCCTGTTCCAATTCCTCCTCCCAGCGGGGCTTGAGGGGGGTGAAGGCCGCCTCCGGGCCCAGCTCCTCCAGGCGCGGTTCCAGCAGCTCGTTGTGGAAGGAACGCTCCCGGGCCTCCCGGGTCCGCGCCTCTTCCTGCTGCAAGGCCTCCTCCAGCGCCAGGCGGCGCTGCTCCCGCTCCAGGGCGCGGGCCTCCCGCTCCTGGTCCCTGCGCAGGCGCGTCTCTTCCCTGTGGACGCGCACGCTCTCGGCGGCCCGCTTGGTGGTGCGGCCCACGCTCTGGCTCACCTGCTGACCCACCTTGGTCAGGGAAAGGTGGGTCAGCCCCGCCACGCAGCCGATCAGGCCCAGCACCGAGAGCACATAGCCCCCCGCGATGCCCAGCAGCCACTGGGCGGGATAGCACAGCAGCCCGCCCAGCAGGCCCATGCCGCGGCCGGTCTTCTTGCCATGGTCGTAGCAGGCCAGCAGGTACTTGCCAAAGCCCCCCTCCTCCGGGACGGAGGAAAGGATGGAGCTGTGCCAAAATAGATGCAGGAACAGGTTCAAAAACAAAAACAGGCCCAAGGTCAGCGCCAGCTTTCCGGCGTTGATCTTCCTATCCCAGGCGATCAGGGTCAGCCAGCCGCTGACCAACAGAAACAGGGGCATGGCCCAGGCGGCCAGCCCGAACAAGCCCTGGAGGAAGGCCTTGACCGCCGCCCCCACCACGCCCGTGAGGCCGGTGAAGATGGACAGGCCCGCAAACAGGCCAAGGCCGATCAGCGCCAGCCCCGCGATGTCGCAGGGAAGCTTGCGGGCGCGGTTGGCCCCGCCCTTCTTTTTTGCGGCCGAACGCGCCGCCTTTGCCCTTGTCGCCACTTTTGGTCGCTCCTTACCGTTCTTCTTGCCCGCGTTCCTCCCCTTCCAGGGAGCTGAAGTTTTCCACCTCCGGCAGCTGTTCCAGGCTGGACAGCCCGAAGTGGCGCAAAAACTCCTCCGTGGTGCCGTAGAGGATGGGCCTGCCGATGGTGTCCCGCCGGCCCACCTCCTGGATCAGCCCATAGGCCACCAGCGTGGCCACGGCCCTGTCGCACTGCACGCCGCGCAGGGTTTCAATCTCCATGCGGGTGACGGGTTGGCGGTAGGCCACCACGCACAGGGTTTCCAGCGCCGCCTGGGTCAACGTCTGCTTGCGCACCGGGGCCAGGGCCCGCTCCACCGCCTGGCTGAAGGCCGGCTTGGTGCAAAGCTGCAGGCGGTTTTCCAGGCGCAACAGCTTCAGCCCGCTGTCCGGGCGGGCGTATTTTTCCGCCAGCGCCCCCTCCAGGGCGGCCGTTTCCAGAGCGGAGAGCTCCAGCGCCGCGCCGAGCTCCTCCAGGGAGATGGCGTCGCCGCTGGCAAAGAGGATGGCCTCGGCGGCGGCCAACAGCTCAGGCTGCATCGTTCACGTCCCCCCTGTACAGAAGGATGGGGCCGCAAAGCTCCCGTTGCACCAGGCGGATGCGGCCGTTCTTGAGCAGCTCCAGCATGGCGATGAAGGTGGAGACCAGGCGCTCCCGGTCCGGGGCCTCCTCAAAGAGGGCCTCGAAGCGCACCTCCTCCAGGGCCATGACCATCTGCAGGATGTCCATGGCGCACCGGGCCACGGACCACTGCTCCCGGCGGATGCGCCGGACCGGCTCGGCGGGCAGCTGCACGCTCCTGGGCCTTTGCAGCAGGCGCAAAAAGGCCTCCTGCAGCGCGTCCAGGGACAGCTGGTTCAGCTCGAGGCGCTGGCGCTGCACCATCTCCTGGGGCAGGCGGAAGAGCATGTCCAGCGCCTCCTTCTCCAGGGGGCGCAGCCTCTCCCCGGCCTCCTTGAGGCGCTTGTATTCCTCCAGGCGGCGCAGCAGCGTCTCCTGGGGATCCTCCTCGCCCTCCTCCAGCTTGGGGGGCTTGGGCAGCAGGGCCCTGGACTTGATCTCCAGCAGCGTGGCGGCCATCTGCAAAAACTCGCTGGTGGCGTCCATGTCCAGCTGGCTTAAGTCCTGGATGGATTCCATGTATTGCTCGGTGATCTGGGAGATGAAGATATCCCGGATGTCGATCTTTGCCCTGGAAATCAGGTGCAGCAAAAGGTCCAGCGGGCCTTGAAATTGGCGAAGCTCCACCCGCACCATGTCCGCGTCCTCTCTCCCTTCCCCCCGGCCGTTGTCCCGGGTGTATCATCTTATTATACAAAACGCACCGCCAAATGTCAAAGCGCCTTTGCCCGGCGCCCCCAAAGACAAGAGGGCGGGCCCGCCCCCTTTCGGGAGCGGGCCCGCCGCCCAGGTCCTTGTCATACGCGCTTTGGATAGAAGAAGGCCACCAAAATGCCGGCCAGCAGCACCGCCGCGCAGATGCCCGTCAGCGCCCAGCCTTCCCCGCTCCCGGCGCTGGAGGCGGCGTTCCCGCCCGAGGAGACGTCGAAGCCCCCCTCAAACGAGCCGCGGCCGCCGCCGCCCTCGGGCGGTTCCATGGCCTGGCCGCCGTCCCCGGGCGCTTGCCCGGACGACGTCTCCTCGCCGCTCAGGGTTTGCCAGCGGCCGCCCCCGCCGGGCCCGCCGCCCGGCTGCCCAAAGCCCGTGGCCAGGGTCTCCCCGGCTTGGGATTCGCTTCCCTCGCCCTGGTCCTCCCCGGCCTGGTCTTCCCAGTCCTGGTCCTTCCGGCCGCCCTGGCCGCGGTCCATTCCGCCGCCCATGCCGCCCATGTCGGAAATGTTCAGGTCGGAGGCGTCCACCAGCTGGCTATCCGCCTGTTGCTGGCCCTCGGAGCTGGAGGGGACGGTCCCCTCCAGCTGGCCCCGAACGCTCTGGGCGCGCAGCTGGCAAAACTCCACCAGGGTGTCAAAGCCCGTCTCAAACTCCTCGTAGCTGCAGAACTTGGTGGGGTCCTTTTCCACATACGGGGCGATGAGCTCGTAGGTCTGCTGCATCATCTCCTCGAAATAGCCGCTCTCAAAGTAGCTTTCAAGGAAGTCGGAGAAGTACTGGTGGTAGAGCTGGGTGTACTCCTCGTCCGAGAAGATCCAGGCCAGCATGGGTCTGGAATCCACCGAGCCGCCGGAAACGGGGGTGTCGATGGGGTAATTGACCAGCGAGGTGGCGTCCTGGGCGCCCATGAAGCCGCCAAAGGCCAGGTTATAGTCCCAGGGGATCATGGAGAGGGCGCCGTCCTCCTCGTAGAGGTAGTAGTTGTGGATCATGGAGCCGGTGTAGCTGTCGAAGTTGCACACGAAGTTGTGCACCACGAAGTAACGGATCACCTCGTCCATGTCCAGCACCTGCTCCAGGTTTTGCTGCTCGTTCAGCTGGCGCAGGGAGTCGATGAGCCTTTCCTTGTCGGCGTCGGTGATGTCGGTCTTGGCGTTGTCAAAGATGTTGGCGTAGCTGTCGTAGTCCTCGTCGCTGTAAATCAGGGACACGTCCGTTGAACCCATGCCGCCAAAGCCGCCCCAGCCGCCGCCAAAGTTGGCAAAGTCCTCCATCGCTTCCAAACCCTCGAAACCTTCGAAACCTTCAAAACCCTCGAAGCCGCCTTCGCCGGGCGGCGTTCCGCCGTCTGGCAAATCCGTTGGAGTTATAGGGCCTTCGTCTTGGCCCTGGTCCTGCCCGTCCTGCTCCTCCTGGCCGTCCTGGGCGTCCTGCCGCCACTGGTCCATGTCGAAGTCGCGGCCGTTGCCCCGGCCGCCGCCCATGCTGATGCTGTCCGGCTTATAGAGCTGGCCGTAATCGTTCCCGTAGTTGCGCTGGAGGAAGGCCTCCTCCACGCCCTCCACCGCCAGATACAGCCCAAAATCCTGGCCGTTGACCGTGACATACACGAAGCTGCACAGAGGGGCGTCCACGCCAAAGGCGTTCATCATTTGGTAGCTAAGGTAGTCCTTCATGTAGGTATTGTCCTGGATGAGGTTGTTGAGGCAGAGCTTATCCAAGCCGTGGTAGCTGATGGCGCTATCGTAATGGTCAAACTCGATCTTAAAGCTGTAGCGGTCGTTCCCGTAGCTGGCCACCTGGGTCAGGGAGGTGTTGCCCTTGGCCCGGATGGCCACGTTGCTATAGGTTTCCTGGTCGATGACCACGGTGCACAGGGCGTACTCCTCCGAGGTGCAGGTTTCCAGGAAGCCTTCCCAATCGTCCATCCGGATGTCGATGGTGTGCACGGTGCTGGTGTCAAACAGCCTGGACTCATAGCCCATGGTTCTGGAGGCGGCCTGAACGCCCAGGCTCTCGGCGTTCATGAACAGCACGGTGATGACCAGCGTGGCCGCCAGGACGAGGTAGCAAATTCGATCGATGGCCTTGTGCGTGGACATGGATGGCACCTCCGGCTCAGCCCGTATAGTCGCCGTTGTAGCTGACCAGCACGGCGCTGGAGACGCCGTTCATCTCCGAGAGGATGTTGACAAAGTCGGTGTTGTCGTCCCGCATGCGCACCTCCACGTTCAGCTCCACGGCGCCCTGCTGGGTGGTCATGCTCTTGACCACGCAGCGATCCACCTGCTTTTTCAAAAACTCGGTGGCGGCCAGCTCGCTGTCGTGGTTTTCGCAGCGCAGCACCACGATGTAGGGCTTGGTGTGGGCCTTGCGGTTGGCGAAGACCAGCAGCACGATGCCGATGGCCACGCTGCCGAACACCGCCAGGGGAAACAATCCGGCGGCCAGCACGATGCCCGCGGCGATGGCCCAAAAGAGGAAGGCGATGTCCATGGGTTCCTTGATGGCCGTGCGAAAGCGCACGATGGAAAGGGCGCCCACCATGCCCAGGGACAGCACCACGTTGGAGGTGACCGCCAGGATGACGAAGGTGGAGATCATGGTCAGGGCCACCAGCGTGACCCCAAAGCCGGCCGAATACATCACGCCGGAAAAGGTCTTCTTATAGATGAGGAAGATGAACAGCCCGATGCCAAAGGCCAGAACCAGCGCCAGGGCCATATCCAGGAAGGACACGCTCGCGATGTTTTCTAAAAAGCTGGACTTGAAGATGTCGTTGAAGGTCATGGTCTTGAAAGCTCCTTTTCTTCGTTTTTCGTGGGGGTTTGCCCGTCTTCCTCTGCCTAGTCGTAGACGCGGCAGGCGGCGTATTTGGAGAAGGCGGCGGTGTGGCTTTGGGGGATCTGCACGATGTCCCGCACGATGGAGGGCAAAAAGCTGTCCCATTTGACCTCCAGCACGATGGGTGCGTCCCGCGCGGGGATGGTGACGCAGCGCGGGTTGAGAAAGTCGGTGCAGCCTAGGCCCGTGCGGATGTTGTAATCCAGCGTGACCCGCACGTTGCCGGGGCCAAAGACGAAGGGCTCGCGGGTGTAGTCCACGATGGTGCGGGGCCGCAGCCCTTGGGAGAGCATCTTTCGCCGCAGCTCCTGCACCAGGGGATCCTGCGCGCCCTCCAGGGCCTGGGGGTCGCCCAGCGCCAGCGCCCGGGCTCGCCTCTCCTCCAGCCTCGCCTGCTCCTTGGCGCAAAGGCCGTTGATCTTGCGCTTCTTCTCCAGCAGCAGCAGGGACGTGTCGCCGTTGTAGTAGCGGATGCGGAACTTTTCCCGGTTGTTCACCCCGTCGATCTTCTCGCGCAGGGCCTTATCCTGCAGGTTGTCGAAGTAGAGGCTGCGGATCTCATACCGGCCGTCGATGGCGTGGCTGTCCCGGCGCATCACCGCCGCCAGCCGGGGCCGCAGGGCCAGCAGATCGCCGTAGGCGATTTCGTGCTTCCATTCATATCGAAAATCCATGCCCGTTTTTCTGCTCCTCCTTTCCAGGCGTCTGGTCGCGTTCACGGGCTTTAGCATAGCCCACCAACCTTAGAACAAACTTAGAAAGAAGAAGGAGATCCACAACAAAATTGTGAATCTCCTATAAACAAATTATGAATGCCCCGCGCTTTACAGTCGAAGTTTGAAAATGATTCTGGAATTTTGTCCATATTCCGCATCGAGCCTTCCGCCGTTGGCCTGCGCGAGGGCCCGGGCGATCGACAGCCCGATGCCGTACCCCCCGTCCTTCTGGTTTCTGGCGTCGTCCCCCCGGTAGAAGCGCTCGAACAGCTTCTCCGGCTCGGCGTCGGGCAGCTTCGCGCAGCTGTTTTCCAGCCGCAGCAGCGCGCCGCCCTCCCCTTTGGAAAGCTCCACCAGGATCTGGCCGCCCTGGTCGGCGTGCTTGACCGCGTTGTCCAGCAGGAGGGAGAGCAGCTGCTCCAGCTGGGCCCTGTCCGCGCGCACCCGCAGCCCCGGCTCCAGCTGGGCTTGCAGCCGCAAGCCCCTTTGCTCCATGGCCTCCGCATAGCCCTCCAGCGTCCGCTCCACCAGCTCGTCCAGGCGCAGCTCCGTGGGATGGGGCTGGGCCGCTCCCTCGTCCATGCGGGCCAGGGCCAGCAGGTTCTGCATCAGCCCGGCCAGGCGCACGGTCTGCTCGCGGATGTTGCGGCTCCACTTGTTTTCCCCGTTGTACAACTCCATGGCCTCCACGTTGGCCTGGATGATGGCCAGGGGGGTTTTGATCTCGTGGCCGGCGTTGGTCACGAAGCGGCGCTGCCGTTCCATGTTCTGGGCGATGGGGCGGATGGCCCGCTTGGACATTAGGCTCACCAGCAGCAGCATCAGCCCCCAACAGGCCAACCCCACGCCGCAGGAAAGCAGCAGCACCCGCACGAAGGAGCGCCGCTCCCAGGAGGTATCCAGGAACACCGCAAAGCTCCCCTCGCCCTGGGCGCTGGGCGCCAGGCGGAAGCGGAAGTCCCCGCGGCGGCCGGAGGAAAGGCCCTGGTCGTAGGCCTCCTGGGCCCATTGCAGGGCCTGCTCCCGGCTCACCTGGGAGGTGCGGCTGACGTCCGCCCGCACGGCCGCGCCCTCCTCGTCGAAGCGCACCACGAAGAAGTTGGAGGCCATGAAGGTGTCGTAGGCATTTGGGGGAGCGCTCCAGGCCGGCTCGTGCGGCGGCAGAAACGCCGGCGCGCCGGTCAGCTTGCCGGCGTCGCCCTCGCTGCGGGTGAGGATCTCCAATGTCTGCTCGATCTGCCCGCCCACCAGGGCGATGTTGGCGGCGTTGATGGCGCCAAGCAGCAGCAGGATCAGCACGCTCACGGCCAGCATGGAGATCCACAGGAACTTCCTCTGCAAGGTCCTAATCATCCGCCACCTCCAGGGTATAGCCCACGTTCCGCTTGGCCGCGATGCGCACCTTGCTCCGCAGGGCGGTCAACCGCTTGCGCAGATAGGAGATGTAGACCCACACCGTGCCAAGCTCCGCCTGGGTGTCGTAGCCCCACACCTTGCACAGCAGGTCCTCGGTGGACAGGTAGATGCCCCGGTTGAGCATCAGCAGCTCCATCAGCTGAAACTCCAGCTTGGGCAGCAGGAAGCTCCGGCCGTTGCCGGACAGCTCATAGCTGCTCCTGTTGAGGGAAAGGTCGCCGCAGCACAGCACGTCGGGGGTAAAGGCCTCCCGGCGGCGCAGCAGGGCGCGCACCCTGGCCAGCAGCAGCTGCATGGAAAAGGGCTTGGGCAGGTAATCGTCCGCGCCCAGATCCAGGCCCTGGATCTGGTCCTCCACCTCCGCCTTGGCCGTGAGCAGCAGCACGGGCGTGCGGCAGCCGGCCGCCCGCAGCCGGCGGAGCACCTCCAGCCCGCTCAGGCCCGGCATCATGATGTCCAGGATGATGCCGTCGTAGCGCTCCGCCTGGGCGAAGGCCAGGGCGTCGGTTCCGTTGTACACCGCGTCCACGATGTATTTGTGGTAGCTCAGGATGTCCACCACCGCCTCGGACATGCTCCGCTCGTCCTCTGCGTAGAGCAGCTTCATCCCCTCGTCCCCCTTTCCGGAGCCGGCCGCGCGGGGCGTCCGGGCCTTTGGTCCATTGTACCGCAGATTTCCCCCGCCCGGGGCCTAGGCCTGGCCCAGCAGGTGTTCCACCAGGATCTTCACCCCCAGCAGCACCAGGATGGCGCCGCCGGCCAGCTCCGCCCAGCGCTTGCACCGCATGCCCAGCAGGCTACCCAGCTTCACGCCGACGGTGGACAGCGTCAGGGTGGTGACGCCGATGAAGCTGACCGCCGCGGCCACGTTCACCCGCAGGAAGGCGAAGCTCACGCCCACGGCCAGGGCGTCGATGCTGGTGGCCACGGCCAGGGGCAGCATGGCCTTGCAGGAAAGGGAGGCGCTGGCCTCTTCCTCCTCCTTGGACAGGGCCTCGCGCACCATGTTCAGGCCGATGAGGGCCAACAGGCCGAAGGCGATCCAGTGGTCAAAGGCCATGATCTGGTCCTTGAACTGGTCGCCCAAGAAGGCGCCAAGCAAGGGCATCAGGGCCTGAAAGCCGCCAAACCACAGCCCCGCCACCAGGGCCTGGCGCCAGCGCGCCCGGCCGATGGCCAGTCCCTTGCAGACCGACACGGCGAAGGCGTCCATGGAAAGCCCGACGGCCAAGGTGATCAGCTCAAAAAAACCCATCAAAACATCCCTCCTGCCTTTGTCTATAACAAAAAAACCCACGGGAAGCGCTGGAGGACGGCTTGTCCCCCGCGCTTCCCGTGGGTCTCGTTTATTAAGGCAACACCAGGCCCTATCCGCCTACAGCGGCGGGAAAGGTCCAGCGTGTTGGTATTGCCGCGATCTTCGCCCGCCGGCGAACCGCCAACTACTCCCCCACGGCCGATCTCGACCAAGGGCGATTTTACCATGCATCCTCCTACCACGTCAAGGGCTTTTGCCCCGGCACTCACTCCAACAGCCTGGCGCAGACGACCATTCGTCCGTTTTCCGTGGAGTATTCGCAGGTGGACAGGGTCAGCAGCTTTTCTCCGTATTCGGGAACGATGTTTAAGGGATATAGGGACATCTCCAGCATTTCGGCGATGCCCTCGTCGAACTCCTCCTTCGTGGCGGGGTCCAGGAAGCGGTAATAGCGGAAGCCCGTCTCCGTGGTCTTGAGCACCCGCGCCGTAAAACAGGCGAAGATCTCGTAGCATTCCACGCCCTGGTCCGTGGCGAAATAGATCAGGGGATGTTTCTTGTAGAAGACCTCGTCCTTGTAGCTGAGCAGGTCCGCGAACATGGATCCGTTCTTCATGTTGTGGCCATGGAGCAGCCAATTGACGCTCCTGGGCTCGGTGGAGCAGGCGCCGTCCAGAAAGATGGAGCCCTCCACCGCGTACTTCTCGTCAAAGCCCAGATACAGGTAGTACTCGTTGTCCCCGGGCACGTGCATCACGGGCGAGGCGATGTTGGTGTCCGGCACGTACACATAGCCGATGCAGTCCTCGTTCTGCTCCATCAGCTCCTTGGCCTGCTGGGCCTCCTCGGGCAACGCCTCCTCCGGCGTCGCCTGCACCGTGGCGCTGGGCGGAACGCTGGCCGTCGGGCTTGGTGCGGGGCTGGCCGCCGGGCTTGGTTCGGGGCTGGCCTCCGGGCTGCTCTGGGGCAGCTGGTCCTGGGCCATGCACCCGCTCAGCGCCGCGCACAGGCACAGGGCCAGCGCCAATGCCCGCAGCCTTCCTCGTCTCGTCATACAAACAGCCTTCCTTTCCTGCCGCCGCCCCACTCTGGGGCGGGAAGGGCGCGGCCGCTCCGGCCGCGCCCTTCCTCCTCGCCCAGCCTCCCGGCCGGGACGCCTGCGGCGCTCTTCTATTTTTGCTTGAGGCGCCCTGCCCGGCTTAGCGCATGGCGCGGCGCTTGGATACCAGCAGGCAGGCAAGCCCGGCCAGGGCCAGCGCGGACAGGCCGAGGGCCGCCGCCAGGGGCGCCTCGTCCCCCGTCTTGGGCACGTCGTCGTAGCCGGCGTTGGTCTTTTCAAACTGCACGTAGATCTTGTGGTCCGCGGATACCTTGGAGAAGGTGTACTGTCCGCCGACGGTGCCGGTCTTCACCCCGTCCACGTACACGGCCAGGATGGAATAGCCGCTCTTGGGCGCGAAGGACACCGTCAGCGAGCCGTCCGCGCTCACGCGGGTGTAGCCCGAGGGGCTCACGCTGCCGCCGCTGCTGCAATCGGCGTAGATGTAGTAGTAGCTCTGGGAGGAGCTACCGCCGCCGCTGCCGCCGCCCACGGGATTGCCCGGGATGGCGGACATCTTCTTCCACTCGGCGGTGAGGGTCAGAACCGTCCCGCTATTGGGCTTATCGGGCGCCTTCACGGCGGCTTTGGCCTTATAGAGCTCCTTGTCCCAGCTGGCGCGCCAGCCCTGGAAGATGAACCCGGAGCGAGAGGGCGCCGCGGCGGTGGTGAACTGGTTGCCCGCGCCCACGGTGACCGGATTGGAAGTGGAATCGGGCATGCCGCTCACGCTGTCGCTGGCGTCGGTCTTGTACTCGATCGTAAGGGCAAGCACCGCCTTCAGGGTTTCAAGCACGATATCGCCGCTCACGTCTTCGATGGTGTACTTGCCATCGCTGCCCCTATTGGCGGTTTTTTTCTCTCCATCCATCGTATAGCTGATGGTATCGGGCAGGACATAGCCCTTATTTGCGGTGAAGCTCACCACAACCTTGCCGCCCTTGGGCACGTTCGCGTTGTCGGAGGCGGGCTTACCGTCGCTGGCGTAGGACAAGACGCTGTATCTATCCTCAACCACCGAAGTTTTGTCCACAGGGGTGTCATTCAGCTTTACGCCAAAGCTGTCGGCTTCGTCCGCATTAGCTTTTTCGGCGGTGAACTGAACAAACGTGATGTCACTGGAAACATTCTCCAGGGTGTAAACGCCGTTTTCGCCTGTAACGGTCTGATTGGTGTTGTACTTGATCGTTTCGGGGTACTGGTAGCCGGCCTGCAGCTCCAGCCGTACCACAACCTTGCCGCCTTCGTTGACCTCGCTATTGTCTTCATTGTTAAAGCTGCGGTTGGGGTTGTCGTAGGATAGGATGGAATAGCTGGCGATGCCCTCTCCCTTCCCAGTCTCTTTTACAGTATAAGTCGTTACTTCATTTTTTGCAGTCACCTGCTGGATCGTGATATTCCCCTGGATGTCCAAAATCGTTCCCTTGCCGTCGGCATCCAGCTTCAGCGTCTGCGCGGTTCCTGTATCGCCTACCGTATACTGAATCTCGGTGGGCGATTTGTGTCCGGTCTTGGCCACAAACTGCACCTGCACGGAACCGCCCACGGGCACGGCATTTGCTTCGGCCTTCTTTCCCTCCGTATCGTAGCAATAGATGCCGAAATAGTAGAAATTGTCCGAATCGTCCGGCAACTTTCCACCATAGGAGACTTTAACATTTCCCGCAAAGGCCACGGGCGTCAGCCCCAGCAGCAGGGTCAGGGCCAGCAGCAGGGCAAAAATGGTTTTGCTTCGTTTCATAAGCGTTCACTCCTTATCCATCGTTTTTTCTGGTTGTCTGCCGGTGTGTTTGTTCCCGGCTCCTTGTTCTTTGGCACGGGGCGCACCACCTCCTTGTGCAAGCCGATCGCGGCCAGGCCCACAAAACCGATTACACTTATATTACGAAAGTTGGTCGAAAATGTTTCGGCATTTCGGTTTGTTCCCGCTGGAAATGCCTGGAAGTTGTGTGGCCAACCTTCGCTCATGGAAACAGTGTACCCCGCCAATCTGATGGTTGTGCATGCAAGTTGTCACAGCCCTGCAAATGAATTGTAAACATTCGCCGCAGCCCGGGCGTGGCCGCTTAGTTCCCCTGCCTTTGGGGTATAGTAAGGGTGAGGGGGTCTTCCCCCGGGAAAGGAGGGCTGTTTTCCATGTTGAAACAGGGCAACAAGGTGGTGGTGGTGGGCGCGGGCCAGGTGGGCGCCACCACGGCCTACACGCTGCTGCTCTCGGGCCTGGTGTCCGAGCTGGTGCTGCTGGACGTGAACGAGAAGAAGGTGCGCGGCGAGGTGCTGGACCTAAGCCACGGCATACCCCTCTGCCCGCCCGCGGACATCAAGGCCGGCAGCTACGAGGATTGCCGCCAGGCGGACATGGTGATCCTGACGGCGGGGGCCAACCAGCGCCCCGGGGAAACCCGCATGGATCTAACGCGGAAAAACGCCCAGGTGTTCGCCTCCATCGTGCCCCAGGTGATGCGCTATGCGGGGCCCAACGTGATCCTGCTGGTGGTGACCAACCCGGTGGACGTGCTCACCTACCTGACCTGGAAGCTGTCCGGCCTGCCCAAGAACCAGGTGCTGGGTTCGGGCACGGTGCTGGACACCTCGCGCCTGCGCTATCTGCTCTCCACCCACACCGGCGTGGACGCCCGCAACATCCACACCTACGTGCTGGGCGAGCACGGCGACACGGAGCTGCCGGCCCTGAGCCTGACCTCCATCGCCGGCATGAGCATGGACGAATACTGCTCCCTCTGCCGCAACTGCCAGGGCAGCCTGCACCAGAAGGTGGCCGACGAGTTTGACGAAAAGGTACGCCGCGCGGCCTATGCCATCATCGAGGGCAAGGGGGCGACCTATTACGCCGTGGCCCTGGCGGTGCGCCGCATCGTGGAGGCCATCCTGCGGGACGAGCAGTCCATCCTCACGGTTTCTTCCCTTCTGGAGGGGGAATACGGCCTGCAGGGGCTTTGCCTGAGCCTGCCCTGCGTGCTGGGCGGCCGCGGGGTGGAGCGGCTGTTGCCCATCCATCTAAGCCCCGAGGAGGAGGGTCAACTGCGCGCCTCCGCCGCGGCCATCCAACAAGCCATCCAGGGCCTGGACATGGCCCTTTGATCCAGGCGCTTCTCTTCCTGGCGATCCCTCCCTGGCGCGAAGGCCCCGGCCCTCGCGCCTTTTTCGTTCCACGCTTTGCAACACTTGAACAAGCTTTCACATGTTCATTTGATTTTTCCTTGCATCCGTTCCCAACAAACTCCGGTCCGCCAGGTAAAAGTTTTGTGTTTCCGCATTCTTTCTTGCGTGTTCCTTGATTTTGTAGTAAAATCCCTGTCGAGGCGGCCGGTCGGGCCGCCGCAACCCCCATCCCCGGAAAGGAAGCGGAAAAATCCCCTATGTTGGAACACGCTCATGAAAGCGCCGGCCACTTTTCCCTGGTGGCCGAACCCTTGGAGGCGCTGCTGGCGCCCCTGTTGGAAGGCGCGGGCCTGTCGGAAGCCTGGACCCACGCCCTGGTGCACGCCCTGGCGGACTTCATCGACATCTCCCTGCTGGTGCTGTTGGTGGTCGCCGTGGTGTCCTATGTGCAAACCTTCATCCCCTATGAGAAGATGCGCAGCCGCTTGGCCAAGCTCCACGGCTGGCTGGGCTGCGGCCTGGCGCTGGGGCTTGGGGTGCTGTCGCCCTTTTGCAGCTGCTCCATTATCCCCATCCTCATGGGCTTTTTGGCGGCGGGCGTGCCCCTGCCCTATTGCCTGGTGTTCCTAAGCTCCGCCTCGGCGCTGAACCTCACGGCCCTTGGCGCGGTGTTCACGGGCTTTCCCATCCGCTTTGCCCTGTGGTATCTGCTCTGCGCCTTGGCCATCTGCCTGGGCGGCTCGCTGCTGGCGGGTTCCTTTGGCGCCTCCTCCCTGGTGCGCCTGGACCGCTTGCAGGTGAGCCATGCCCACCACCACCACGAGCAGGCCCAGCTGGGCAGGCTGCGCACGGCCCTCTGTTCGGCGGGCAACGTGTACAAAAACGTGTGGCTGTTCCTGTTGCTGGGCGTGGTCTGCTCCACCCTGGTGGCCGCCTTCGTATCCCAGGACCTGGTCCGTTCCCTGCTGGTGGGCAATCCCCTGGCCCTGCCCCTGGCCACGCTGGTGGGCGGCGCCCTGCATTCGGACGTGTTTTCCATCCTGCCCATCGCCCAGATGCTGCTGGAACACTCCCTGCCGGTTGCCCTGTGCTTCCTGCTGGCCACCATGCTGTTCTCCATCGCCGAATGGGCCCTGCTGTCCCAGGCCTTCCGGCCCAAGCTCATCGCCCGCTATTGCGGCTGCCTGCTGCTGGGCGCGCTGGCCTGCGGCCTGCTGGCAAGCGTCGCGGCGGGGTTTTAGAACGTGCAAACGAGGCTTTGGGGCGCGAACGCGTGCGGTTCGCGCCCCTATTTGGTATCCTAAAATGGAATTGTGTCCGCCGGCGGACGGAAAGGGGGGAGCGGCTACGGAAGGGCTGGCCTATTGGGAGCTGGGGCTGTACGCCGTCGGGGTGGCCCTGTTGCTGAGCGAGGCGGCCACCCCGGGCGTGGGGCTGGCCGGCCTTGGGGGCATCGCCTGCCTGCTCGGCTGCTTTCTGCCGCCCCTGCTGGCGGGGGCCGTCGCCTGGTACGTCTTCCCGATCGTGGTGGTCAGCTGCGCCCTGCTGCTGCTGGATTCGCGCCTGCCGGGGGTGGGGCCCCTGGCCTGGCTCGGGCTGATCGGGCTCTTCGCCGCCCTGTTTCTGGCCGAGCAAAACGCCGTGGAGCTGGCCGTCTCCCTGGCGCTGACGGCGGCGCTGGCCGTTCCGGCGGTCTGCCTTGTGATCCTGCGCCTGCCGGCCTCCAAGCAGATGCGGGACATTTCCCTGGAGGAAACCCTGCGGGGCAACGGCCTGCAAGCCCCGCCGCAGGACAGGACGGGCGCCTGCGGCCGGGCGCTGAGCGACCTGCGGCCGGGCGGGGTGATCCTGCTGGACGGCCAGCGCCTGCACGCCACGGCCCGGGAAGGCTTCATCGAGCGGGGCAGCGCCGTGGTGGTGGTGCGCATGCAAAACGGCGAGGCCGTGGTAACGCAGGATCGGGAAGCCTAAAGCCCAGGCCCCTGCCCGCCCAGCGCCCTAAAGCAACCCAGGGCCGCGGACGCCGAAACGGCGTTGGCGGCCCTATTCTTGCGTCTTTTTCCGAAAACCGCCCGGAACCCCCGCACGCGGGCGGCGCGGGAAGCCCCTCGCACCGCTTTCTGGATTGGGGGTTGAAACCCCGGCGCGTGGGCGGCGCGGAAAACCCTTCGCGGCGCTTTCTGGATTTGGGGGGTAACTTCCGCACGGAAAACCCTTCTCGTCGCTTTTTGGATTTGGGGGTTTCGCCCCGGCACGTGCGCGGCGCGGAAAAACCCTCGCAACGCTTTCTAGATTTATGGGTTAACCCTCCGCGCGCGGCGCGGAAAACCCCTCGCGGCGCTTTCTTGATTTTTTTTGGGGGTACCTTCCGCGCGGAAACCACTTCTCGTCGCTTTCTAAATTTGGGGGTTTCGCCCCTGCACGCGCGCGGCGCGGAAACCCCCTCGCGCTTTGTAGGGTTCGCCCCACGCGCGGGCGGCGCGGGAAGCCCATGGGCACGCGCCTTCCCGCTTCCCCTTCCGGCACAAAAGGGCCGCAGGCGCGCTTTGTCGCGCCTGCGGCCCCTGTTTGTTCTCATCGAGCGCTGTTCTTAGATCACCTTGGTGATGATGCGCAGCACGAAGAGCACGAAGGAAACCCACATCACGGGGGAGATGTCCTTGACCTTGCCGGTGCACAGCTTGAGGATCACCCAGGCCAGCATGCCGAACATGATGCCGTTGGCGATGGAGTAGGTCAGGGGCATGAGCAGGATGGCCAGGTAGCCGCCCACCACGTCGGCGATGTCGCCCTCGAAGGTCATGTTCTTCACGGCGCCGATCATCAGCAGGCCAACGAACACCAGCGCGGGAGCGGTGGCAAAGCCCGGAATGGCCACGAAGATGGGGTAGAAGAAGATGGCGATGACGAAGAGGATGGCGGTGGTGACGGCGGTCAGGCCGGTGCGGCCGCCGGCGGAAACGCCAGCGGAGGACTCGACATAGCTGGTGACCGTGGAGGTGCCCAGGCAGGCGCCCACGACGGTGCCCACGGCGTCGGCCAACAGGGCGCCGCCGGCGCGGGGCAGCTTGCCGTCCTTATCCAGCAGGTTGCCCTTGCTGGCAACGCCGATCAGGGTGCCGGCGGTGTCGTAGAGGTCAACGAACAGGAAGGAGAAGACGATGACGCAGAAGTCCATCAGGTGCTGGCCCGCCCAGGCGAAGTCGAACTGGAAGAGGGTAGACTCGCCAACCTTGGGAATCAGGGACCAGTTGGAGAAGTCGGGCAGCAGGCTCGCGCCCTGGTACCAGCCAAGGAACTGGCAGATGATGCCAAGGATCCAGGTGGCCAGGATGCCGATGAGGATGGAGCCCTTCACCTTATAGTGATACAGGATGCCGATGATCAGCAGGCCGATCATGGAGAGGGCGAACTCCGCAGAGCCGATGGCGCCCAGATCCACCAGGGTGGAGCTGCTGGCGATGACCACGCCGGAGCCCTGCAGGCCCACGAAGGCGATGAACAGGCCGATGCCGGCGGTGATGCCGTACTTCAGGTTCGCGGGCACGGCGTTGACCAGGGCCTCGCGGAACTTGCACAGGGACAGCACGATGAAGATGAGGCCTTCCACCAACACGGCGGTCAGGGCGACGCGCCAATCCACGCCCATGCCCAGACAGATGGTGTAGGTGAAGTAGGCGTTCAGGCCCATGCCGGAAGCCAAGGCCACCGGGTAGTTGGCGAAGAACGCCATGCACAGCGTGGCGATGGCCGCGGAGACGGCCGTGGCCAGGAACACCGCGTTGTAGTCCATGCCGGCTTCCGCCAGCATGCCGGGGTTCACGACCAGGATGTACGCCATGGCCAGGAACGTGGTGATGCCGGCTACGATCTCGGTGCGCACGGTGGTGTTGTTTTGCTTGAGCTTAAACAATTTCTCCATGCAGATCCTCCTTAGCAAGTCAAAAGTGCGGTAAGGAAACATAGGTAAACTATAGCACAGGCCCCGGCATTGTTCAACACCTTTGGCCGCCGAAACGACAAATCTTAACGCGAATGTATGGATTTTCCGGAAACCTTCTCCCCTCCGGCCTCGTTATTTACAAATTAGAAATCGAAAAGGCGAACGTTCACAGCTTGGCAACAATTTGCCCGCAGCGCGGCGGGCCGGGTTTTAGGACGCGGGGATCTCCAACCCCCGCAGCCGCGCGTAGCCCTCCAAGTTGTCGTGGGTGCTGGCCAGCACCCGCTCGGTTCCAAGGGCCTCCATGGCCGCCAGCAACACCAGGGCCCCCTGGTGGATGATCTGGGCGCGGCTTTGGCTGATGCCGGGCAGCCGGGCCCGCTGCTCCGCCGTCAGGGACCAGAGCGTCTCCACGCTTTGGCGCACGGCCTTAAGCGTCAGGGGATGGCCGTCCACCTTGGCGGCCTCGTAGCGCCAAAGGCCCAGGTCGTAGGCCGCCAGGGAGGTGATGGTGCCCCCGACGCCGGCCATCTCCCCCTCCCGCCAGCCCCGCAGGCCCTCCGCCTCCAGGCAGGCGCGGGCGTGCGCCAGCGCGCCGTCCCTGTTGTCGCCGTACAGGGTTTGCAGGCGCACGGCGCCCAGTTGCAGGCTCGCGCTGCGCTCCAGCCGGCCGCCGCTTCCGGCGGCCAGCTCCGTGGAGTTGCCCCCGATGTCGATCACCGCGCCGCTGCCGCCGCGCACGGCGCCCAGGTAGGCGGCCAGGGCCTCCTCCTTGCCGGAGAGCACGTCGATCTCCACCCCACAGCCGGCCTTCACCCTCTCCAGCAGCGCCCCGGCGTTCTCCGCGTCCCGCACGGCCGAGGTGGCGAAGGCGTACAGGGGCAGGCCCGCCTCCCGGGCCCTGTTTGCAAAGCCGGCGATGGCCTGCGCCGTGCGCTCCATCGCCCCTTCCGTCAGCCGGCCGTGGGCGGCTCCCTCGCCCAGCCGGGTGGTTTCCAGCAGCTGCTCCCGGCCGTCCTCCCGCCAGAGCAGCAGGCGCACCGAATTGGACCCTATGTCCATCACCGCAACGCCCATGCGCGCTTGCCTCCTTTTTCCCTGCGCCACTTCCAGCGGCGCGCCAAGGCGGTCGCCGCCAAAGAAAAGGGCGGGGACGTTCACTCGTCCTCCGCCTCGATGAACTTGATCTCGCCTTCCTTGACAAAGCCCAGCTCCTCCCGGGCGACGCGCTCGATGTAGGCGTCGCTGGAGGCGTTTTCCAAATCGCCCTCCAAGGCGGCCTGTTGCAGCTTCAGCTCGTCCAGCTCCTGTTGCAGCTGGGCGTTTTCCTGGCCGATCTGCCGCATGCGAAACTCCTGCCGGACGTAGTTGACCACAAAATAGCCGAGCACCAGCACGGCCACGCACAGGCCGAGGATCCATTTGTGCTTTTTCTTCATGTTCATGGCGCGCCACCTCCGCATCCACCATCATAGCAAGGCCCAGGCCGCTTGTCAACGCCGGGGGCGCCCAAAGGCGAGGGGCTTTTTTACAGGACCGGCCTTGACAGACAGGGCGCCAAGCTGCTACCTTGTCCGCACAACGCCCGCGGCCAGCGCCGCCGGCGGAAGGGAGCGAACCATATGGGTATGGGCATCCTGGTATGCGGCCTAAACGGCGCCGGAAAGAGCACCTTGGGAAGGGCCCTGGCGGAAAGGCTGGGCTTTTACTTTCTCGACGTCGAGGACCTCTTTTTTCCCAAGACCGACCCCTCCTACCTGTACGCCTCCCCTCGCACGAAAAGCGAGGTGGAGCGCCTGCTGCTTCTGGAGATACAGGCCCATGAAAACTTCGTCTTTTCCAGCGTAACGGGCAAGTACGGGGACGCCGTCCTTCCTTATTTCCAATACGCCGTGTTGATCGACGTTCCCAAGGAGATCCGCATGCAGCGGGTGCGGGAGCGTTCCTTTCGCAAATTCGGCTCCCGCATGCTGCCCGGGGGCGACCTCTACGAGGAGGAACGCCGCTTCCTGGACGAGGTCGCGTCCAAGCCGGAGGACCTGGTGGAAAGCTGGGCGCAATGCCTGCGCTGCCCCCTCCTGCGCGTGGACGGGACAAGGCCCGTGGAAGCCATTTTGGACTTTCTCCTTCGCCAGATCGGTTCATGTCCGCCGTAGGGCAAGCGCCCACCTGCCGCACGTCCACGTCCAAGGCGCCGTTGGAAGCAAAGCCTCCAACGGCGCCTTTTTGTCCGCCCTCTCCCCGCCGTCCGCAAAAGGGCCTGTCCCCTTCCCGCTTTAGCCCGGGAGGCGTCCCGTTCGCCCTAGCGGAACAGGGTGCGCAGCGCCCGGCTCTGCGCCAGCTTGCCAAGCCTGCGGCCAAGGCGCAGGCAGATCCACTCCAGCGCCTTGGAGAGCGACAGCAGATACAGGCACCAGCCGACGCCCATGCCCAGCACCGTATAGGCCTGCAGGTCCCCTCCGTTGCAGCGGTACACGGCCCCAAAGGCCGCCAGCGCCGCCCCGCAGAAAAAAAGCCCCTCCAGCCCGTAGCGGACGGCCTTGGCCTTGAACAGCGCCATGAGCAGGCGCACGCCGTCGTGGGCCAGGCCGAGCAGCGCGCCCAAAGCCACGGTCACCAGAAAGATCCGGGCCTGACCGGCCGTTGCAAACAGCACGCGCCCCTCCCCCTTTCCATCCCGAACAGCCTATTTGAACATCTTGCCGAACAGGCCCGGCTTCTTCCCCTGCTTGGCGCCGTCCATGTATTCCACGGCGATCACCCGGCCCTCCACCACCAGCTGGCCGTCCTCCAGGTTGAGGCGGGAAATGTGCAGCTCCTCGCCGCTGAGCAGCAGCACGCCCTGGTCGGTGAGCATGACCACCTCGTCCTCGTTAAAGCTCTCCACGTCCGTCACGCCGGTGAAGCTGGCCCGTTCCCGGTTTTCCAGGGAAACCATGTGCGCCCGCTGGCGCAATGTCTTGAGCTCTTCCTTTTCGCGCAGCATCATCTGGATATGTCCTCCCTCTTTTCCGTTTCCTCCACGGCCCACGGGCCCGAAGGCGCTTTGGCCGCCTGATAGGACATGTGTATGCGCCCCTTCGGCCCGCCAGAACCGGACCCCGAGGTCCCCCTCCCTCGCCCCGCCGCAAAAGCGCCGACCTTCCTTTCCCTCCCGGAAAACAGGCCCGCAGGGGCTTCCCGCCGGGCAAGCCGCGCGCTTCCACCTGTCCCACCGCAAGAAGGCCCGGGAATTCGCCCGCCCGGCAGGCCGCGCGCTTCCCCCCGTACGCCGCAAAAAGACCCTGGAATTCGCCTGCCCGGCAGGCTGCATGCTTCTCCCCGTACGCCGCAAAAAGGCCCTGGAATTCGCCTGCCCGGCAGGCCGCGCGCTTTCCCTCGCAATCCGCAAAAAGGCCAGTCCTTCCCTTTCTTCCCAAAAACAGGCCCACAGGGGCTTTCCCACCCGGCAGGCCGAGCGCTTCCTCCCGTACGCCGCAAAAAGGCCCGGGAATTCGCCTGCCCGGCAGGCCGCGCGCTTTCCCCGCTCGCCGCAAAAAGGCCCGCCCTTCCGCTTGCGCGGAGGGGCGGGCCTTTGGGAGCTTCCCTTGCCCTGCGACGGGCCAAAGGGCGCGTGGTTTTCGTTTAGGCGAAGGGGTTTTCGTCCTTGTACAGCATGCCCTTGGGCTGGTTGAAGGCCACGTCCTGCACGCCCAGCAGCTTCATGGCCGCAAACAGGGCCTTGCCCACGTGGCCAAAGGCCACGCCGCCGTGGTGGGGATAATGCTTGGCCACCAACACGTGGCGGTAGAAGCGGGCCATCTCGTCGATGGCAAAGACGCCGATGCCGCCGAACGACTTGGTCTCCACGGGCAGCACCTCGCCCTGGGCGATGTAGCTTTGCAGCTTGGCGTCGGCGGTGGACTGCAGGCGGAAGAAGGTGATGGGGCCGTCGATGATGTCGCCCTCCAGGGTGCCGCGGGTGATGTCGGGCTCGGTGTCGGGCTCCAGGGAGCGCTTCATGATCTTCTGGTACTTCATCTCCGGCTTCTTCAGATAGCAGGCGGGGGTGTTGCCGCAGTGGAAGCCCATGAAGGTCTCGTTGAGGGCATAGTCGTACTTGCCGGCGATGTGCTCGGCGTACATGTCCTCGGGCACGGTGTTGTTGATGTCCAGGATGGTGGGGGCCGCGCCGGTGACGCAGCTGATGATGAACTCGGTCACGGCGCCGTAAATATCCACCTCGCAGGAGACGGGGATGAGCTTGGCGGCCATGCGGGAGTTGACATAACAGGGCACGAAGCCGAACTCCGTCTGGAAGGCGGACCAGCACTTGTTGGCAAACACGCAATACTTGGCGGCGCCCAGGTTCTGCTCGCGCCAATCCAGCAGCGTCAGCTCATACTGGGCCAAGCGGGGCAAAATGCCGGGCATCTTGTTGCCCTGGCCCAGCTCCTTTTCCATCTCGGCCACGACGGAGGGGATGCGCGCGTCGCCCGCGTGGGCCTTGTAGGCGGCAAACAGGTCCAGCTCGGAGTTTTCCTGGATGTTGATGCCCAGGTCGAACAGGGGCTTGATGGGCGCGTTGCAGGCCAGGAAGTCGTAGGGCCTGGGGCCGAAGGAGAAGACCTTGAGGTTGGACAGGCCGATGCGCACCGCCGCGATGGGCACAAACTCGGCGATCATGGCCGCCACCTCGTCGTAGGTGCCCACGGGGTACTCGGGGATGTAGACCCGCATGCCCTTTAGGCCGATGGAGTAGCTGGCGTTGAGCATGCCGCAATAGGCGTCGCCGCGGCTGGAGGCCAGCACGTCGGTGTCCTCCTCGGCGGCGGCCACGAACATGCTGGGGCCCTGGAAGCGCTGGGCCAGCATGGTCTCGGGGCCCTCGGGGCCGAAGTTGCCCAAGAACACCACCAGCGCGTTGCAGCCGGCAGCCTTGAGCTCCTCCTCGGCCTTGAGCACGTCCGCCTCGTTCTCAATGATGGTCTGCGCCATGAAGATCTCCCCGCCGGCGGCCCGGTACGCCTCCACGACGGCGTCGCGGCGGGTGCGGGAAAGCTCGATGGGGAAGCAGTCGCGGCTGGTGGCCACCAGGCCCAGCGCAACCTTGGGGATGTTCTCAAACATGGGTTTCGCACCTCCGATGCTTTTCTAGTCGTTTTGATTTTACCATAGTTATCTGGGAGATGGAAGGCCCTTTTTCCCCGGATTTCGGGGCAAACCTACGCAATATTTGGGAGTATTTATGCCAATTTGCAGCTCTTTGGACCGTCCGGGCTTTCTGGAAAAAGAAGTTTGTTTCGCAAAGCATATTGCATTTTATCACAAACCATTGTAAACTAAAATAAATCCGCAAAACAGTCTATGGGAGGCCAGGTATGCTTCAATCCTCTCTGTTGGCCCTTTCCGGCGTCTACCACATCAAGGAACGCATCTTTTCCAGGCTGCTGCGCGCCAACGGGTTGGAAAACATGAGCCCCGCCCAGACGCGCATCCTCATGGCCCTTTGGATACAGGATGACGTGCCCGTCCGCCACCTGGCCCAGCTCACCTCGCTGGATAAGTCCACCCTGTCGCTTTCCCTTTCGCGCATGGAGCAAAACGGCGTCATCCTGCGCGGGGGCGATCCGGTGGACAGGCGCGTGGTGCGCGTCAAGCTCACCGAGCTTGGCCGCAGCTACCGCTCCTCCTGCGACCAGGCCATGAAGGAGCTCGCCGACATCCTTTACGACCAAATCCCCCCCGACGAGCTGGAGATGTTCCTGTCGGTGTTGCGCCGCATTTTCGAAAATATCTCCCACCAGGAGGACCTCCTGGGCTCGGATTGACGCCCTGCCCCCTTGACAAGGCCGCCGGACCCTGGTATATTCCTGGCTGGAGATTCGCCGATTCCCTTCGTCCCAACCATTTTATCGGAGGTACTTGCATGTCGGCCCGTGTGTTCACCCGCTGAGCAACCGAATAGGTTCCCCGCGTTTTCCAAACCAAACGCCAACCAACCTTGACCAAAGGCCAGGGCTTGTTGGGGTTTGCCCGCGCCGGTGGCGCCGGGAGGAAGGCAAGGGCATGGTGGACACTTCAAAAGCTCCTGAACCGTTTTGCACCCGCGCGTATCGCCTCGCCCCCGCGGCAGGCTTCTCCAGAGGCGCGAGGCAACAAACGAAGCACGCGCTCGGCGCGCCGCAGGCATTTTGAATGCCCAGCGGCTTTTTTATTTTCTCTTGAATGGTCAAGTCAAGGGCAAATGCGCCGTCCATCCCCGCCGCCCCCTCCGGGACCACGAAGGGATGGGCGGCTTTTCTTCCGCAAAAAACGGCCTGCGGCTCCAACGCATTAAGAAAGCGGGCGCCCATTTGCCGCAAACAGGCGCCCCAAACGTCCAGAACAACCGCCAAGAGACCCCATAGAAAGAGAGGAAGCGCACCATGACCCAACGCAGCTATCGCTCCATCACCGCCGACCACCTGCTCGATTCCCTGGACCTGGTACAATCCGTCTTTACCGCCCACAAGGACGCCCGGGAGGGCGAACTGGTGCGCAGCCTGGTGGAGGAGATTCGCTTAAGCCAAAACCACCTGCCCGACCTGGAGCTCATCGCCCTCGACGAGGCGGACCGGGTCGTCGGCTACGCCATGTTCTCCCGCCTCCAGCTGGAGGGCCGCTATGGCGACGAGCTGCTGATGCTCAGCCCCGTGGCCGTCCAAACGGAGCTGCAGCGCCAGCACATCTCCAAGGAACTTCTGGAGTACGGCTTTGCCCGCGCCGCGCAGCTGGGCTTTGGCGCGGTGCTGGTGGAGGGCAACCCCGCCAACTACCGCGCCCGCGGCTTCGTCACCGCCGCCCCGCACGGCATCTTGCCGGGCAAGACCGTGCACCTTCCCCACATCGACTGCCTCATGGTCAAGGAGCTTCGGCCAGGCGCCCTGGCCCGCATCCACGGCGTCGTGGAATATCCTTATCGAGCGCTGCAATAGGCCCCGTCCCCCGAAAGGAGAATCCACCCGATGGACCGTCACCTAACCACCCTGGAATTCGACAAGATCCTGGATACCCTATCTTCCTACGCCCACACCGCCCGGGCCAAGGAGCAGCTGCTGGCCCTGCGGCCGGAGCGCCAGCTCTCCTTGGCCCGCGAGCGCCAGCGCCTGGCCAACGAGGCCCGGCGCTGCCTGGAGGAGGCCGCCCCGCCCCTGAGCTCCATCGACGCCCTGGAGGTGGGGCTGCCCCTGCTGCTGGCCGGGGCCAGCCTGACGGCCAAGCAGCTGACGGGCATGGCCTCCTTCCTACAGGGCGTGCGCCGCATGCAGCTGTACCTAAAGCGCATGGAATCCTTCTCGCCCGAGCTGTCCGCCTGGGGGCTGACGCTGGACGCCCTGCCGGACGTGGCCGAGGAAATCGAGCGCTGCGTGCGCGGGGAGGAGCTGGACGACCGGGCCAGCCCCGCCCTTCGAGGCCTGCGCCGCCAGATCGAGCAGGAGGAGGGACGCATCCGCGCCAAGCTGGAGGGGCTGCTGCGCGCCCACCCCGATTGGTTCATGGATAGCTTCATCTCCGAGCGCGGCGGCCGGCTGGTGCTGCCCCTGAAGCGGGAATTCCGCCGCCAGCTGCCCGGCAGCGTGGCGGACAGTTCCGGATCCGGGGCCACGCTGTTCGTGGAGCCGGCCTCTGTCTCCGCCCTGCGGGACGAGCTTTCCCTGCTGCGCGTCGAGGAGAGCAACGAGTGCCTGCGCATCCTGGCGGAGCTATCCCAGGCCCTGGCCGAGCATCTGGAATCGCTCAAGCGCGACCGGGCCTGTCTGGACCGCCTGGACTTCACCTTCGCCCTTGGCCGTCTGGCCCTGGAACTGGACGCCCGGCCCTGCCGGCTGGAGGACGCCCACCTGATCCGCTTCACCGGCGGACGCCACCCGCTGCTGCCCAAGGGCACGGCCGTGCCCCTGGACTTCTTTCTCGGCGCGCCGCCCGCGACCACGGGCGTGGTGATCACCGGGCCCAACACCGGCGGCAAGACCGTGGCCCTGAAGACCGTGGGGCTGCTGTGCCTGATGGCCCAAAGCGGGCTGTGCGTGCCCGTGGACGAGGGCGCGGTCTTCCCCCTGCTGGACCGGGTGCTCTGCGACCTGGGCGACGGCCAAAGCATCGAGCAAAACCTCTCCACCTTCTCCTCCCACGTCACGCGCTGGGTGGAAATTCTCTCCGCCTGCGGGCCGGATTCCCTGGTGTTGTTGGACGAGTTGGGCGCCGGCACCGATCCCCAGGAGGGCATGGGGCTGGCCGTGGCCGTGTTGGAGGCCCTGGGCCAGCGGGGGTGCCTGGTGTTAGCCACCACCCACTATCCGGAGGTGAAGCAGTTCGCCGCGAGCACCCCGGGCTTTCTGAACGCCTCCATGGCCTTTGACCCGGCCACGCTCTCGCCCCTGTACCGGATGGAGCTGGGCAAGCCCGGGGAAAGCTGCGCCCTGCTCATCGCCAAGCGCCTCGGCCTGGACGGCGCCATCCTGGAAAGGGCCGCCCAGGTGGCCGGTTCCAAGCCGCCCGAAGCCCTGCCCGAGGCCCGAACGGTGGCCCTGCCCGAAGCGCCCAAGCCCCCGGATCCCCCGGCGGCGAAGAAGGCCGCCGCCCCCGCCTTTGAGCGAGGCTCCAGCGTCTACGTGCACCCCTTGCACCGCAGCGGCATCGTGGCCGAGGAGGAAAACGCCAAGGGCGAGGTGGTGGTGCTGGTGGCGGGCAGGCGCTACACCGTGAACAAAAAGCGGCTTTCCCCCCACCTAAGCCGGGAACAGCTCTATCCGGACGCGGAAAACTACGACCTTTCCATCGTGTTGGACAGCGTGGAAAACCGCAAGCTGCGCCATCGCCAGGAAAAGCGCCATGTGGAAGGAAGCGTGGTGGTGCGCCCGGGCAAGGACGAACCTTGACCGGCCCTGCCCCGCCGTCCGGTCCCACCCCCCTCGACGCACCATCTTCCCACCCCCTTTCGCCCCGCCGGCGATACCTCTTTCCTCCATCCTCCCGCCCCTTTTCCCGCCGCGCGGGCGGCAAGCCCCCGCCTCGAGCCGCACAACGCAAGCCGCCTCCCCCTTTCCCCCAGCCTCACGCCCCTTTTTCCGCCGCGCGGACGGTAAGCCCCGCTCCGAAGCCTCGCTGCCTTGACCCGGGCCGCACAACGCAAACCGCCTCCCCTTTCCCCCGACCTCCCGCCCCTTCCCTCGCCCCGCGGACGGCATGCCCCCGCCCCCAGACCTTCACTTTCTTGCGCCGGGCTAGCAAAAAACCCTTCCCGCCGGTCTCTCGCCCCTTCCCTCACGGCTCGGACGGCAAGCCCCGCCTTGGGCTGCTCGGCGCAAGCCCCCGCTCCTTCCCGCCGACCCCCCGCCCCTTCCCTCGCCGTGCGGACGGCATGCCCCCGCCCCCAGACCTTCACTTTCTTGCGCCGGGCTGGCGAAGAACCCTTTCTTCCGGCCTCCCGCCCCTTCCCGCCGACCTCCCGCCCCTTGCTCAGCTGCGCGGACGGCAAGCCCCAGACCTTCACAATCTTGCGCTAAGCTGGCGAAAAGCCCTTCCCGCCTGCCTCTCTCCCCTTGCCTCACGGCTTGGACGGCAAGCCCCGCCTTGGGCTGCTCGGCGCAAGCCCCCGCCCCTTTCCGCTGGCCTCCCGCCCCTTCCCTCGCCGCGCGAGCGGCAAGCCCCCGCCCCCCAGACCTTCACTATCTTGCGCTAGGCTGGCGAAAAAACCTTTCCGTCATCCGCCTTCCCCTTTTCCCGCCGCGCGGGCGGCAAGCCCCGCTCCGAAGCCTCGCTGCCTTGACCTGGACCGCACAACGCAAGCTGCCTCCCCTTCCCGCCTGTTTCCCGCCCCTTCCCCGCCCCGCGGGCATAGAGCGCCCGTTGCCTGGGAAAAATGGGGTGGGAGGCGAAAGGCATATGCGCGTTCGGCAAGTTTTTACCCTATTGCTCCTGTTGACCATGCTGCTGGGCCTTGGTTTTTTCATTCTTGGCGGCATACGGACCTTTTTGGACGAGATTTCCCGCGTCCTCGGCCGCTTTTCCGCATACTAGCCTGGCCGCCTTCTTTGTTAAAGGCGCGTCAAACCGGAAACCTGTCCCTTGCAAAGGTTTCAAATTGTGGGTATAATTGGATTAAACAGGTTGAATCTGCTTTCCTATTTATTCTACAAGTAAGGAGTGTGCTTTGGTTATGAACAAGAAGACCATAGAGGACATTCAGGTTTCGGGCAAGCGCGTTCTGGTGCGCTGCGACTTTAACGTGCCCCTGGACGGCTCCACCATCACCGATGAAACCCGCATCGTGGCCGCCCTGCCCACCATCCAGTACCTTTTGAAGAACAAGGCCAAGGTCATACTCTGCTCCCATCTGGGCCGTCCCAAGGGCGAGTTCAACATGAAGTATTCCCTAGCGCCCGTGGCCAAGCGCCTCTCCGAGCTGCTGGGCCAGGAGGTCAAGCTGGCCTCCGACGTGGTGGGCGAGAGCGCCAAGTCCCTGGCCGCCTCCCTGCAGGAGGGACAGGCCATGCTGCTGGAGAACGTCCGCTTCCATAAGGAAGAGGAAAAGAACGACCCCGCCTTTGCCAAGCAGCTGGCGGATCTGGCCGATATCTACGTCAACGACGCCTTCGGCACCGCCCACAGGGCCCACGCCTCCACCGAGGGCGTGGCCAAGTACCTGCCCGCCGTGGCCGGCTACCTGATCGGCAAGGAGCTGTCCGTCATGGGCAAGGCCCTGTCCGACCCCGCCCGTCCCTTCGTGGCCATCCTGGGCGGCAAGAAGGTCTCCGACAAGATCGGCGTGATCAACAACCTGCTGGATAAGTGCGACGCCATCCTCATCGGCGGCGCCATGAGCTACACCTTCTCCAAGGCCCAGGGCGGCAAGATCGGCAAGTCCCTGCTGGAGGCCGACAAGCTGGATCTGGCCACCTCCCTGCTGGCCAAGGCCGAGCAGAAGGGCGTGAAGATGCTCCTGCCCGTGGACACCGTCTGCGCCCCCGAGTTTGACAACGACGCCCCCCGCACCACGGTCAAGTGCGGCGAGATCCCCGACGACCTGGAAGGCCTGGACATCGGCCCGGAGACCGTCAAGCTCTTCTCCGAGGAGATCGCCAAGGCCAAGACCATCGTCTGGAACGGCCCCATGGGCGTGTTTGAGATGCCCAACTTCGCCGTTGGCACCAAGGAAATCGCCAAGGCCATGGCCGCCAACAAGGACGCCGTCACCATCATCGGCGGCGGCGACTCCGCGGCTGCCGTGGAGCAGCTGGGCTTCGCCGATCAGATGACCCACATCTCCACCGGCGGCGGCGCCTCCCTGGAGTTCCTGGAGGGCATCGAGCTGCCCGGCGTGGCCGCTCTCAACGACAAGTAAAGCCCAAGGCCCAAAGCCGGGGGCGGCCAAGAACAGCCTCGGCCGCCCCCTTTCCATGACAAAAACCAGGCGGTCTCCCCGCCGCCCGAGGAAAGGAAACGAAAGCACATGCGCAAGCCCATCATTGCCGGCAACTGGAAGATGAACCTCACCCCCTTGGAGGGCGAAACCCTGGTCAAGGCCCTGATCGAGAAGGTGGCCGACGCCAAGTGCGACGTGGTGGTCTGCGTGCCCTTTGTGGACATCGCCCCCGTGGCCGCGGCCGTGAAGGGCACCAACATCCACGTGGGCGCCCAGAACCTCCATTTTAAGAAGAGCGGCGCCTACACCGGCGAGGTCAGCGCCGACATGCTCAAGGCCGTGGGCGCCGAATACGTCATCATCGGCCACTCCGAGCGCCGGCAGTACTTTGCCGAGACCGACGAGACCGTGAACCTCAAGACCCTCTTCGCCCTGGAAAACGGCCTGATCCCCATCGTCTGCGTGGGCGAGAGCCTGGCCCAGCGCGACGCGGGCGAAACCGACGGCCTGGTCTCCATGCAGGTGAAGGCGGCCCTCAAGGGTCTTAGCGCCCAGGACGCCCAGAAGGTCATCATCGCCTATGAGCCCATTTGGGCCATCGGCACCGGCCGCACCGCCACCAACGAGCAGGCGGACGAGACCATCGGCGTCATCCGCGGCGCCGTGGCCGAGGCCTTCGGCCAGGAAACCGCCGAGAAGATCCGCATCCAGTACGGCGGCAGCATGAACGCCAAGAACTGCCAGGGCCTGATGCAGATGCCCCAGATCGACGGCGGCCTCATCGGCGGCGCCTCCCTGAAGGCCGAGGACTTCTCCATCATCGTCGCCGCGGCCAGCGACACCGTGGCCTGAAAGGAAGTACGGAAACACCATGGATAACAAAAAGCAAATGACGGCTCTGATCATCATGGACGGCTTTGGCGTGCGCGAGTGCCGGGAGGGCAACGCCATCCTGGCCGCCGGCACCCCCAACCTGGACCGGCTGAAGGAACGCTTCCCCAACACCGTCATCGGCGCCTCCGGCATGGACGTGGGCCTGCCGGACGGCCAGATGGGCAACTCCGAGGTGGGCCACCTGAACATCGGCGCCGGCCGCATCGTCTACCAGGAGCTGACCCGCATCACCAAGTCCATTCAGGACGGGGACTTCTTCTCCAACCCGGCCTTCCTCTCCGCCGTGGCCTACGCCAAGCAGCACGGCGGCAAGCTGCACCTGATGGGCCTGCTTTCCGACGGCGGCGTCCATAGCCACATCGAGCATCTGTTCGCCCTGATCGACTTTGCCAAGCAGCAGGGGCTGAGCAACGTCTTCGTCCATTGCCTGATGGACGGCCGCGATACCCCGCCCACCTCCGGCATCGAATACGTCAAGCAACTGCAGGCCCACATGGACCAGCTGGGCTTCGGCGCCATCGCCACCATCTCCGGCCGCTATTACGCCATGGACCGCGACAAGCGCTGGGACCGGGTGCAGAAGGCCTATCGCGCCATCTCCCTGGGCGAGGGCGTGGCAGAGACCTGCCCGGTGGAGGCCATGGAGCATTCCTACGCCAAGGAAGTGACGGACGAGTTCGTGGTGCCCACCGTCTTGCAGCGGGACGGCAGGCCCGTGGCCACGGTGGAGCCCGGCGACGGCTTCATCTTCTTCAACTTCCGCCCGGACCGCACCCGCGAGCTCACCCGCGCCTTCATCGAGGAGGGCTTCGCCGAGTTCGACCGCGGCTGCGCCTTTAAGCCCATCTACTTCGTGGGCATGACCCGTTACGACGACAGCTTCACCAACATCGACACGGCCTACAAGCCCGTAACGTTGACCAACACCATGGGCGAATACCTGTCCTCCCTGGGCAAGACCCAGCTGCGCATCGCCGAGACCGAGAAGTATGCCCACGTCACCTTCTTCTTCAACGGCGGCGTGGAGGCCCCCAATCCCGGCGAGGACCGCGTGCTGATTCCCTCCCCCAAGGTGGCCACCTACGATCTCAAGCCCGAGATGAGCGCCCTGGAGGTGACCGACGCCGTGCTGGAGGCCGTGCACTCCGGCAAGTACGACGTGATGATCCTCAACTATGCCAACTGCGACATGGTGGGCCACACCGGCGTGATGGAGGCCGCGATGCAGGCGGTCAAGACCGTGGACGCCTGCGTGGGCCGCGTGGTGGACGCCATTTTGGCCGAGGGCGGCCGCGCCCTGATCACCGCCGACCACGGCAACGCCGACATGATGGTCGATCCCACGACCCACGAGCCCTTCACCGCCCACACCACCAACAAGGTGCCCTTCATCCTGGCGGACACGGGCTCCATCGGCCGCAGCCTGCGCCAGGGCGGCCGCCTCGCGGATCTGGCCCCCACCATGCTCAAGCTCATGGGCCTGCCAAAGCCCGTGGAAATGACCGGCGAGAGCCTGGTATAAACCCCCGCGCCCCTCTTTGCCCCAACAAGCAGGGCCCGAAAGCGAATGCGTCCGCTTTCGGGCCCTGCTGCGCCTTGCGCCGCGCCATCCTCCCTTGCGGTTGACGGCCGCGGTTTTTTCGCCCTATAATGGGCAGGAGACGCCCGCGCCGCGGGCATAAAGGGGGTTGCATGCATGAAGCTATCCTTTACCACGCTGGGCTGTCCCGCCTGGGACTTCCGGCAGACCGTCGAAAACGCCGCCCGCATGGGCTATGCGGGCGTGGAGATTCGCGGCATCCGGGACCAGATGCGCATGGAGGCGATCCCGGCCTTTCAGCCCGGCAACCAGCGGGATACCCTGCGGCTGCTGAACGGGGCCGGCGTACAGCTCTGCGCCTTTGGCACCTCCATCCACCTGGACCGCGCGGACGGCCTGGCCGCCGCCCTGGAGGAGGGGCGCATCGCCGTGGACCTTTGCGCGGGCCTCGGCATCCCCGCCATCCGCGTCTTCGGCGACCAGCTGCAGCCCGATTGCACCCAGCAGCAGACCATCGACCAGGTGGCCGCGGGCCTGCAGGCCCTGTGCGCCTACGCGGAAGGGTCCCCCGTGGACGTGCTGCTGGAGGTGCACGGCCAATTCAACACCATCGAGCGCCTGCTGCCCGTGTGCCAAGCCCAGCAGAGCCGGCGCTTCGGCCTCATCTGGGACGTGGCCCACAGCGATCGGGCCTACGGCGACGATTACCTCCCCTTCTACCTTGCGCTCAAGCCCTGGATCCGCCACATGCACATCAAGGACCACCGCCGCACGCCCCAGGGCGACCAGCTTTGCCCTGTGGGCGAGGGCGACATCCCGCTGCCCGCCATCCTGCGCACCCTACAGGCGGACGGCTTTGACGGTTGGTACTCCTTCGAATGGGAAAAGCGCTGGCACCCCGAGCTTCCCGAGCCGGAAGAGGTCTTTCCGGCCTACCTGCGCTACATGCGCGGCCAGGAAGCCAGCCTCTGACCCTTCCGCCCCCCGCCCCATGGCAGGGGGCTTTCTCGTGGGGCGGCGCGCCCGGGCGCTCATCAAAGCGGGGCCACATACGCGCGCACCAGCTCCAACAGCCCATCCGCGCAGGCGGGCAGGTACCTGGGCGAATGGGCCACGCTCACAAACTCGTAGCGCGCGGGCGCCTGAAAGCCGGCCCAACCGTCCAGCCGCTGGAAGGGGATGGCGGGCTCGGGGCCGTTCCAGGCCTCCATCATCCGGGAAAGGTCCGAGCCCAGGCGCAGGAAGTCGCCTGCGTCGATGGCGGCGGGTACGTCCGGCCTGGAATCCGGGGTGTGCAGGTATTGCAGCCGTCCCACCCAGCGGAAGGCCAGGGCAAAGAGCAGGTAATTGGCCTCGTCCAACTGGCACAGCCGGTCGTACCGATCCAGGCGCGGCCGCACCTGCGGCTTGAGGGCCAACACCTGCTCCAGCACGTAGGCCGGCCCCGGCTTGCCGATGCCCAGATCCGCGTGGGCGTCCACATGGGTCACGGCAAAGGGCGCCCGCAGGCGGCCCGCCTCCAACAGGCGCTGCCAAAGCCGCAGCGAGCCGTCATGGGTCCGCACCAGGCAGCCCGGCGTGGGCCGTTGCCTGGACAGCCCCAGGCTTCCCTCCAGAAAGGCGCGCAGCCGCCCCTCGTCCCAGGCCACCTCCGGCGGGGCCTGGGGCCGCTGTCCCTCCGCCGCCGGCCCGTACAGGCCCCGCACGAAAAAATCCATATCCAAGTCCAACACCCATTGCATCCGCACGGCCTCCTTTTCGCAGCGCCCTTTGTCTTCGACGCGCGCGGGAAGGAGCCCTTCTTTTTGCGGACGCTTTGCCCGCCCCCCGGTTTGGAAATCAGCCCCGTCCGCCGCCCTTTCGAAACGCCCCTAAAAACCGGAACCGGCAAACGACAACGCCCGCGCCTTTCCCTGTCACGCCCGACCTTTCGAAACGCCCCTGAAAGCCGGAACCGGTAAACGCCAACGCCCGCATCTTTCCCGGCTCCGTCGCCCTTTTGAAACACCCCCATAAAAACCCGGTGTTGCCAAACGCTGACGCCCGCACTTTCCCTGCCACGCCCGACCTTTCGAAACGCCCCTAAAAGCTGGAACCAGCAATCGCCGACGCCTGCGCCTTTCCCCGCCCCGCCGCCTTTTCGAAACAACCCCTAAAAACCAGGGCTGGCAAATGCCAACGCCCGCGCTTTCCCAGCCCGCCACCCTTTCCGAAACACCCCTAAAAACCGGGGTTGGCAAACGCTGACGCCCGCGCCTTTCCCGGCTCCGCCGCCCTTTCGAAACGCCCCTAAAAACCGGGGTTGGCAAATGCCGACGCCCGCGCTTTCCCGGCCCCGCTGCCTTTCGAAAACGCCCCTGAAAGCCGGAACCGGTAAACGCCAACGCCCGCGCCTCTCCCGACCCCGCTGCCCTTTCGAAACAACCCCCAAATGCCGAGCTTGGCAATCGCCGACGCCCGCGCTTTCCCCCACCACCCCGCCCTTTCAAACAAAAACAACCAACCACAAACCGCAAATCGCAACGCCCCCGCCTCGCCCCACCCTCCACACCTCTCCC
>CALWRM010000062.1 GCA_944383925.1 uncultured Clostridia bacterium
CACACCCTTGCAATGGATGACGCCCGGCGCAACGGATGCACGCGACGCTCCTGGCGCTGGACGGCCCCTTTGCAAGGGAAAAACCAGCGCAACGCTCGCCCGCGCCGCCCCTTGCAAGGGTGAAGCCCGGCGCAACGGATGCACGCGACGCTCCTGGCGCTGGACGGCCCCTTTGCAAGGGATAAAAACCGCGCAACGGCATCCCGCGTCACCCCTTTTCAAGGGAAAAACCAGCGCAACGCTCGCCCGCGCCGCCCCTTGCAAGGGGAAAGCCCGGCGCAACGGATGCACGCGACGCTCCTGGCGCTGGACGGCCCCTTTGCAAGGGAAAAAACCGGCGCAACGGGTGTGCGCGCCGCCCCTTGTAAGGGGTGAAGCCCGGCGCAACGGATGTGCGCGACGCTTCGGTCTCACGGCGGCCCCTTTCGATGCGGCATAGGCCCGGCGCAACGGCCCCCGCGCCACACCCTTGCAATGGATGACGCCCGGCGCAACGGATGTGCGCGACGCTTCGGTCTCACGGCGGCCCCTTTCGATGCGGCAAAGGCCCGGCGCAGCGCTTCCCCGCACCGCACCCTTGCAAGTGGAAATTCCGGCGCAACGGGTGTGCGCGACACCTCGTGGCGCTGGATGGCCCCTTTGTAAGGATAAAACCGCGCAAAGGCCTCCCGCGTCACCCCTTTTCAAGGGAAAAACCAGCGCAACGGCCCCGCGCCACACCCTTGCAAGGGATGAAGCCCGGCGCAACGGATGTGCGCGACGCTCCTGGCGCTGGACGGCCCCCTTGCAAGGGATAAAAGCCGCGCCACGGCCTCCCGCGTCACCCCTTTTCAAGGGAAAAACCAGCGCAACGGCCCCGCGCCACACCCTTGCAATGGATGAAGCCCGGCGCAACGGCTGCACGCGACGCTTCGGGGCGCTGGTTGGCCCCTTTGCAAGGGAAAAAACCGGCGCAACGGCCCCGCGCCGCCCCCTTGCAATGGATGACGCCCGGCGCAACGGCTGCACGCGACGCTTCGGGGCCAGGATGGCGGCCCCTTTTGCAACGGAGGAAGGCCCGGCGCAGCGCTTCCCCGCCCACTTTCGATGGAAGGATCTGAGGATCGATGGCCTATCTATACCACGTAGACCCCTACCGGCGCAGCTTCGACAGCGCTGTCGTCCGCTGCGAACCCCTGGACGGGGAACGCATGGCCGTGGTGCTGGAGGACACCTGCTTCTACCCGGGCGGCGGCGGTCAGCCCTGCGACCTGGGCACGCTGGACGGCTTGGCCGTCGAGGAGGTCTTCCAGAAGGAGGAGGACGGCCCGGTGACGCATGTGCTGCGCGCCTCCACCCCCCTGACCGGCCGCGTGCATGGGGAAATCGACTGGGCCCGGCGCTACGACCACATGCAGCAGCACACGGGCCAGCACCTGCTTTCCTATGCCATTTCCCAGCGCTTTGGCGGCTATTCCCTGGGCCTGCACGTGGGCGCCCAGGACGCCTATGTGGACGTGCGCACGGAGCTGGAGTCCGTCGGTCCGGAGTTGGCCGCCCAGCTGGAGGCGGACGTGGACGCCCTCGTCGCGGCGGATCTGCCCGTTCGCCAGTTCTTCCCCAGCCAGGAGGAGCTGGCCGCCCTGCCCCTGCGCAAGGCGCCGCCCTTCCATCCCCATCTGCGCATCGTCCACTGCGGCCCGGAGGCCGTGGCCTGCTGCGGCACCCATCTTTCCTCCACGGGCCAGGTGCGTCTGGTGCACCTGATGGGCAGCGCGCGCAGCCACGGCAACCTGCGCCTCTTCTTCCTGGCAGGGGACCGGGCGTTGCGCCATGCCCGCCTTTGCATGGCCCAGGCCCAGGCCGCGGCGGCGGGGCTTTCCTGCGGCCTGGGCAACCTGGCCGAGATGGTGGAGCGGCTCAAGGCCGAAACCCAGGCCCTGCGCCGCGATCTGGCCTCCCTCAAGCGCGAACAGGCCCTGGCCCGCCTGCGCAACGCCGAAGCCCTGGTTCTTGGCGGCGTGCGGGCGGTGATCGAGACGGCGGAGGGCTTGGAGCCCAAGCAGCTCCAGGAAGCCGCCTCGGCCCTGCTCAAGGAGGGCGCCGGACTGGTCTGCCTGGCCGCGCCCGGCAATGCGGGCGTGACGGCGGTGGTGGCCGCCGACGGGCCGGACGCGGGGGCGGCCTTCCGGGCCTTGGCCGGCCGCTTCGGCGGCAAGGGCGGCGGCCGCCGCGACTTTGCCCAGGGCTTGCTCCAGGGCTTTGGGCGGGACGACGCCCTGGCCTGCCTGGACGCTTGGCTTGGCGACAAGGCCCGGTAAGCCTATTTTCCGTATTCCCGGCATTTTCTGGCCTGCACATACAAACCTAAGGAGGCAGCTTGCATGTCGATCAACCAACGAGGCTTTGACTACGCCAAGGAGCGCTACGCCGCCCTGGGCGTGAACGTGGAACGCGCCATGGAGGCCCTGGACCGCATCCCCATCTCGGTGCACTGCTGGCAGGGCGACGATGTACTGGGCTTCGAGGGGGAGGAGAGCCTCTCCGGCGGCATCGCCGCCACGGGCAACTATCCGGGCCGCGCCCGCAACGCCGAGGAGCTGCGTCAGGACATCGATAAGGCCTTTTCCCTGATTCCCGGCCCCAAGAAGCTGAACCTGCACGCCCTCTACGCCGAAACCGGCGGCAAGAAGGTGGACCGGGACGCCCTGCGGCCCGAGCATTTCCAGACCTGGGTGGCCTGGGCCAAGGAGCGGGATCTGGGCCTGGATTTCAACCCCAGCTTCTTCTCCCATAAGAAGGCGGAGGCGGGCTTCACCCTGTCCTCCGCCGACGAGGGCGTTCGCGCCTTCTGGATCGAGCACGGCAAGCGCAGCCGGGAGATCGCCGACAGCTTCGTCCAGGCGCTGCACAAGCCCTGCGTCAACAACTTCTGGATGCCCGACGGCTATAAGGACATCCCCGCCGACCTGAGCGCCCCCCGCGCCCGCATGGTGGAGAGCCTGGACGCCATCTTTGCCGAAAAGGGCCTCTCCCCAGAGGTGCTGGACGCGCTGGAATCCAAGCTGTTCGGCCTGGGACTGGAAAGCTACACCGTCGGCTCCCATGAGCTGATGTACGGCTACGCCCTTTCCAGGGGCAAGCTGTATTGCCTGGACGCGGGCCATTTCCACCCCCTGGAGTACATCTCCGACAAGATCTCCGCCTGCCTGCAATTCTGCCCCCGGCTTTTGCTGCACGTCTCCAGGGGCGTGCGCTGGGACTCGGACCACGTGATCGTGCTGGACAACGAGCTGGAGCGCATCGCGCAGGAAGTGGTGCGCGGCGGCTACGAGCAGCGGGTGGCCATCGCCCTGGACTACTTTGACGCCTCCATCAACCGGGTGGCCGCCTGGGTGATCGGCGTGCGCAACGCGAAAAAGGCCCTGCTCAAGGCCCTGCTGGAGCCCTACGGCCTCCTGCGGCAGGCCGAGCTGGAGGGCGACTACAGCGCCCGCCTGGCCCTTGGCGAGGAATTCCGCACCCTGCCCTTCGGGGAGGTTTGGAACATGTATTTGGAAAGGAAGTCCATGCCCGCGGCCAACTGGCTCGACGAGGTAAAGGCCTACGAGCGGGACGTTCTGTTCCACAGATAGGGCGCTGAGCGTCCGCACGAAGGAGGAAACCATTCAACCATGAAAACCGTGTATAAGACCCGGGGCGTGTGCTCCTCGGCCATCGAACTTGAGGTAGAGGAAGGCGTCGTCAAGCATGTGAACTTCATCGGCGGCTGTCGCGGAAACACCCAAGGGGTGGCCCGGCTGGCCGAGAATCGCCCGGTGGAGGAGGTCATCTCCCTGGTGGAGGGCATTCAGTGCCGCAACGGCACCTCCTGTCCGGACCAGCTGGCCAAGGCCCTGCGCAGCCTGGCCGAGTGATCCCCGGCCCCACGCAAAAGGGAGCGGCGAGGCGTTGCCCCGCCGCTCCCCTTTTGCCCTTCGCGGGCGGGGTATTCGAGCAAGCGCGCCGGGCGCGGGCGCTTATGGGGGAGGCCGCCGGGCGCCGCGATCGGCGGGACAAAAAAAGGAGCGCGTCCGGGTCTTTGGCCGGACGCGCTCCTTGGCTGGCTTTTTGCGCCGGGGCGCCGCCTACCGCTTGGGCACGATCACCACGCGGCGGTTGGGTTCCTCGCCCTCGGAATGGGTGGTCACCTGCCCGTTGCCCTGCAGGGCCGAGTGCAGGATGCGGCGCTCGTAGGGGTTCATGGGCTCCATGGCCATGCGCCGGCCGCTGCGAACGGCCTTTTGCGCCATGCGGTTGGCCAGGTTGATCAGCGTCTGTTCGCGCTTAGCCCTGTAGTTTTCCGTATCCAATGTCACGCGGATGTATTCGTCCCGATCCTTGTTGACCCGCAGGGAGCAGAGGTATTGCAGGGCGTCCAGGGTTTCGCCCCGATGGCCGATGAGGATGCCCTGGTTTTCGCCCACCATGTTGATCTTCAGGGCCTCCTCCTCCTGCTCGGTCTCAAAGGAAACGTCCAAGCCGATCAGGCGGGTGACCTGGCTTAGGAACTCCTCCGCCCGGATGGCGGGGCTGTCCTTCTGGGTCAGCCGGATGCGCACGGGCCGCATGCCGATGCCCAAGAAGCCCTTGGCGCCCTCGTCCAAGATCTCATAATCCACCTGATCCAGGTCCAGGCCCATCTGGGCCAGGCCCGCGGTCAACGCTTCGTTGAAGGTTTTGCCTGCCGCTTCCAGCTGTTTCATTTTTTCGCTTCCCCTTCCGTCTGGGTCTTGAGAGCCTTTCTCTTTTCCTTATAGTCGAAGACGAGGTTGAAGATGTAGTATTGGGCGATGGCGTAGAGGTTGGAGGTGACCCAGTACAGCGCGAAGCCCGCGTTGTAGGACCAGCAGAAGAACACGCTCATCAGCGGGAAGATGTACTGCATCATCTTGCTGGTGTTGGGCTTGCCGGACTGGCTGGTCTGGGCCGGCGCGGGGGTCAGGTACTTGGATTGGAAAAACTGCGACGCGCCGGCCAAGATGGGCAAGATGGCCCAGCCGTTGGCCACGCCGGTGTTGAACTTGTCGATCACCGGCTGCATCACCGTCTCGTAATTGGCCTGCATCAGGGCGATGTTTTCCGCGGTGACGATGGGGTTGCCGGCGATCTCGCGGATGGCGGACACGCTCTGGAACAGGGGGATCACCGAGGCGGTGATGTTATCCGGCTGCCAGATGTTGCGGATCCACAAAAAGCTCTCCGGCTGGAAGGCGTCCACGCCGTTTTGATAGACGGTCAGGAACATGCTCACGTACTGCTCGTCGGCGATGTGGCGCATGACGGAAAACATGGCGATCAGGATGGGGAACTGGATCAGGACCGGAAGGCAGCCGCTCAAGGGATTGACCTTTTCCTTCTTGTACAGCTCCATGGTCTTCATGTTCTTTTTTTCCGGGTCCTTTTCGTACTTGCGGTTGATCTCCTCCAGCTTGGGGTTGAGGTCGGTCATCTTGCGCATGGCCGTGCGCTGTTTCAGGTCCAGGGGCATGAGGATCAGCTTGACCACCAGGGTAAAGAGGATGATGGCCACCGCATAATTGCCCGTAAAGCCGTAGATAAAGTCGATCACATAGCGCAGCGGGGTGATGATAAAACTCAATCAAAGGCCTCCCGTCGTTTGCCGAATTGGTCCAAGCTCTTTTGAAAGCGGTGCGGGGGAAACGCCCCTTGGGCTTAGGGGACGGGGTCGTAGCCCCCCGGGTGAAAGGGATTGCAGCGCAAAACGCGCTTCAGGGCCAGCCATCCGCCCTTGCACGCGCCGTACTTTTCGATGGCTTGCAGCGCGTACATGGAGCAGCTGGGGTAAAACCGGCAGCAGGGCGGAAACAGCGGGGAGATCCGCCTGCGGTAAAAGCGGATCAGGGCCAACAGCGCCGCCCTCATGGCCGTTGGCGGCGCGGGGGCGCGCCGGCCGTCTGGGCCGGGGCGTCCAGCAGCAGCTGCTGCCGCCGGAGCAGCTGGTCCAGCGCCCGGGACAGGGTGGAAAGGTCGTCCTGGCCTGCGGCGCTGCGGGCCACGATCACGTAGTGGCCCTTTTTCAGCCTTGGAAGGAGCGGGCGCACGCACTCCCGAATTCTGCGCTTCACCCGGTTTCTCACGTGGGCCTTGCCCACCTTTTTGCTGACCGAAATGCCGATTTTCAACTCCGGCCTGCGCAGATACAGCAGGGCTAGGTGCTGGTTGGCCAGGGACCTGCCCCTGCGGTATACGGTCTGAAACTGGGCGTTTTTTTTCAGCGAAACTGCGCGTTCCAAATTCTTTGCTCCGTCCTTCAAAAAAGGCTTGCCTGCCGCGCCTGGCGCGGCGGAGGGGGGGGGCGCCGGCGGGCCCGGCGGCCCGGCGCGCCCTGGGCTGCGCCAAAAACGGCAAAGGCAACTTGCCTTCGCCGTCGCTTTGGCATCTTCAGCCCCGGTCCTTGGGCGCGATTCTTCTTCGCGCCGCGCGTCCCTGACGCGCCCACAAGGGGCCCAAGGACGCCCGTTGCTTGGGGAACGATACGGGGCAAGGCGTTCCGCCGCCCTGGAGGGGGCGCTTAGGCGGAAAGCCTCTTCCTGCCCTTGGCCCTGCGGGCCTTGAGCACGTTGCGGCCGCCCTTGGTCTTCATGCGCTGGCGGAAGCCATGCACCTTAGAGCGCTGGCGCTTCTTGGGCTGGTAGGTCATCCACATGGAAACATACACTCCTTTGCTTTGCTGGAAAAAAATCGCGGCTGTGCATACGAACAGCTATTTTATTATAGAAGTCCGCCGACCAGGTGTCAAGCCAAACCTCCGCATTTTCCCCGTGTTTTTAGCTTTTTACAAAGGCTTTTGGGGCAAATCCCGCGATATGCGTTTTCCGCGGCCTTGTCAGGGCCGGGGCTTTTTGGTATGATGGTTGTTGTCCGGCGGGCCCGCCACCAAGGGCCGCCCGGCCGGCCCCGGCGCGCGCAAGGCGCGCTTCTTTATCGCTTCATTCCACAACCCGCCCCAAGTTATCCACAGGACCGGCCCCATTTTATCCACAGTCTGTGGATTATTTGTCGGCGCCGCCGCCCTTCAAACGCCCCGCGCCTCCGGCGCCCTTTTGCCTATCGGGAGGAGATATCGACACCATGGAAAAGATGGACGCGACCTCGCTATGGTCCTTCGCGCTGCAGCTCATCCGCGCGGAGGTGTCCGACATGGCCTTTGAGGCCTGGTTCGGCGGCACCCAGGCCCTCTCCCTGCAGGACGGCGAGCTGTATGTGCGCGCCCGGGACGACTTTCAGGTGCGCATGCTGGACGAGCGCTACCAGTCGCTGTGCCAGGCGGCGCTGCGGCGCAGCTATGGCCAGCCCGTGCGGCTGCGCATGCTCTCGCCCGGCCAGGAGGCCCCGGCCTTCGCCCAGCCCAAGGCCGCGCAGGCCCCGACGCAGCCGCCCTGCCAGCTGAACCCCCGCTATACCTTCGACAGCTTCGTGGTGGGCTCCTCCAACCGCTTTGCCCACGCGGCCGCCTTCGCCGTGGCCCAAAGCCCGGCCACGGCCTACAACCCCCTGTTTCTCTACAGCGGGGTGGGCCTTGGCAAAACCCACCTGATGCACGCCGTCGGCCACGCCCTCTTGCAGCGCAACCCCGACGCCCGCGTGCTGTACATCACCTCGGAAAACTTCGTCAACGAGCTGATCACCTCCATCCAGACCAACCGCACCACGGACTTTCGCAACCGCTTCCGCTCGGTGGACCTGTTGATGGTGGACGATATCCAGTTCATCGCCGGCAAGGAGAGCATGCAGGAGGAGTTCTTCCACACCTTCAACGCCCTGTACGAGTCCGGCAAGCAGATCATCCTCTCCTCGGATAAGCAGCCCAAGGAGATCCCCACCCTGGAGGAGCGGCTGCGCTCCCGCTTCGAGTGGGGGCTGATCGCCGACATCGCCAAGCCCGACCTGGAAACCCGCATCGCCATCCTGCGGCGCAAGGCCGAGCAGGAGAAGGTGCACGTGCCCGAGGAGGTCAACGTGTTCATCGCCTCCAAGATCGAGTCCAACATCCGCGAGCTGGAGGGCTCGCTCAACCGCGTGCTGGCCAAGTCCCGGCTGGGCGGCCAGCCGCTGAGCCTGGAGCTGGCCCAGGAAGCCCTCTCGGAGATGCTCTCCGTCAAGGACCCGCGCCGCATCACCATCGACCTGATCACCGCGGTGGTGGCCGAGTACTACAACGTGACCATGGACGACATCAAGTCCAAGAAGCGCAACCGGGAGATCAGCGTGCCCAGGCAGACGGCCATGTACCTGTGCCGGGAGCTCAACGGCGCCTCGCTGCCCCGCATCGGCCAGGAGTTCGGCGGCCGGGACCATACCACCGTGATGCACGCGGTGGAAAAGCTGGAAAACGACATCTCCCACGATCCGGAAGTCCGCAGGACCGTGGAGGATTTGAAGAAGCGGATCCTGGGCAGCTAGGCGAAACGCCCAGGACCTGCGCACACACCCGGGCGTTTCGCCGCCGCGGCGGCCGGCCCGTTTGAAAAGGAGGGTTTGCCCCATGCGTTTCTTGTGTGAAAAGGACGATCTCTACCAGGCCCTGCAAACCGTAAGCCGGGCCGTTTCCCAGCGCAGCCCCAACCCCATGTACGAAAACGTCTACCTACAGGCCTACGCGGGCGGGGTCCGCCTGGTGGGCACGGACCAGAGCCTGGGCATCGAGGCCCTCCTTCCCGGCGCCGTGCAGGAGGAGGGCAGCGTGCTGCTGCCGGGCCGGCTGTTTCCGGAGATCATCCGCAAGCTGCCCGAGGGCGAGGTTTCCCTGGAGGTGAACGAGCGCTTCACCGCCACCATCCGCATGCCCAAGATCAAGACCACCCTGCAGGGCATGGACGCCTCCCTCTACCCCAGCCTGCCCGCGGTCAGCGGCGCGGAGGAGATCGCCATCTCCCAGGCCCTGCTCAAGGACATGATCCGCCAAACCGGCTTTGCCATCGCCCAGGACGCCACCAGGCCCATCCTCACCGGCTGCCTCTTCGAGGCCGAGGGCGACACGGCCACCATGGTGGCC
>CALWRM010000063.1 GCA_944383925.1 uncultured Clostridia bacterium
CTGGCCACGGCCGCAAAGTACATGGCAAAGTCCGAAAGGGCCATGCGGCCTTGCAGGATGAGGTAAATCAGATAGCCGTAGACCACGCCCTCCCGCAGCAGGGTGAAGCCGCCTTCGGTCAGGATGCGGGGCAGCTGGGCGGCCTTGATCCTGCGCTCCAGGCGATCTCTGGCATCCAATACCGCGTCGAACTTTTGCATCAGATATTCCTTAACGCGGAACAGGCGCACATCCTTGCCGAAGGCAAAATCCTGGGAGCTGTTGCTCAAATACTCCGTTTGGCGGCGCAGCGTGGCCAGGGGAGTCTGCAGCTCGGCCTCCCGCTGCCGGGCGCGCAGGTTGAGCCAGAGGATCACCAGGCCGTTGACCACCAGCAGCAGCACCACCGCCGGATGCAGGAAGGAGAGCAGCGCCGCCATGCCAAGCAGCGAGAGCAACACCGGTATGTTGTCAAACAACAGGTGCATGGTACCCTCCACGCCCACGCTGTTGCCCAAAAAGGCCGACTGGGCAAGATTGACCCGGTCCTGGTAATGGGGGTCCTCGATGTGGGCGTAGTCCACGTCCATGATCTTCTGGCACAGGTCGCGGTACATATCCATGCGCACATAGACCAGCTTAAAATCCGCCAAGCTATACGCCAGCTTCGACAAGCCCGAGAACAGCATGCCGGCCAGGGCAAAGCCCAGGGCATAAAGCAGCAGACTTCTCAGCTCCCCTTCGCTTTCCAAGCCCTGCACCAAGACCTTGGGCAGCAACACCGCCACAAAGGGCAGCAGGCTGGAAACCAGCGTGTTCAGGGCGAACAAGGCGTAGGCGGATCTGCCGTACTTGGCCACGCCGCGCAGCACGAAGCCCAGATTGCTGCCCAGGCTGAAGTGGTTTTTCTTCGCATCCATAGGCGCCTTTCTCCTCCTCCTGCCTGTCCGCCGTGGGAAACGGGGCGGGCATGCGCTCGTCGCTTTTCATGGAAGATATTAAGCTCTATTCTCTTATTTGTCAATTGTATATCTTAAATTTTTTGAGGTATATTTTTTAATTTTACGAAGCCCGTCTTGCCCTCGAATGGTTTGGCGCGGCAAAAGCTTATGTTTTTCAAAACGTCTAAAACCCTTCCCGCCGTCCGGGAGGGCGCCCGCGGCGGGCGCGAACAAAGAGGAGGCGCCCCCTCTTGGGAACGCCTCCTCCCCCGCGCCCCTCGGCCGGGGCCTCCTTCCTAGAGCAGGCCCGCCCGCTCCAGTTCCTGGCGCAGGCCCGGCACCGGGCGGCCGTTGCGGTCCGTCTCGGGCCCTGCGCAGAGCATGGAGAGCAGCACCGCCTCCTCCACGGCAAAGGCCATGGCCCGGAAGGCCTCGTCCAGCAGATCCTCCCGCAGCACGGTCAGGGGCAGGGCCGCCGGGCCGCCCTCGTTGGGCATGCGGTTGGCGGTGGTGAAGCCCACGAACACCTCGCCGCTGCCGTGGCCGATGAAGGAGCCCAGCCGGGCCAAGCCCACGGAGCCGCGGCGCAGCACCCGCCCCAGCTGCCTGGAGGAAAGGGGCAGGTCCGTGGCCATGACGATGATCACCGAGCCCTTGTCGCAGCTTTGGCCGTCCTTGCCGGCAAAGGGCTGCCGGCCGTCGATCCTTAGGTCGTCCATGCGGCCGTGGTTGGTCTGCACCAGCACGCCGAGGGTGTAGTCCTTCCCGTCCAGCCTTAGGCGTCTGGAGGCGGAGCCGATGCCCCCTTTGAAGCCGAAGCACACCGTGCCCCGGCCCGCGCCCACGGCGCCGAGGGCGAAGTCCCGGGTGGCCGTGTTCAGCGCCCGAAACACCTCTTCCCTGCCCACGGCCCGCCTTTGGATGTCCGACAGCCTGGCGTCGTTGCACTCCAGCACCACCGGATTGACCGAGTGGCATTCCAGGCCGTCCCGGCGGCAAAGCTCCAACATATAGGAAACGGCCGCATCGTGGACCAGGCCGACGTTGAGCGTGTTGGTCAGCAGGATGGGGGTTTCCAGCGTGCCCAGCTCCTGGACCTGCATCAGGCCAAGGGACTTGCCAAAGCCGTTGAGCACGTGGGCGTTGGCCACGTTTTTTTCCGCAAAGGGGTTGTGGTCACCGGCCAGCACGGCCGTCACGCCCGTGCGCTGGCCCTCTCCCTCCACCGTGCAGTGGCCCACGCGGACGCCGGGCACGTCCGTGATGAGGTTGTTCGGGCCCGTGGCCAAACCGTCCACCCGAATGGAAAAATCGCTTGCGCGCAGCATGCAAAGCCCTCCTCGCTCCCTGTGATGGGCCAAGCATACCACGGAAGGGCCGATGCATGCAAAGCCTTTCGCGCCGGTTCGCGGCCACTTTTTACCGGAACTTCGTTGACGGAACCGCCGCAAAGGCCGTATACTGGACTTACAAGCTAACGGGGCTCCACGACTGACGGAAAATGTGGGTTACCACAGGGGAATGGGGTCCGACAAACGCCGACCGTCTGGGCAGCACCACAGCAACGCCATGCGTGGATGCCGCCCTTTTTGTTTGCGGGCGGCCTTCGGGCGGGCAACTGCGATCCAAGGGACCTTTTGAGGAGGAACGAACATGCAAAAGGCAAGCCAATGGGAGGGCTTCGCGCCCGGGACCTGGCAGGAGTCCATCGACGTTCGAAACTTCATCCAGACAAACGTGCATCCCTACCAGGGCGGCGGCGAATTTCTGGCCCCGCCCACGCCGCGCACCGAGAAGCTCCTGCACAAGCTGGAAAATCTGCTGAAGCTGGAGCAGGAGTTCGGCGGCGTGCTGGACATCGACACCAACACCGTCACCTCCCTGCTCAACTACAAGCCCGGCTATCTGGACAAGGAAAACGAGCTGATCGTGGGCTTGCAAACCGACCGGCCCCTGCGCCGGGGCGTCAACCCCTTCGGCGGGCTGCGCATGACCCGCGAGGCCTGCCGGGCCTACGGCTATGAGCTGTCCCAGAAGGTGGAGGACGAGTTCCTCTACCGCACCACCCACAACGACGGCGTGTTCCGCGTCTACAACCAGGAGACCCGCGCCGCCCGGCATTGCGGCCTGATCACCGGCCTGCCGGACGCCTATGGCCGCGGCCGCATCATCGGCGACTACCGCCGCGTGGCCCTGTACGGCATCGACATCCTCATCGAGGAAAAGCAGAAGGACAAGGCCCGGCTGAGCCTGGAAACCATGGACGTGGACCACATCCGCCAGCAGGAGGAGCTGTTCCAGCAGATCAATTTCCTGGGCAAGCTGCGGGACATGGCCGCCCTGTACGGCCAGGACATCTCCCGCCCCGCCCAGACCGCCCGCGAGGCCGTGCAGTGGCTGTATTTCGGCTATCTGGGGGCCATCAAGGAGCAAAACGGCGCGGCCATGAGCTTGGGACGGGTGTCCAGCTTCCTGGATATCTACTTTGAGCGCGACATGGCCCGCGGCCTGCTGGACGAGAGCGGCGCCCAGGAGCTGATCGACGACTTCGTGCTCAAGCTGCGCATGGCCCGCCACCTGCGCACCCCGGAGTACAACGAGCTCTTCGGCGGGGACCCCATGTGGATCACCGAGGCCTTGGGCGGCATGGGCCAGGACGGCCGCACGCTGGTGACCAAGAGCAGCTTCCGCATGCTCAACACCCTCTACAACCTCAAGCCCTCCGCCGAGCCCAACCTGACCGTGCTCTGGTCCAAGGACCTGCCCGAGGGATTTAAGCGCTTCTGCGCCAAGGTCTCCATCGACACCGACGCCATCCAATACGAGAACGACGACCTGATGCGCCCCATCTTTGGGGACGATTACGCCATCGCCTGCTGCGTGTCGGCCATGCGCGTGGGCAAGGACATGCAGTTCTTCGGCGCCCGCGCCAACCTGGCCAAGCTGCTGCTGCTCTCCCTCAACGGCGGCAGGGACGAGATGAAGAACATGCAGGTGGGCCCGGAACACGCCCCCTACCAGGGCGAGTACCTGGACTACGACGCCGTGCTGGAGCTGCTGAACTTCTACCGGCCTTGGCTTGCCCGCATGTACGCCAACACCATGAACGTCATCCACTACATGCACGACAAGTACGCCTACGAGAAGACCCAGATGGCCCTGCACGATACCGACGTGCACCGCTTCATGGCCTTCGGCCTGGCCGGCATGAGCGTGCTGGCGGACTCCCTCTCGGCCATCAAATACGCCCGCGTGCGCTGCCTGCGCGACGAGGAGACCGGCCTGATCCGCGATTTCCAGGTGGAGGGCGAATACCCCGCCTTCGGCAACGACGACGACCGGGTGGACAGCATCGCCTGCGAACAGGTGGAGCTGTTCTTCCGCGAGCTGCAAAAGCAAAGCCTGTACCGCGACGCCGAGCCCACCCTCTCCATCCTGACCATCACCTCCAACGTGGTCTACGGCAAGAAGACCGGCTCCACGCCGGACGGCCGCAAGGCCGGCGAGCCCTTCGCCCCCGGCGCCAACCCCATGCACGGCCGGGAAAAGAACGGCGCCCTGGCGGCCCTCAACTCCGTGGCCAAGCTCTCCTACCGCTATTGCAAGGACGGCATCTCCAACACCTTCTCCATCGTGCCCCAGGCCCTGGGCCACGACCCCGCCCAGCGCGTGGACAACCTGATCGACCTGCTGGACGGCTACTTCGCCCAGATGGCCCACCACCTCAACGTCAACGTGCTCAACCGCGAAACCCTCATCGACGCCTACCACAACCCGGAAAAATACCCCAACCTGACCATCCGCGTCTCCGGCTACGCGGTCAACTTCCATAAGCTGACCAAGGAGCAGCAGCGCGAGGTCATCTCCCGCACCTTCCACGAGGCCCTGTGATGGAAACGCCGGGCTACGTGCATTCCTTTCAATCCCTCGGGGCCGTGGACGGCCCGGGGCTGCGCTTTGTGGTGTTCCTGCAGGGCTGCCCCTTGCGCTGCTGCTACTGCCACAATCCGGATACCTGGCAGGCCGGCCAGGGCCAGCGCCTGCTCCCCTCCCAGGTGGCGGCGCGGGCGCTGCGCTACCGCAGCTATCTGCGCCACGGCGGCGTCACCCTCACCGGCGGCGAGCCCCTCTGGCAGCCGGCCTTCACCGCCGAGCTCTTCGCCCTCTTGCAGGCCCAGGGACTGCACACGGCCCTGGACACCAGCGGCGTCGGCGATCTGGAGGCCGCCGAAACCGTGCTGCGCCATACGAACCTGGCCTTGGTGGATGTGAAGTTTCTCACCGAGGAAGCGTACCTGCGCCATACCGGCGGCCGTCTCTCCCAGGTTCGCGCCTTTTTGGACCTCTGCCTGCGGCAGAACGTGCCCGTCTGGGCGCGGCACGTGGTGGTTCCGGGCCTGACCGACGGCCAGGACCATCTCCGCCGGCTGCTCGCCTTTCTCGCGCCCTATTCCAACCTGCAAAAGATCGAGCTGCTGCCCTTTCGCAAGCTCTGTTTGGAAAAGTACGACGCCCTGGGCATCCCCTTCCCCCTGCGGGAGGTGCCGGAGATGGACCAGGCCGGCGTCGACGCCCTCCGCCTGCTGTTGCCCCCGTCCCTGCGTTAGGGCCGGGGAACGGGCAAAGCAAAGCCCGGCGCGCCTCTTTGGCGCGCCGGGCTTTTGGATTGGAAGCGGGCGCCTAGCCTTCCCGGGCGGGGCCCGTCGAGCCGCGCACCACCAGACGGGTGTCGAAGAGCACCTCGCGGCAGGGGCTGCGGCGCTCCCCCTGGCCCAGGTCCTTGAGCAGCAGCTCCGCCCCCGCCTCGCCCATCTCGTAGGCGGGCTGGTGCACGCTGGTCAGCGGCGGCTTGAGCAGCTGGGAAAGGGGCAGGTCGTCGTAGCCCACGACGGAGATGTCCTCCGGCACGCGCAGGCCCTTTTCAAAGATGGCCTTGTAGGCGCCGTAGGCCAGGTGGTCGTTCAGCGTTTGAATGGCCGTCGGGGGCTTGGGCAGCTCCAACAGCGCCTTGGTGAGCAGATAGCCGGGGTTGGGCGTGTAGGCCTCGCGAATTCCCTCGCGCACATAGGCCGGATCCACCTCGACGCCGTTTTTTTCCAGCTGGTCGCAATAGGCCTTATAGCGGGGCCGGCAGCCGCGCAGATCGATGCACAAAAAGGCGATGCGGCGGTGGCCCAGCTCCAGCAGATGGGCCGTGGCCGAGGACATGCCCTGGTAGTCCGTGGTGTTCACCCGGTCGATGCCCTCGATCTGGGTTTGGATGCCCACGATGCGCATGGTGGACTGGTTCAGCCGCTGAATCTGAGGGACGTTTTGCAAAAAGGCGCTGATGATGATGGCCCCCTCCGCCTGGCGCTCGGCCATCTCCTCCAGAAACTGGCTTTCCCGGTCGTGGTTGAAGTTGGAATTGCACAGGTACATCGAATACCCCCTGGGCACCAGCGCGTCCTCCACGCCGTGGATGATGTCCGAAAAGAAGGGGTTGGCGATGTCCGGCAGGATCAGGGCCACGGTGCGGCTGCGCTGGCGCACCAGGCCCTGGGCCAGGCGGTTGGGGATGTAGTTCTGCTCCCGAATGACCGCCTGCACCCGCTGCCTGGTCTCCTCATCCACCAGCTGCGAGCCGTTGATCACCCGCGAGACGGTGCTCACCGACACGCCCGCCAGCTGGGCAATCTGCTTGATCGTGACGCGCTTTGGTACGGCCGTTGACATATCTCTTCACCATCTATCCTTGGATTTTGGGCTCGCAGGAGTAAAACGTTTGCAGCTACATTTTCAGAATATTTTAGTTATTCTTAGCATATCGCCATGAATTTGTCAAGCTACATCCGATATTACCATGAAATTTGTCCTGCAATCCAAAAATCACTGTTGACAAACAGTTGAGACCATGTTAATATTTGTTTGCGCTGATGAAAACGTTACCACATCAGCGTGAGGTTTTCCAGCTTTTGCCATGCGACGCTTTCAAAAATCGCCGGATTTTCCGGGTTTTGTCCTAAACGCTTTGCTTTGAAAACCTTCTCAATCGTGATGGGGGGAATCACCGACATGAAACAGGCCGAGATCGCGGAGCAGGCGGCCCGAGAGCTGCTCGACGATATTCTGCCCTACTGGCTGGCCCTGCAGGATCCCCAGCGGGGCGGTTGCTACGGCGGCGTCACCGGCGCCGGGCTGTTGCAGCGGGACGCGCCCCGGGGGCTCGTGGTGCATAGCCGCATCCTCTGGACCTTCTCCGCCGCCCACCGGCTCTTCCCCAACGCCAGCTACCTGCAGGCGGCGGACCGGGCCTTCGACTATTTGTGCAACCGTTTTCAGGACGGGGTTTCGGGCGGCTATTTCTGGATCCTGGACAGCCAGGGCCAGCCCGCGGACACCCGCAAGCAGGTCTATGGCCACGCCTTCGCCCTGTACGGCTTGGCGGAGTACCACCGGACCTCGGGCAACCCCAAGGCCCTGGAGCTGGCCAAGCAGCTCTTCGCCCTGCTGGAGGGCCGCTGCCGCGACCGGCGGATGGGCGGCTATTTCGAGGCCTTTGCGCGGGACTTTTCCGCGCCCCTGGCCGAGAAGATGCTCGCCGACGACCTGTCCGCCAGCAAGACCATGAACACCCACCTGCACCTGCTGGAGGCCTACACGGGGCTGTACCGAGTATGGCCGGACGGCGAGGTGGCCCAGGCGCTGCAGGCGCTGATCGACCTGTTCCTCCAGCGCATCATCGACCATGACAATGGCCACCTGCGCCTGTTCTTCGACGCGGACTGGACCGCGCTGGACGGCCGCATTTCCTTCGGCCACGACGTGGAGTGCGGCTGGCTGCTGGAGGAGGCGGCCCAGACGCTGGGCCGGCGCCAGGCGGAATGCCGCCGGGCGGCCAGGCTGTTGAGCCGTTCCCTGCTGGACGAGGGCATGGATCCGGACGGCGGCGTGCGCTACGAGCGCCTGCCCGGCGCCTGGGAGGACACCGACCGCTGCTGGTGGGTCCAGGCCGAGTCGGCCGTCGGGCTGCTCAACGCCTGGCAGCAGGACCGGGACGAGGCCTTCGGCGCCGGCTTTGAGCGGGCCTGGCGCTACATTCTCGAACACTTCGTGGACAAGTCGGGCGGCGAATGGTACCGGCGCGTGGACGCCCAGGGCCGCCCCAAGGAGGACCTGATGAAGGTGGACCTGTGGAAGTGCCCGTACCACAACGCGCGGGCCTGCATGGAGATCCACGAAAGGCTGGCAACGCCGGCCTAAGACCAACGCAAGAGGGGGTTCGTTGCATGAAAGAAACTACAAACATGAAGGCCGTGGTGGTGGAAACGCCGGGCAAGCTTGTCGTCAAGGAGATTCCGCTGGACCCCATGCCGGGTCCGGGACAGGTCCAGATTCGGCTGCGGGCGGCCGGCATCTGCGGCTCGGACGTGCACGTGCTGCACGGCCGCTCGGCCTTCGCCAGCTACCCGCGCATCCTGGGCCATGAGCTGGCCGGCGAGGTTTGCGCCCTGGGCGAAGGGGTGCAGGGCCTGGCCCTGGGCGACCACGTGGTCGTCGATCCCCTGACCGCCTGCGGCCACTGCTATGCCTGCCGCGTGGGCCGCTACAACGTCTGCCGCGAGCTGAAGGTGCTGGCGGCCCATGTGGACGGCGGTTTCCGCCAGTACTTCACCGTCGGCGCGGCCAACGTGCACAAGATCTCTCCCTCCGTTCCCTGGGAGCACGCCGCCTGCGTGGAGCCCTACACCATCGCGGCCGAGGCCACCCAGCGGGGCGAGCTGCGCGCCGACGACGCGGTGCTCATCTGCGGCGCGGGCCCCATCGGCGCCACCATCTTGCAGGTGGTCAAGCGCGTGGGCGCCAGGGCGCTGGTGCTGGACAACGTGCAGGCGCGCCTGGACGCCATGCTGGCCATGGGCGCGGACGCGGTGGTCAATTCCGCCCAGCAGGACGTGGCCAAGGCCGTTGCGGACTTTAGCGGCGGCGAGGGCATGAACCTGCTGTTCGAGGCCACGGGCAGCCTGGCGGTGCTGGAGGGCTGCATCAACGAATGGGCCAGCCCGGCCAGCCGCCTGGTGGTGCTGGGCTTCTCCTCGGAGCCTGCGTCCATCGCGCCCATCCAGATCATGAAGCGCGAGATGGATATCCGTGGCTCCCGCCTGAGCTGCAACAAGTTCGATCAGGTGGTGGGCTGGGTGGAGTCCGGCTATGTGGATCCCGCCAAGCTCATCTCCCACGTCTTCCCCATGGAACAGGCGGACAAGGCCTTCGAGCAGATCGCCGAGGACCCCGCCGGCACCATGAAGGTGATCCTGAGCTTTTAACCGCTGAAAGGAGCGTGCTTGCCCCATGGCCAAGACCAAGGTCTTTGTGATGCATTCCTCTCACCTGGATCTATTTTGGATCGGCGCGCAGGCGGACTGCCTGTCCAAGGGCGCCAAGATCATCGACGACGCCTTAACCCGGGCCCAGAAGGAGCCCGGCTTCCACTTCCTCATCGAGACCGCCCGCTTCCTGGAATACTACATGCACGCCTATCCCCAGCGCCAGGAGGCGCTCAAGGCGGCCTTTGCCAGCGGCCAGTTCGAGATGGCCGCCTGCTACACGGACCGGCTGGAAAACCACGTCAGCGGCGAGGCGCTGGTGCGCAACGCCCTCTACGGCAGAAAGGTTATCCGCCAGCTCCTGGGCCTGGACTGCGACCTGGCCTGCCACCCGGACCTGCCGGGCTTTGCCGAGCAGACGCCCCAGATCTACAAAAAGAGCGGCATCCATTACTATCTGTCCGCCAGGGGCTTTAAGAACGGCGCCCGCTTCCGCTGGCAGGGGCTGGACGACAGCTCCATCGTGATGTACAACATCCCGGGCCATTACGCCTATTACGACGTGGAAAAGGTGATCTCCGGCTTTGAGCAGACCAAGCGGAACATCCAGTCCGACTTCATCCTGCTGGGCTGCTCCGCGGGCGACCTGGGCCCCGCCGGCACCTTCATCGCCAAGGAAAACAACAAAGGCGTGCGCTACGACATCCAGGACTTCCTGGACCGAATGAACCGGGCCCATCCCCAGTACGAGTTCTCCCTGGCCAACGCCCGCCAGAGCGTCGGGGCCATGGAAGAGGCGGGGCTGGGCAGCCTGCGCGGCGAGTATCCCTCCCGCTGGGGCCACCACGGCTCGGCCATGAACCTGCACTTCTACCTGTTGGACAAGCTGGTCGAACAGAAGCTGTTGGACGCCGAAAAGCTCTCCACCGTTTGCCGCCTGTTGGGCATGCCCGTGGAGCTGACCATGGCCCGGCATCCCCTGGTGGATTCCAGCGGAAGAACGGGCGGCCGGCGCTATTTCGACCTGGAGTTCACCCCCTCCACCCTGGAGGAGTGGCTGGAATTCGGCTGGCGCCTGCAGATGGTCACCCAGGACCACAACTTCGGCGGCGCCGAGGGCGCGCAGACCGAGTACGACCGCCTGATCTACAAGAAGGCCGCCATCCGCATCGCCGATTCCATCCTGGCCTTAAGCCTGGAAGCCCTGCGCAACCGCGCCATGAGCGGCAAGGACTGCCTGGAGCTGTTCAACACCCTCAACTTCGAGCGCAGCGAGCTGGTTTCCTGCCGTTCCCTCCCCCTGGATGCGGACGCCGACTACGAGGCGGTGGACGCGCAGGGGCGGGTCTTCCCCCTCTACCACGGCGAGGGTGGCCGAGAATTCTTGGCCGGCGAAGTGCCCTCCTTTGGACGCAAGTCTTTCTGGATCCGCAAGGCATCCGCCCCCGCCGCGGGCGTCTGCGCCGTCTTGCGCAGGCAGCAGGACTGCCTCATTCTGGAAAACCGCTATTACCGGCTGCGCCTCGACGACAAGCTCGGCCAAATCCTCAGCCTGACGGACCTGGAGACCGGCAAGGTCTGGCTTTCCGGCGGCGGCGCGCTGCGGGTGACGGCCCTGCGCGACGATTCCTTGGGCGGCAGCGAGCGCAGCGTGGACAAGCCCATCCTGGACCAGAGCGACCGCAGGGTCGCCCAGGTGGAGCTGGAGTATTCCAACCCCCTGTACGCGCAGCTGAAGATCGTCAAGGAAATCACGGACGTCAAGCTGGTGCAGCGCATCCGGCTGTACAACTTCAAAAAGCAGATGGACCTGCGCCTTTCCATGAACTGGCCCGGCACCCCGGACGTGCAGCTCAAGCTGGACCTCGGCTCCCGCTCCCAGGACAGCCGCATCGTCTACGGCGTCCCCTACGGGGCCCAGGAGTACGGCAAATACCTGGAGACCGAGTCCCTGGTCTTTGGCGGCGACGAGATCTCCTACGAGCTGTTCAACCGCTACCGCGAGGCGCAAGGCTTCGTCTGCGTGGAGGAGGAGGGCCAGCACCTGACCGTGGCCTCCAACCACTCGGCCTACGACTTCTTGCCCGGCGGCCTGCAGGCCTTGCTGCTGCGCGACGTGCGCAACGGCTCCGAGCACGACTACCGCTTCACCAACTTTGGCCAGGTGGAGTACACGTACTGCTACACCAGCGGCCTGGGCGGCCAGGCGGCCTCCGCGCGCCTGCCCTGGGAGCGTCAGTTCCCCCTGCTGGTCACGCAGGGAGCCGGCCAAGAGGCCCGTCCCAGCCAGGAGAGCTGGCTAACCACCGCGGAAGAGGGCATCCTGACCGTGCTGAAGCCCTCCGAAACGCAGCCCGGCGCCGCCGTTGTCCGGCTATACAACCCCGGCGCGGAGGCCAAGCCCCTTGCCCTGGCCAACGGCCTTGGGCTTGCGCCCGCCGTCTGCGTCAACCTGGACGAAACCCCGGCCGACGAAGCCCCCGACCGCCTGGGCGGCTTTGAAATCAAGACGCTGCTGCTGCGGCCTTAGGCCGCGCACCCCCAACCCATGAACACAAAAGGAGCGGAAGAAGCCATGCGCGCCTCAACCAAAGCGGGGGCCATCCCCTCCCGTAGACGCCTCACTTCCCCCCAGAGGGAGGGCTATGTGCTGTTCGCCTTAGCCCTTCCCTTCCTGGCGCTGGTCTTCCTGTTTTCCTATCTGCCCCTTTGGGGCTGGCGCTACGCCCTGTACGACTATCTGCCGGGCTTTAAGCTGGAAAACTGCGAATTCGTGGGGCTGAAATGGTTCCAATTTCTCGTCTCCAACAAGACCCAGGTGGACGAAATCCTGCGCGTTTTGCGCAACACCTTCGCCATCAGCGGGTTAAACCTGCTGACCTCGGTCCTGCCCATCGCCTTTGCCGTGCTGCTCAACGAGCTGCGCAGCGACCGCATGAAGCGCGTGGTGCAGACGTTGACCACCCTGCCCCACTTCATCGGCTGGGTGCTGATCTACTCCATGGCCTACGCCATCTTTTCCTACAACACCGGCGTATTCAACAAGGCCCTGCTGGCGCTGAACATCCTGGATACGCCCGTCAACTGGCTGGCCAGCGGCGAGCACATCTGGCTCAAGATGTGCGCCTGGAGCGTTTGGAAGAACATCGGCTGGAACGCCATCATGTACCTGGCCGCTATGGCCGGCATCGACCAGGAGCTCTACGAGGCGGCCACGGTGGACGGCGCCGGACGCTTCCGCAAGATCTGGCACATCACCATTCCGGGGCTGATGCCCACCTTCTTCGTGCTGCTGATGATGGCCGTGGCCAACTTCCTCAACTCCGGCATGGAGCAATACTACGTGTTTCAAAACGCGCTGAACCAAAAGAGCATCGAGGTGTTGGACCTGTACGTGTACAACATCGGCATCGGCAACGGCACCATCCCCCTGGCCACCGTGGTGAGCATGCTCAAGTCCATCGTCAGCCTCACCCTGCTCTTCATCGTCAACGGGTTGTCCAAGCTCACCCGCGGCGAGACCATCATATAGGGAAGGAGGATCCGCATGAGCCTGCTGCATTACAAGAGAAAGCCCGGCGCCGTGCTGTTCGACGCGCTGAACGTCTTTCTGTTTGTGGTACTCACCTTCCTTTGCGTGTATCCCTTCTATTATCTGATCATCAACTCCATTTCCGCCAACGACCTAAGCGCCGCGGGCGAGGTTTACATCATCCCCTTGCAGGTGCACCTGACCAACTACCGCGACATCCTCCGCCTGGACGGGCTGTACCAGGCCCTGCTGGTCTCCGTGGCGCGCACGGTTCTGGGCTCCGCCTGCACCGTGCTGGCCTCGGCCTTCCTGGGCTTCCTGTTCTCCAAGCAAAACTTCTGGAAGCGCAAGCTGTGGTACCGCTTCGTGGTGATCACCATGTACTTCAACGCCGGGCTCATCCCCGTGTACATGAACATGCACTCCCTGGGCCTGACCAACAACTTTCTGGTGTACATCCTGCCCGCCATCGTCTCGCCCTTCAACATCATCCTGGTCAAGACCTACATCGAGTCCACGCCCCTCTCCCTGCAGGAGGCGGCCCAGATCGACGGGGCCGGGGTGCTGCGCATCTTCGCCTACATCATCTTGCCCATCATCCTGCCCATCATCGCCACCATCCTCGTCTTCGCCTCGGTGGGCCAGTGGAATTCCTTCCAGGACACCTTGCTGTACATGACCGACTCCAAACTCTATACCCTGCAGTACACCCTCTACCGCTACATCAACCAGGCCAGAATGCTGGCCACCCTCATTCAGGAATCCCAGAGCGCGGACGTTGCTTCGGACCTGATGCGCCAGATGAACCCCACCTCCGTGTCCATGACGGTGTCCGTGGTGGTCATCCTGCCCATCCTGTTCGTCTATCCCTTCCTGCAGCGCTACATCGTCAAGGGCATCCTGATCGGGGCCATCAAGGGGTGACGGCGGCCCCAAGGAAGGGCCGCTGAACAATACACCAAACAAAAATAAGGAGGAACCAAGACATGAAGAAACCCACCGTCAAGGCCCTATGCCTGGCGCTGGCCCTGGTGCTGGCCCTGGCCTTTAGCGGCTGCCAAAGCGGCGAAACTTCCCAGTCGCCTGGCGCTTCCCAGGTAGACGAACAACCGGACGCCTCCCAGGGGGACGCCTCGACGGAAAAGGATCCCTTGGACTTTTCCGAGCCCATCACCATGGACCTGTTTAACATGAGCGGCAGCGCGGCCGGCGAACACCCCGGCTGGTTCGGCAAGTTCGTCAAGGACGGCTGGAACATGACGCTCAACCTCATCCCCAACGACGGCGACGGCGACGCCAAGTTCCAGACCATGTCCGCCTCCGGCCGTCTGGGCGACATGATCGTCTTCAGCAACCCCGGCAACAACTTCCAGCAGGCCATCAAGACCGGCGTGCTGCTGCTGGACCTCTCCAAGGACGATGCCTTCGCCACCTACATGCCCTACTTCAACGAGCACTTCCCCAAGGCCGTGGAGCGCATGGCCACCTTCAGCGAGAGCGGGCTGTACGGCATCCCCACACGCGTATCCATGATGAGCCCCCTGGAAACCCAGAACGCCAGCGAGGTGGAGGGCGCCATCAACCTGCGCTACGACTACTACCTGGACGCCGGCGCGCCCGTGCTCAACACCCTGGAGGACCTGATCCCCTGCTTTGAGGCCATGCGCCAGGCCCATCCCACCACCGAGTCCGGCAAGACCACCTACGCCGTCTCCCTGCACAGCGAGTCCGACGGCCCCGCCGGCATGTTCCACGCCGAAGCCATCGCAAGGCTGTGGGGCTACCGGCCCATCGACACCGGCGCGGTGCTGTACGTGGACAATCTGGCCGAAAACACCATGCACGTGCTGCAGGAGGACGGCTACTACCTGCGGGCCATCCGCTTCTTCTACGACCTGAACCAGCGCGGCCTGCTGGATCCGGACTCCATCACCCAGACCAGCGCCGACGTGCGCGCCAAGTTCAGCGAGGGCCAGATCTTCTACTCCAACTTCTACTGGGAGTCCAAGGAGGCCTTCAACACCCCCGAGCGCACCGAGGCCAACCAGGGTTATGAGCTGGTGGTTCTGCAGGACCAGAAGAGCTCCTCCCCCGGCTTCTATCCCGGCGGCGACAACGGCAACATCCTCGCCCTTGGCGCGGACTGCAAGGACGTCCCCAGGGCCCTGAACTTCTTCGATTGGGCCTACACCTCCGACGGCGTGATGACCCTGTACAACGGCCCCGAAGGCCTGACCTGGGAATATGACGACAACGGCATGCCCTACCTGACCGAGTTCGGCAAGGAAGCCCTGCCCATGAACGACGTGGAAGTTCCCGAGGAATGGGGCGGCGGAACCTTCTCCGACGGCTTCCAGAAGCTGAGCCTCTACCCGCTGTCCAACGCCGAAATCGACCCCGGCTTTGGCGAGGCCTACAAGTACGCCAACTGGACCTCCACCCTGACCAACAACATGTCCAACCTGGACAAGCTCTGGTCCGAGAACATGGACGGCTCCCGCTACACCAAGGAGTACCTGCAGGACCATGACATGCTGGCCGTGATCCCCGGCAACACCTACACCATTCCCGCCATGGAAACCGAGATGAAGGCCACCCGCGACCAGGTCGGCAACATCATCAAGCAGTATTCCTGGCAGATGATCTACGCTTCGGACGACACCGAGTACGAGGCCCTCAAGCAGGAGATGATCCAGATGGCCGAAGACCTCGGTTACAACACGCTGCTGGATTACTACAACGAGCTGCTGCCCAAGATCCACGAGGCCCGCATGGAGGCCGTGGAGAGCGCGCAGTAACCCATCCCTAAGCCCTTCCCTTGCCCATCGGCATTTCTCCTCACCCAAAGGGCCCCAGCCGCTTCCCGGTTGGGGCCCTTCTTTCGTTCCGTTCGCCCGCCGCTTCGCCCTCGTGGCGCAGGCTTCGATGGGCTGCTTGGAGGCGGCCTTGTGGGCCGGGTAGGTGCCGGTCGGCGCGCCGGCAAGGGGGAAGGGCGCGCCGTCGCTTCGGGTAAAAATGTGGTAAAGTGGCAAAAAACGCGTTTGTTCCTCATTTACAAGCGGCGGGCTTTGCCCTATGCTTACGGTGTTAAGGATCGGCCTACGCCGCTTTTTCAA
>CALWRM010000064.1 GCA_944383925.1 uncultured Clostridia bacterium
GATCCAGGTACACCGTCAGGCTTCCGTCCGTGCCGTTGGCGCTGCCGTTGCCGTTGGGATTGATGGTGACGGTGTTGTCAGTAAGTTTTACATACGTATCGCCCTGCTTTACGTAGAGGGTGGCGGCGGATCCGTCCGCCTGATGCGTGATTGTAAAGGTCGCGGGTCCTTGGATGGGATCGTGCTCATACGCCTCCTTTGCATATAGGCAGGCGGCGCCATCGCCCTGCATGTACTTTTCGATTTTTATGCCCGCGGGCTGCGTCACTTCGCCGGCCTGAATGCTGGCGGTGCCTTCGGCCGTCCTGTCCGCATCCTCGCCAAGAAGCCGGTAGGTCAGGGTGGCGCCGTTGGAAACCGTAAGCTTTTCCTGGTTTTCCTCGGAGTATTTGGCGATGAAGGGTGCGTACGGATACACCACCTCCACCAGGTAGCTGGACAGGTAGGGCGCGCCGCCGTCCACATCCTCGCCGACGCCCTTCTTGCCCGCGCAGCTGTCCACGGGCAGGGAGACGGCCTTCCCCTTCTCCACGGAAATGGGCGTCTGATCGCCAAATTGGGGCGTGACCTGGATGCTGTCGGCCGAAATCTCCTTCTCATCTCGGTCTAGCACCTTGGGCAGCTCGGTAAGGGTCGCGCTTCCACCAAAAAAGGGAACGCGGCCATCCCTTCCATAGGCGGAAGGGTCGGTGAGGATCTTGCCGTTGTCCTCCAGGCCCACCGTCAGTCGGAACGTCACGGTGATCTGCGTTTTCTCCGCATTGGGCGTTGCGCTCACCGCCTCTTTTTTCAAGCCCCAGACGTCGTTTGTGCCGATGGTCTTCGTCCCCAAACCGGAAGCGGTGATGGTCTTTTCATAATGCAGGTCGGTTTCCTCAGGTTTGACGGGATCCCGGCGGTCCATGATGGTAAAGCTCGTGACCAGCTCCGCCCCCTTTTGAAAGTCCAGCTCCGTGTCGATGGCGGCCGTTCCGTTCCCCAGGACGTGCAGGGGCAGGGTGATGGTGCCGGTGGCGCTGGAGTTGGCGGAAATGCTCGAGTCCAGAACCAGCCGGTACGGATCGCCGGCTTTTTCAGGTGCCACGATGTCCGTCACGCTGCCAAGATTGCCGGCCACATTCTCCGGGATGGCGACCAGCTCGGGCAAATGGAGCAGGATTTCGGTGTCCCGATAGTCGTCAAAGAGCGGCTCCGCCTGGTCCGTATAGTTGTAGGTCGCGGCCGGATTCAGCGTCCATGTCAGGGTTAGGTTCACGTCTTCCCCCGCCAGAAGCGTATCGTCGGCGGCGTTTTCCCACGAAACCGACAGCGAGCCGATGGTTTGCGTGCCGTTTTGGCCATAGTAGCCCTCGGCCACGCTTCGAAAGTCCTCCTGTTCATTCTGGTTGGCGCCGTCCTGCCTTAAGGTCGGGGTTTCCGGCTCGTTTCCCGGCTGGTCGTCGCTCCCCGGCTGGGCGTCGCTCCCCGGCTGGGCGTCGCTCCCCGGCTGGGTATCGCTCCCCGGCTGGGCGTCGCTCCCCGGCTGGGTGTCGCTCCCCGGCTGGGCGTCGCTCCCCGGCTGGTCGTCGCTCCCCGGCTGGGCATTGGGAGCGGGGTCTTCCAGCGAGGCGTCCTCCCCGCCCTGGTCATTTGGGACAGCCTGGGCCGGCGTCCCGCTTTCTCCCTGCGCATAGGCCATGACATAGGGGGATACGCCGTTGAGCAGCATGCCCAAGGCGAGCGTCAAGGCGAGCAACACCCGCCGCCAGTTTCTTGCCATCTTGTTCACGATATAGTCACCCTTTCCCAATACCCATTTGACCGGCGGCATGCCGGCCATCGCCATCTTTCCTGGATGGCCGCTCTGTATGTCGGACGTTAGGGGAGCCATACAGCTTCCCCACCCAAACGCAACTTCCAATTCAGGCTTCGTAATCATATTATATTAATTCTATCTAATTTGCGCAAGGCTTTCGCCCATCAGTTAGGCCAGCAAAATATTCGTTAATTTTTTATTTATCTCTCCCCGTTTCCATTTATTTCTTTTTAGTTGAAGCTTTCTGGCCAAGTCGCCATAAATCTTGAATTTTTGTCGATATCCCAAGATTCATCCCCATTTATAGAACATATTTGCCCCATCTATCAAGATTCAATCGTCACATTTTGATCATAATTTCTTAAGTTACAAGATGATAGTATTGACCATTTTCAACATCGCATTTTCTATCCCATTTTCGGATTCCATAATATAATTTATCTACACATGTGCATAGTTTTATCGTCCTTATGTTAATCGCAAGCATCATTTTTCTTCACTAAAACGATATTTTATTATTTTAGATACACGCATCAACCCACAAAAAAGCCCCCGGCATTTCCCAATGGAAATGCCGGGGGCTTTTTCAGCTCTCCGTGTTTTTGCTCCGCTTATATGGAAGGCCTATCGCCCTCCTTCTCTCCAAGCAGGCGCGCGATCTCTCCAGCGTCGTGAATGGGGAAGTCCGCCTCGGCCAGACGCCTCGACGCATAGACATGTATGCACGGCAGCGGCTCCAGGTCCTGCCGCCACGCATACTCCCCGGTCATCAGCCTGGCGCTCCCCCCTCGGATGCGGTAGGGCTGCAGCTCCGGGGATATGTACAGCAGCAGCGCGTCATTTTGAAAGGAGAACTCCTCCCCTTCGGCCGTGGCGAAATACCCGCCCCGGCCGTCATGGCCGAGGAGCACGAGGGCGGGAACGGCGTAGGGGACGTTCCGCGGCCCTTCCTCCCCAAAGAAGAGGAAGAAGCCCTCCCGGCGCAAGGGTTCCAGCACATCTGACGCGCGGTACGCCTCCGGCTCCCTATGCACGGAGGTGCCGGTCCAGACCACGCTCCTGCCGCGGAGGAGCAAGCCGACGCCCTCCAAGCCCTGCCTATCCAGATAAAACCGACCGTCGTCTATCATACGCGTCTCCTCTTTTCCTCCGATCAGCGCCGCTTTCATTTCCCACGAGCCCCTAGCGGCCGGCCCTCAAGCAGTAGGTCTGGCCCCAGCGGCGCAGGACTTCCACCGTCGTAAATCCCGCCTGCAGAAGGGCTTCCCGTTCGTGCTCGACCGTAAGCGGCGTATCGTAGTGATAGAGCGCATCGTCCAAAATGCCCTGCTGCGCTTTTCGCGCCAGGTACTCGTTCCGGTACTCGCGCTCCGCCTCGTCGGACGGCGAAAAGTAATCCGTTAGGATGAAATACCCATTCTTCTTTAGCGCCCTGCACAGCTTCGCATACAGGGGGATCTTCTCCTCCTTGGTGAAGTGATGCAGGCTTTCGACGGATACCGCGGCGTCAAAGGCATCGACGCCGAAGGGGACGGAGAAATAGGAGCCCACGATCAGGGAGACATCCCGATCCACGAATTTCTTCTTGAGGGCGGACAGCATCCCCTGGGACAAATCGATGCCCGTCACCTTCGCGGATGGGTTGCGCAAAAAGAGCTCTTCCAATTCCAAGCCCGTCCCGCAGCCCAAATCGAGAATCCGGCAGTTTGGCGCAGCGGGCAGCCGCTCCGCCGTGAAGGGATAAAACTCGTCCGCGGACTCGATGTCCCTCCTCATGTGCTCGTCATAGCCGTCCAACCTGGCTTCGAAAAAGAGGTCCATCCTTTCCAGCACAGCCGTTCCTCCAAGTTTCCGTTTTACGGTTCTCTTGCCTTAAAGAAGGGGCAATCCCGCGAAAGGACCGCCCCTTACATTTCGTTCATGCCGCGTTCTTTCGACGCAGCCGCGCATCTTTGGCCGTCGGATGGCGCGCCCGCGCGGGCCTTGTGGGCATTTTCCCGACGCAGGGCAGCCCGATTAGTAGAGCTTTGCGCCGGCGGGAATGTGCGGATCGACCATCAAGAGATGCAGCTTTTCTTCGCCGTTTTCTTCGTGGAGCGCCGAAATCAGCATGCCGCAGGAGTCCACGCCCATCATCGGCCTTGGGGGAAGGTTGGTAATTGCGATGCAGGTCTTTCCGACCAGCTCTTCCGGCTCGTAATAGGCGTGAATGCCGCTTAGAATCGTCCTGTTTTCGCCCGTTCCGTCGTCCAGCGTGAACTTGAGCAGCTTCTTGGACTTGGGCACCGCCTCGCAGGCAAGCACCTTGACCGCCCTAAAGTCGGACTTGCTGAAGGTTTCAAAATCCACGAGGTCCTCAAACAGCGGCTCGATCTTCACGTTGGAAAAGTCGATTTTCTCCGGCTCTGCCTCGGGCGTCTCCGACGCCTTCACAGCCTCGGGGCTTGCGCCGCTTTCCTTCTTGGCGCCATCCAGGGGCTTCATCGTGGGGAAGAGGAGCGTGTCGCGGATGGAGGCGTTGTTGGTCAGGAGCATGACCATGCGGTCCACGCCGATGCCCAGCCCGCCCGTGGGCGGCATGCCATAGGACAGGGCGTTGAGGAAGTCCTCGTCCACCTCGCCGGCCTCCTCGTCGCCGGCAGCCTTGAGGGCGGCCTGGGCCTCGAAGCGGCCCCTCTGGTCGATGGGATCGTTGAGCTCGGAGAAGGCGTTGGCATGTTCGCGGCCGAGGATGAACAGCTCGAAGCGCTCGGTGTAGCCGGGGTTGCCGGGCATGCGCTTGGCCAAGGGGGAGACCTCCACCGGATGGCCGGTGATGAAGGTGGGCTGCACCAGCTTCTCCTCCACATAGGTCTCGAAGAAGAGGTTGAGGATGTCGCCCTTCTTGTGGCGCTGCTCGAAGGGGATGTGGTGTTCCTTGGCCAGGGCGCGGGCTGCCTCCAGGTCGGGCACCTGATCGAAGTCCACGCCGGCGTATTTGCGGACGGCCTCCAGCATGCTCAGCCGCTCAAAGGGCTTCTCCAGGTCCACCTGCACCTCCCCATAGGGCACCACGGCGCTGCCGCAAACCCTCTTGGCCACGTGGCGGAAGAGGTTTTCGGTCAGGTCCATCATGCCGTGGAAGTCGGTGTAGGCCTTGTACAGCTCCAGCAGGGTGAACTCCGGGTTGTGGCGGGTGTCCATGCCCTCGTTGCGGAACACGCGGCCGATCTCATACACCGCGTCGAAGCCGCCCACGATCAGGCGCTTGAGGTGCAGCTCCAGGGCGATGCGCAGGTACAGGTCGATGTCCAGGGTGTTGTGGTGGGTGATGAAGGGCCGGGCCGCCGCTCCGCCCGCCTGGGTGTGCAGCACCGGGGTCTCCACCTCCAGGAAGCCCTGGCCGTCCAGATAGGCGCGGATCTCGGAGATGATGCGGGAGCGCTTGACGAAGGTCTCCTTCACCTCGGGGTTGACGATCAAATCCACATAGCGCTGGCGATAGCGGGCGTCGGGGTCCTTCAGGCCGTGGAACTTCTCCGGCAGGGGCAACAGCGCCTTGGAGAGCAGCTCCACCTGGGAAGCATGCACGGAGATCTCGCCGGTCTTGGTGGTGAACACGCTGCCCTTGACGCCGAGGATGTCGCCGATATCCAGGTTCTTAAAGGCCTGGTAGGCCTCCGGCCCCACATCGTCGCGCTTGACATAGACCTGGATGCTGCCCTGGCCGTCCTGCAAATGCAGGAAGGAGGCCTTGCCCATGATGCGGCGGGACATCATCCTGCCGGCCACGGCCACCTGGACGTTTTCCAGGGAGGCATAGTCCCGCTTGATGTCCTGGCTAAGGTGGGTTCTGTCAAAGGTGGTGATGGCAAAGGGGTCCTTGCCGGCCTGCTGCAGGGCCTGCAGCTTTTCCAGGCGTATGCGCGCCTGCTCGCTGAGGTGCTGCTGCTCCTCCGCCTCCTGGGGCAGTCGTCTCGTCTCGTCCATGTCTATCTCTCTCCTCCATATGGCTGCTTGTGCACTTTGATGGGGCGCGGGCGTCGCCTAGCGGCTGATGGAAACGATGGTGTAGCTAAAGGTTCCGGCCGGCACCTGAATCTTCACTTCCTCGCCGAGCTTCCTGCCAAACAGGGCCTTGCCCACCGGGGACTCGTTGGAAATGCGGCCCTTCAGCGGGTCGGACTCGGAGGAGCCCACCACGTGATAGGTGATGTCGCGGTTCTTCTCGTTGTCGTGGAGCACCACCTTGGAGCCGACGGTCACCATGTCGCTGGGGGCTTCCTCGTCGGTGACCACCTGGGCGTTGCGCAGGGTGTTTTCCAGCTCCATGATGCGGCCCTCCATGAAGGCCTGCTCGTTCTTCGCCGCGTCGTACTCGGCGTTTTCGGACAGGTCGCCAAAGGAGCGGGCCACCTTGATGCGCTCGGCCACCTCCACGCGCTTCACGGTCTTCAAATATTCCAGCTCTTCCTCCATCTTTTTCATGCCTTCCAGGGTAAAGAGCTTGCCATTTTCCGCAGAACCAGGGTTTGCCATGGAAATACCTCCTCTTGTATCCAACGAAAAGCGCCACCTGCCAAAGGCCTTGCCTGCAAGTGCCGCTTTTCTTGCTTTCAAATTTTGCTTTAGTATATAGGAAGCAATCCCCGTTGTCAACCGTTGCGGCGGCGCCGCGCCTCAATTTACGGATTGTTCATATAGAATTTTAGCACGCGATGGAAAACGCGCTTGCAATGTGCAACGGTTTTTTGCATACTTCCGTTTGATGGGTAGCAAATCCTGTCATCGATGGAGGTTATATCGGCATGATCGGCGAAAAGAAACTGCGCGTCCTTCTCCTCGTGTGCGGCTGCTTGGTCGTGGTGTTGGGGCTTGCAGCCCTGGGTCTGGCCTTTCTCTACGGCTACTTGCCGCCGGCGGACCGGGCGGCCCAGGTCGTCCACCTTCGCGACGCGCGGCAAATCGACGAGGAAGGGTTTCTTGTACTCGTCAACGAGACGCATCCCCTGCCGGACGACTACGAGCCGGAGGACCTGGTCAACCTGGCCGAGGCGCGTCCCAAGAACACCATCGGCCTAAAGGACATCTCCATGCGGGCCAACAAGACGGCCTTCGCCGCCCTTTGCAACCTGGCCGCCGACATGAAGGCCGAGGGCTACGAGGGGCTCACGGTGATCGCCTCCTACCGCGATCTGGAAAAGCAGCAGGAGCTGTTCCGGGCCTCCTTCAACGGCAGGGATATCTTCGGCAAGCCCTACGTGCAGACGCCCGAGGCCACGGAGCACCGCACGGGCCTGGCCTTTGACCTGTCCGTGCTGGACGAAGACGGCCAAACCCTGGTCTTTAGCGAAACGCCCCACTATACCTATGTTTTGGAGCACATGGCCGATTACGGCTTCATCCTGCGCTACCCTTCGGACAAGCAGGAGATCACCGGCATCGGTTATGAGCCCTGGCACATCCGCTACGTAGGCAAGGAGGCCGCCGTCCAGATGCAGGCGGAGGGCCTTTGCCTAGAAGAATATGTCCAGCGCCTGGAGGACGCGGGGCAAAGTTCCTAATCCCCTTTCAAAATAACGACAGAAACGGAGCCGAACAAGCCATGGATCTAAACCGCGTGACCGTATACACCACCCAGGAGGCCCTGGAGCTGGTGGGCTATACCCTAGAACAGGCCGGCATCCCCCAGTACGAGCTGGTGGAGGATAGCCAGGTGGTGCAGCAGTTTCTGGACGAGACCGCCGCTTCCTGGGACTATGTGGAGGCCTCGTCCGTGCTGGACGCCCGGCAGCCCTGCGTGCGCGCCTTCTTGAGCGCCAACCAGACCGGCATGCAGCAGCTGCGCGCCCTGCGGGAGGCCATCGCCCAGCTGAAACAGAACATCGTCGGGTTGGACGCCGGCAGCTTGGACATCCAGATCGACGTGGTGCACGAGGAGGATTGGGCCAACAACTGGAAGCAGTACTACAAGCCCACGCCCATCGGCAAGCGCCTATTGATCAAGCCCTCCTGGGAGACGTGCGAAAATCCGGAAAACCGCCTGGTGCTGAACATGGATCCGGGCATGGTCTTCGGCACGGGCACCCATGAAACGACCCAGCTGAGCCTGTTGGCCCTGGAGGAATTCGTCCGCTCCGACATGCGCGTGCTGGATCTTGGCTGTGGCAGCGGCATCCTGGCCATCGGCGCGCTGCTGCTTGGCGCGGACCAGGCCGTCGGCGTGGACATCGACCCCAACGCCAAGGACATCGCCTACGTCAACCTGCAGGAAAACGGCTTCGGCCCGGACCGCTGCCTCTTTCTGACGGGCAACGTGCTGGAGGACGAGGACTTGCTCGGCAACCTGGGCCAGGCGGATCTGGTGGTGGCCAACATCGTGGCCGGGGTCATCATTCCCCTTGCCGAGAAGGTTCCAAGGCTGCTCAAGCCCGACGGGGTGTTCATCACCTCCGGCATCATCAGCGAGCGGCAGGCGGAGGTGGAGACAGCCCTGCGAAAGGCGGGACTGGAGCCCGTCCGCATGCACGAGAAGAACGATTGGGTTTGTCTGGCCGCCAAAAAGGCCGCCAAGTAAGCGAGAAAAATAGGGAAAGGGCGGGACCGCAACGCGCGGTCCCGCCCTTTCCCTTTGAGGTAGGAGGAGGTAACAAGCTCAGCCTTTTCCGTTCAGCTCGATGAATTCGTCATACTGCCGCTGGGCCTCGTCGATGATATCCTGCAGGCCGTTGGCGTACATCTTCTCGTTCATCTCCGCCAGGGTGGCTTCCACATTCTCCACCACGCCCGCCTTGAGCAGGGGCGCGTACTGGGTGCGGATGGCTTCCACCGCGGCATACTGGGTGGTGATCTCGCTCATATCCACGTAGAAGCCCATCAGAGCGCTCTGGCGGGCGGTCTTGTTGTACTCCCGCAGCTCGTCGTAACGGTCTTCCTCTTCGTTGTACCAGAGGGAGTTGAGCATCATGTTGCCAAAGAAGGTCTCAAAGCCATAGCAATAGCCGGTGTCGTTCCTGGAGGTGCAGCCCTCGGGCAGGGCAAAGCGGCCGTTTTCGTCCAACACGTAGTGGGTTCCCTCCACGCCGGAGTTGAACATGTCGATCAGGGCCTTGTCCGTATGGAAGAGGTTGAGCACCATCATGGCGCGGTCCGCGTCGGCCGTGGTGCGGGTGATGCAGGTCAAGGCCGTGGTATTCTGATAGGTGTTGGCGACGGGGCCCGTTGCGCGCCAGCGCACAAAGTCACAGCCATAGTTCTGCACATAGGTGCCCTGCGTGGTGGGCGCTCCGCCTCCGCCGATCATCCAAGTCTTTCCTGCGCGGAACATATCCGTGCCGGTGGTGGTGGTGGTCGCCGCGTCGGAATTGATGTAGCCCTTCTGCTGCCAGGACTGCAGGGTCTCATACCGGTCCTTGTCCCATTCCGTCTCGTAATGGTTGAGCACGGTATCCGTCTCCAGGTCCACGACCAGCAGGTTCATGGCGCCGTTGAGCTCCTCATAGCGATAGGGATCTTCGCGGATCACGTCCGTAATCCATTCCATGTGTACGCCGGTGCCAGCGGAAACGTAGTAGGGAACCATGTCCGGCTCGTTTTCCTTGATGATGGCAAGGTACTTTTCCAGATCCTGCAGGCTAACCAGGTTCTCGTTGGTGTCCACGCCATTTTCCGCCACGAAGTCCATGTTGTACTTTTCTACGATGTCCTTGCGGAAGTACCAGGCCTCGCACTGGGCGGTCTGCTTCTGGCAGGGAATGCCATACAGGACGCCGCCAACGCGCGGTGCATCGATGAGGCCGGGGCAGTTTTCGGCCATGGTCTCCAGGATTCCCTGTCCGTAGGTCTCCAACAGCTCATCCAAGGGCAGGTACAGGTTGTTGGCCACGTTGGTGTAATAGCCGGTGTTCGCCTGATCAAAGGTCAGGTCCACCTGCTCGCCGGAGGAGAGCACCAAGGGCATCTTGGTGGTCCACTCCTGCACGGGGTACACCTGCACGGTGCAGTTGAGCTTCTCGGTCAGATAGGCGTCCATGGCCGCCTGCACGGTGGCGCCGTCGTCCTGATCCGTGGCGCGGATGTAGTAGTTCAGGGCCACGAAGGGAAGCTCCGCCTCCTGGTTATCATCCCCAGCCGCATCCGCCGAGGCGTTGGGTTCTGCCTCTCCCCCTTGCGCGTCGGGGGAGGCGGCGGGCGTGTCCTGGGCGCAGCCGGCCAGTGCGGGCAGCGCGAGCAGGAGTACGAGCGCTAAAGCAAGCCACTTTTTCATCTTTTCCTTCCTCCTTTGTCTGGGGTTGCTTATCCATACCCTCTTCCTCAGCCCTTCACCGCGCCGACCGTAAGGCCGGAGATGAAGTAGCGCTGGAAGAAGGGATAGGCCAGGACGATGGGGCCGATGGAGACCACGGCCATGGCCATGCGCAGCGTTTCCGTCGGCATCTTCGAGAGCATCAGCATGGCCTCCTCGGAGGTCATATTGGAGAGGTTCTGTTGCAGATACTGCAGGTTAAGCAGCGCGCGCATCATCACATATTGCAGGGCGTACAGTTCCTTTTTATCCACATAGAGCAGGCTGCGGAACCAATCGTTCCAAAAGCCGAAGGTGGCAAAGAGGCCGATGGTGGCCAACATGGGCAGGGACAGGGGCAGCACGATCTTAAAGAGGATGCGAAACTCCCCCGCGCCGTCGATGCGGGCGGATTCCAGCACCGAGAGCGGAATGCTGTTTCGGAAATAGGTCCTTGCGATCATGATATAAAACGCACTGCTCAGGCCCGGCAGGATCAGCGCCCAGATGGTGTTGCGCAGGTGCAAAAAGCGCACGTTCACGATGTAGGTGGCCGTCAAGCCGCCGTTGAAGAGCATGGTGATGACGATGAACATGGCAAAGAAGTTGTGAAAGGGGAAATCCATTCTGGACAGCGGGTAGGCATACAGGGTGGTGATCAGCAGGCAGGAAACCGTGCCGACGACCACGACGAAGATGGTGACCGCGTAGGCGTTGATGACCAGCTCCGGCGTTTCAAACAGGAACTTGTAGGCCTCCAGCGTCAGCTCCCTGGGGATGAATTGGTACCCGTCCTGCAATAGCACGGTTTCCGGCGTCAGGGAAACGGCGATGAGCAGAAACAGCGGCGCCAAACAGCAGAAGGCAAAGAGGCCGAAGATGAAATGCAGCAGGATGTTGACCGGCAGGGAAACCTTGTTTTGCAGCTTGCGGCTTTCCTTTTTCTTGGCCTTGTCCTTGACCGCGACGCTTTGCATGCTTTCTCCTCCTTTCCCTAAAACAGGGCCTGCGAGCGATCGATCTTGCGAACGATGAGGTTTGCGCCGATGACGGTGATGGCGCCCACCACGGACTGATAAAAGCTGGCTGCCGAGGACATGCCGATGTTGTTCATGGTGGTCAAGGCCCTGTAGACATAGGTATCGATAACGTCGGTGACCTCATAAAGCATGGCCGAATTCATGGTTACCTGGTAGAAGAGGCCGAAATCCGCGCGGAAGATGTTGCCAAGGGCCAGCAGGAACATGATGATCATGGTGGAGGTGAGTTGGGGGATGGTGATGTACCAAGCTTGGTTCCACTTGCCGGCCCCATCGATCACCGCCGCCTCATACAGCTCCTTGTCGATACCGGCCACGGAGGCCAGGTACACCACCGACTTATAGCCCAGCTGCTTCCACCAGTGCACCATGGGCAGCAGGAAGGGCCAGTACTTGGGGTCGTTGTACCAGTTCACCCGTTCCATGCCGAGGTTTTCCAATACATAATTGGCAAAGCCGTATTCCGGATGGAGGAAGCCGTACACCAGGTAGGCCACCACCACCATGGAGAGGAAGTTGGGCAGGATGATCAGCGTTTGGTAGATCTTCGAAGCCAGGGGCTGCCAGATTTCCCGCATGAGCACCGCCATGGCCACGGCAAAGAAAACATCGCAAAAAATGAAGGTCAGGTTGTACAGCAGCGTGTTCCTCGTGATGCGCCAGGCATCCGTCGTGGCAAATAAAAACTCGAAGTTTTGAAAGCCTACCCACTGGCTTCGAAGGATACCCAACGAAAAATCGATCTTCTTAAAGGCGATGATCACGCCGAACATGGGCAAGTAGCAGTTGATGAAGAACACCGCAAAGCCCGGAAGCAGCATCAGCAGCAACGCTCGGTATTTGTAGCAATAATAGAAAAACTTTCCAATTGCGGTATGTTTTCCCGGAATGATTCCCCGTATATATAGTTTCCGCAAGCATATCCCCTCCCTTTCCCCTAATTTCTGTGTCCATCGCCTTGTTCCAGGGAAAGTATACGGTTGCCGGCGTATAGCTGTCAAACCCCCTCAGGACCATAAAGTTGACAAATGGGAACTTCTTGCAAAGTCCCGTCCGTCCTCCCCGCGGCCCAAGGCCCGCAAGCGGACGGCAGCGCCGCCGTTTCCGCTTTTTTGTCCCTGGAAGAAATTCCCAAGACTTGCGCATCCAACAGGTCTTGGGCTTTGCGTCGCCAGGTGCTATACTCGCAAGGAGCCCATCGGGAACGGGCAGGTTCCCCAGCGTCAAAAAAACGGACGGCTTGGGAACCTCTTTTCCCATCCCCTTCGGCCCGCAAGGGGGAACACGCGGCGGCAGCGAACATAGTAAACGCCTGTTGGCACGCACCTGCACAAAGGATGGTGGAAGCGCCCATGTTCAAATCCCTGCTTACGCGCATCGTTTCCCTCTGCTGCGCCACCATGGCCTGCTTCATCCTCATGTTCGTCACCTCCAACCAATATGCCATCCACCAGATGCGGCGCCAGGCCATCGCCGCCCAGGAAGCCCTGTTCCAGTTTTATGCCAACCAACTGGACGCTTCCTACGAGGCCACGCGGCTGGACCTGCTGCGCTACGTCACCAGCGACCTAAGTCTAAACACTTTGTGCGTTTACGACACGGGCTCCAACGGCTACAAGCTGAGCATGCAGGCCTGCAAGGCCTACCTAACCAATTCCATTGAGGCTTCCCAAGGCCTGGACACCCTCTTTCTCTACGCCGACAACTCCGATACGCTTCTGAGCATATCCAAGGCGCAAAGCGGGAGCCGCTACCAATACCTGTTGCAGCATCGAGGCCTGTTTCTCAACAGCAGCGCGCGCAGCTCCGGCTCGGCCTGGCAGTGTTTGTTTGCCTACGGCTTCACGAGCGCCAACATGTCCGACTTTTTACTGTTGCTCACCCTGCCCGCCTCCGAGCAGGTGACCATGGGCGCGGTGGTGCTCGTGTCCGACCTGCTGGAGCCGTTGCGCAACGTGTTCGACTACGAGGGCATGCTGCTCCTGGTCTACCACGACGACGGCCGCCTGCTTACCCCGGGCGTGTTGCCGGATAAGACCGCTTCCGATCTGTCCCGGTTAATTGCCGACGGCACGACCGAAAGCCTTCCCCTGGTACAGGATCCAGAAACCGGGGAAAACTATGTGGCAATCTTTCAACAGCTCCAGTTTGCGCCCGTGTACATCGTCTCCCTGGTGCCTCAACGGGAGATCCTCAAGGACCTTGCCCTCTTCCAGGACCTGGGCTATTATCTGCCCTTTGCCCTTGCGCTGCTGATGGTCTGCACCGTGGCGATCATCCGCCGCTCCCTGGACAAGCCCCTCAGCGAGTTGATCTTCGCCATGGAAAAGGTTGCCCGCGGCGATTTGAGCGCAAGGTTGCCCAAGGGCGGTACCACGGAATTCATGCGCGTCAACCTCCATTTCAACAACATGGTCGAGCGCATCGACCAGCTCAACCGGGACGTGCGCGAGCAAACCCTGCTCACCCACAAGGCCGAGCTGCGCCATTTGCAGGCCCAGATCAACCCCCACTTCTATCAAAACACCCTGAACCTCATCTACAATCTGGCTGCCCTCAAGGAGTATGCGCTGATCCAGCGCACCGCTCTGCATCTGGCCGACTATTTCCGCTTCATCATGCGCTCGGGGGACGAAATGATTCGCCTATCCGACGAGCTGAAACACATCTCGAACTATATGGAGCTGCAAAAGATCCGTTATCCTGGCGGCATCGAATACCGGCAAAGCGTGGAAGAGGCGCTGCTGGACCGCCGCATTCTCCCCCTTCTGTTGCAGCCCTTTGTGGAAAACAGCGTCATCCATGGCCTGACCACGGAGCGTCTGTTCGTCATCGAGGTGCACATCCAACAGGCCGCGGACGGCGGCCTGCGCATCCGCATCGAGGACAACGGCACCGGCATGTCCGAGGATCGGATCCTTCAGCTAAACCGCCTCATGCACGACCAAGCCGACGGCGGCGGCCATATCGGCGTTTGGAACGTGGTCACCCGCCTGCACCGGCACTACGGGGATCGGGCCAAGCTGCGCTTTGAACAGAACACGCCGGTGGGCAGCCGCGTCTTGCTGGAGCTGCCGCCGGAAGGAGGGCAAGAATGAATCTGCTGATTGTGGACGATGAATGGTACGCGGTCAAGGGCCTCAGCGAGGGTGTGGATTGGGCGGACAGCGGCATTGGGCAGGTATTCACCGCCTTTAGCGTGCCCGCAGCCAAGGAGTTGGTGCAGAGCAACGAGGTGAACGTGGTTTTGCTGGACATCGAGATGCCCGGGCAAAACGGTCTGCTCCTGGCGCGCTGGCTGCAGGAAACCCATCCGAACATCAAGATTCTCTTCCTCACCGGCCATGCCAACTTCGACTATGCCAAGGAAGCCCTGCGCGCCAGGGCCTTCGATTACATCATGAAGCCGGCGGACCATCAGCTGCTCAAGGCCCGGGTTTCGGCAGCCGTGCAGGAGGCGCTGTCGGAGCGGGAACGGGAGGGTTTCGCGGCCCGCTGGAAGGACCACATCGCCAAGATGCAGGCCTTTCTTCCCGAACAGATGCGCGTCTTTTGGCGCAATGTGCTGGACAACGGCCTAAGCCGGGAGCTGATCGCCAGCTGGTTGACCGCCCACGAGGTGCAGCTGCAGGCGCCCGGCTTGGTGCTGCCCGTGGCCCTTTGGGCGGACGAGTACGAGGGCGTCGCCACCCCCCAGGACGAGGACCTGGCCAGCTTCGTGCTCTCCGACCTGCTCAACCAGGAGCTATTGCCGCTCTTTGGCGGCTGTCTTCTCAAGGACCAGGATCTGGAAAACCTGCTGCTCCTCTACACCTGGCCGGAGGATGTGGAGCGCAGGCTGCGCCAAGCCTTCGCGGGCCTGTCCGCCAAGCTGCGCTGCCGCCTTTCCTTCCGTATCGGCGAAAGCGCGAGCCCGGAAACCCTGTGGTGGAGCGTTCGCCGCATGAAGCTGGAACAGCTCAAGCTCAGCCCAAGCCCCGCCCGCTCCATCAGCTACGATTGGGAGGACATGCTGCTTCGCCTGCCTGCCGAAACCCTCAAGGCCCAAGCCGACGCCTTGCTGGAGGAGCTGGAGCGTCAAGGGGACCAGGCCGGCCGGCAGGTTCTCTTCTACCAGCTCAAGGCGGCGGCCCTCTCCCTTGCCAGGCAATACGGCTTCAGCGCGCAGGCCTACAGCCGCATCGACGTTGAGGAGGGGCTTTGGGAGCGCCCGCAGGATTTTGCCGGCTTTGTCCACGGCCTGTTGGACCTTTGCTGTTTGGAGCTGACCCTTTCCCCCACCAGCGACAACGCCTCCATCGCCAAGGCCCAGGCCTTCGTGCGCACCCATCTGGGCCAGGAGCTCAACCGCGACGTCATCGCCGCCCACGTGTATCTGCACCCCGTCTACCTATCCCGCCTGTTCAAGCGGGAAACGGGCGTTTCCCTGAGCGACTACATCACCCAGGAGCGGGTTGCGGCGGCCAAGGCGCTGTTGCAGAACCCGGAGGTCAAGGTCAGCGCCGTGGCCCAGAAGGTGGGCTATCCCCAGCTTTCCCATTTCAGCCGGGTGTTCCGCCGCTGCGTGGGGCTCAGCCCCCACGAATACCAGCGCCAGGCGGCCAAGGCCTGCGACCCGGCCAGGACGCCGCCGGCAACATAAAAGCGCCCCGGCCGCCCAAGGGCGGCCGGGGCGCTTTTATGCATGGCGCCGAGGCTCTTTTGCATTAGGAAAACAGCTTGTCGTTGGAATACTCCCTGTCCCAGGCGGAGGTTTCGTCCCAGACGCCGCCAGAACCGGGCAGCAGATGCTCGGACAGCACCTCGTCGTTGAGGTCGTCGATGCCAAGGCCCGGCTTTTCGTTGGGGGCGATGAAGCCGTTTTGGATCACGGGTCCGCCAAAGCCCAACACCATGTCGTCCCACCAGGGGACGTCCGGGGCGTTGAACTCGCAGGCGATGAAGTTTTCCGTGGCAACGCCCATGTGGGCGGTGGCCAGGGCCGCCACGGGCGTCTCGCACATGTGGGCGATCATGGCCACGTGGTGTCTTTGGGCCATGTCGCCGATGCGCTTCATCTCCCCGATGCCGCCCGCGGAGCAGATGTCCGGGTGGATGATGGGGACTGCGCGCTCGCGGCATAGGGGTTCGAAGGCCTCCAGGCCGTACAGGTCCTCGCCGGTGGCCAGGGCCACGCCGCTCAGCTGGGAGAGGCGCTTGTACTCCTCCACATAGTAGGGCGGCAGGGCGTCCTCCACCCAGGAGAGGTTGTACTTCTCCAGCCGGCGCAGCAAGCGGCCCGCATCCTCCAGGTTGATGCGGCCGATGTGGTCGATGGCCAGGGGCATTTCCCAACCCAGCTCCTCGCGCATGGCGGCCACCTCCTGCTCGTACAGGTCCAGCCCGCGCTCGGTCAGGCGGTAGAAGGTGTAGGGCATTTCCAGGGCGAAGCCCTCATAGGCCGCGTTGCGCTCGGAAAAGCGGCCCATGTCCTGGCTAAGCTCCGGATGCCTGCCGGAGATGAAGTTGAAATGCAGGTTCTGCTGGGCCTGCACCCTCTCCAACAGCCCCAGAGGCGCGGAGATCACCGTTTCCTCCGGATGCAGTGCCTGCACGTTTTCCACGCTCAGGGCGGCCTTCACCATGGTAAAGCCGCCCCTTTGGGCATGCCCGCGGAGGATCTGGCCGATGCGGCGCCCGTCCATCCGGCCGCCGTTGTTCACCCCCGCGTCGCAGTACATGCGGATGGCGTCTCGGTACTTGCCGCCCAGCAGCTGGTAGACGGGCACGCCATAGGCCTTGCCAGCCAGATCCCACAGGGCGATCTCGATGCCGGAAACGCCTCCTGCCTGGCGCGCGGGGCCCGCATGCTGGCGGATGCGCCGAAACAGCCTCTCCACGTTGCAGGGGTTTTCTCCCAGCAGCCTGCCTTTGAGCGTCTGGCCGTAGATGCGGCTGCCGAAGTCGCGGATCTCGCCGACGCCCGTGATGCCTTGGTTGGTGTAGATCTTCACCAGCGTGCAGTGCATGGGCGCGCCCACCAGATCCACAAAGCGCATGTCCGTGATTCGAAGCTCCGACGGACTGGAGCAGCGGTTGATCCTTGCCTCTTCCATATCCATGCCTCCCCCATCGCCCTTCTTTCGGGCCTATATGTACGTCACGATGATAGCAAGGACGCTCCCTGGCCGCAAGGGGAGCGCCGGGCGAAGCGCCGCCCTCTTCGTAAACCTTTTGTTAATTCCCGCTTTCGGCGGCGGAAAGCCCGGCGTCCCTCCCGATGCCGGTGCTAGGGCGGGCGGCGGCGCGCATATGCTTTGTGTGACAGAATCCCCGCAAGGGGCTGGAAGGAGGAAGCCATATGAAGATGGAGAGCAATCGGCGCTTGTTTGTGATGCTCCGGCCCCTGGACCCCATGAGCGGCCACTCCGGCTATGCCCGTCTGGAGCTTAGCAACGGCCGGGCCCAGATCACCGTCGCGGTGCAGGGCTTTACGGGGGGCGGCGGTCCGGCCTATGCCCTGCTCCTGGGCGGCGGCAAGGTCGCCATCTTGGGAAAGCTGGTGTTGGATATCCGCGGACAGGGAGGGCTACAGCTCAGCGTCAACCTCAACGACATCGACGGGCTGCCCTTTGTGTCCTACGGCATCCTGGCCGTCGGCCGGGAGCTCTTCGACCGCTTCCAGATCAGCCTGGCGGGCACCGTCGGCCGGGGTGGCTGGGTGGATTATGCCCAGGCCCAGCGCCAGGTTTTTGAGCAGCTGCACCCGGCCAGCCGCGAAAGCGCCGCCCAAGAGAACGTCGCCGTCCCCGCGGAGGAAGAGGCGGAAGCCCAGGTGCCGGACGCCGCCCAGGAAGATGCGCAGGCGACGGTTCCCGACGCCGCCCGGGAAAGCGCCGGCGGGGCTGCGGAGGGCGTCCGCGTCCCCGAGGAAGGCGCCGCTTCTTCGGCGGCGGAGGCGGCTTCCGGCGAAGAAGCGGCGCAGGCCCCCGCCGTGGCCGCGACGGCCGGCGAGGAGAGGGCCGAGGGCCGGGCGGAGGGTCCGGCGGAGGACCCGTATGACCTTCCGGCCTTGGAGGCCGCGCCCGAAGCGCTTGCGGAGACGCCCCTGGCCAGGATCGAGCGGGTGGCCGGCGTCCTTGTGGAAAGGGAGGCCTCCGTTCCCCTGCCGCCGGCCCTGGAGAAGGCCTTTTGGCCCCAAAGCCTATGGCCGCTACACGACCTGTTCCAGCGCTTTGCCCTGGATCCGGGCTTTGACCGGCAGGGAGAGCTGTTCGCCCACGTGCCTTTGGAGGGCGAGATCTGGGACCATTTCCTCCTGGGCGTGCGCCTGGACGGCAATTGGGTAACGGGGGCCGGCTACTGCGTTCCCGCGGCCTACGGCGATCCGCCCCAGGGGTTTGAAGAGGCCGACTTCATGGCCGCCAAGGACGGCCGCGGCTATTATTGCCTATGGGAGGAGGTGTAAGGCCGCTCTTCCCCGGGTAAAATTTCCGTTCCACCGGCATTTTTCCATTGACTTCGGCCTTGGGCGTGATATACTTATGTGCAACGCGAGTGGATGAGGACAGTAGTCCTTTAGGAAAGCCCCTTCTTGGTAGAGAGCGCGCGCCACCGGCTGCAAGCGGGCGCAGGGGGGAGGGACCGGCCGGGCTTCCGGCTCAAAGGGCGAACACCAGCCTCGGATTGCGCTCGGCCCGCGCGGCCGTTATCCCGCGCAAGGAGGCGGCCTTTCCCCATGGGGCAAAGGCAACTCGGGTGGAACCGCGGAATGCAGCAAGCAGTCCGTCCCGATGGACCCAGTCGCTGGGCAGACATCGGGACGGATTTTTTTATTTGGATTGCAGCCGTGCGATCACAGGAGCGGAACGAATAAAGGAGGATTTTTTCCATGCAAATCACGCTCAAGGACGGAAAAAGCGTGGAGCTTGAGGCTCCCATCACGGGTCTGGAGCTGGCGGGCAAGCTTTCCCAGGCGCTGAAGAAGGACGCCCTGGCCATGAAGGTGGACGGCCAGGTCGTGGGGCTGACCACGCCCATCACCCAGGATTGCCAGGTGGAGTTCCTGACCTTTGCCGACGAGGAGGGCCTCCGGGTGTACCGCCATTCGGCCAGCCACCTGCTCGCCCAGGCCGTCAAGCGCGTGCTTCCCAACGTGAAGCTGGCCATCGGTCCGGCCATCGAAAACGGCTTCTACTACGATTTTGACGCGGACGAACCCTTCACCCCGGAGCTGTTTAAGCGCCTGGAAAAGGAAATGGACAAGATCGTCAAGGCCAACTACCCCATCGAGCGCTTCGAGCTGCCCCGCGAGGAAGCCATCGCCTTCTGCAAGGAGAAGGGCGAGCCCTACAAGGTGGAGCTGATCGAGGACCTGCCCGAGGACAGCGTCATCTCCTTCTACAAGCAGGGCGACTTCACCGACCTTTGCGCCGGCCCCCACCTTCCCTCCACCGGCCGCATCAAGGCCGTCGCCTTGCAGCAGCTGGCCGGCGCCTATTGGCGCGGCAGCGAAAAGAACAAGATGCTCCAGCGCATCTACGGCACCGCCTTCGACACCAAGGAAAACCTCAAGGCCTACCTGGATATGCTGGAGGAAGCCAAGAAGCGCGATCACCGCAAGCTGGGCAAGGAGCTTGGCCTGTATCTGCTCATGGAGGAGGGCCCCGGCTTCCCCTTCTTCCTGCCCAAGGGCATGGTGCTGCGCAACACCCTGCTGGACTATTGGCGTAAGGTGCATAAGCGCTACGGCTATGTGGAGATCTCCACGCCCATCATCCTCAGCCGCGAGCTGTGGGAGCGCAGCGGCCACTGGGATCACTACAAGGACAACATGTATTTCACCAAGATCGACGACCAGGACTTCGCCGTCAAGCCCATGAACTGCCCCAGCGGCATGCTGGTGTATAAATCCGAGCCCCATTCCTACAGGGATCTGCCCCTGCGCTGCGGCGAGCTGGGCTTGGTCCACCGCCACGAGCTGTCCGGCGCGCTGCACGGTCTGTTCCGCGTGCGCTGCTTCACCCAGGACGACGCTCACATCTTCATGACCCCCGAGCAGATGAAGGACGAGATCAAGGGCGTGGTTCGGCTCTTCGACGAGGTCTATTCCCTCTTCGGCCTGGAGTATGCCATTGAGCTTTCCACCATGCCTGAGGATCACATCGGCACCGAGGAAGAGTGGGAGATCAACCAGAACATCCTCAAGGAAGCCATCCTGGAAATGGGCAAGAGCTTCACCATCAACGAGGGCGACGGCGCTTTCTACGGCCCCAAGCTGGACTTCCACCTCAAGGATTGCCTGGGCCGTACCTGGCAGTGCGGCACCATCCAGCTGGACAGCCAGCTGCCCGAGCGCTTCCAGTTGGAATACACCGGCGCGGACGGCGAAAAGCATCGCCCCGTGATGATCCACCGCGTCGTGTTCGGCTCCATCGAGCGCTTCATCGGCATCATCACCGAGCAGTTTGCCGGCGCCTTCCCCACCTGGTTGGCCCCCGTGCAGGTTAAGCTGCTCTCCATCACCGACAGGGCCAGCGCGCGCGTTCAGGAGCTGGCCGCCCAGCTGGACGCCTTGGGCTATCGCGTGGAGACCGATCTTCGCAACGAAAAGATCGGCTACAAGATCCGCGAGGCCCAGCTGCAAAAGATTCCCTACATGCTGGTGCTGGGCGACAAGGAAGTCGAAAGCGGCACCATGGCCGTGCGCTCCCGCAAGGAGGGCGACCTTGGCGTCATGACCGTGGATGCCTTTGTGGAAAAGCTGCGCGCCGAGGTGGAGTCCAAGGCCCTGTGATCCCCGTCAGGGAGATCCAAATCGAAGCGTTAGGAGGTAGCCCATGAAAAAGTATAAGGTTGGCGTGATCGGCGCCACAGGCATGGTTGGGCAGCGCTTTGCGCTCCTGCTGGCAAACCATCCCTGGTTTGAGATTTCCGCGCTGGCCGCCAGCCAGCGCAGCGCCGGCAAGACCTACGAGGAGGCCGTGCAGGGCCGCTGGCTGATGTCCGAGCCCCTGCCCGAAGCGCTCAAGAACATCCCTTTGGAGGACGCCGCCAACGTGCAGGCCCTGGCCGACAAGGTGGACTTCGTGTTTTGTGCCGTGAACATGCCCAAGCCCGCCACCCGCGAGCTGGAGGAGAGCTACGCCAAGGCCGAAATCCCCGTGGTGTCCAACAACTCCGCCTGTCGCCTGCTGCCCGACGTGCCCATGCTCATCCCCGAATGCAACCCCGACCACGCCCATGCCATCGCCCAGCAGCGCAAGCGCCTGGGCACCAAGCGCGGCTTCATCGCGGTCAAGCCCAACTGTTCCATCCAGTCCTATGTGCCCGCCCTCACGCCCCTGACCGGCTGCGGCATCGAGTCCATCGTGGTCTGCACCTACCAGGCCATTTCCGGCGCGGGCAAGACCTTTGACACCATGCCCGAGATTCTGGACAACGTGATCCCCTTTATCTCCGGCGAAGAGGAAAAGAGCGAGCAGGAGCCCCTCAAGATCTGGGGCCGCATGGAGAACGGCCTCATCGTGCCCGCCTCCGGGCCCAAGATCTCGGCCCAATGCCTGCGCGTGCCCGTGTCCGACGGCCACATGGCCGCCGTGAGCGTCAAGTTCAAGAACAAGCCTTCCATCGAGCAGATGAAGGTGGCCTGGGCCATGTTCAAGGGCGAACCCCAGAAGCTGGAGCTGCCCAGCGCGCCCCAGCCCTTCCTGCGCTACTTCGAGGAGGACAACCGGCCGCAGTCCAAGCTGGACCGGGACCTGTCCGGCGGCATGGGCATTTCCATCGGCCGCCTGCGGGAAGACCCCGTGATGGACTATCGCTTCGTTTGCCTCTCCCACAACACCCTGCGCGGCGCCGCCGGCGGCGGCGTGCTCTCGGCAGAGCTGCTCTGCGCGCAGGGATGGATGGACTAATCCCGCTCAAAGCAAGGGGGCGCGGCCAAGCTGGCCGCGCCCCTATGTTCTTTTTTCGGATTTCTCGGGCCGGCGGGCTAGAAAAGCCCGCGGATCTCGCCGTTTTCGTCGACGTCGATGTCCTCCGCCGCCGGAACCTTCGGCAGGCCGGGCATGGCGATGATCTCGCCGGCAAAGGCCACCACGAAGCCGGCGCCCGCGCTCAGGCGAACCTGGCGGATCTGCAGCTGGAAGCCCTCCGGCGCGCCCAGCTTCTTGGGATCGTCGGAGAAGGAGTACTGGGTCTTGGCGATGCAAACGGGGAAGTCCGCTTGCTTGTCCCATTTGCGCAGCTGGGTCTTGACTCCAGGGGCGAAGGAGACGCCCTTGGCGCCATAGACGCGGGTGGCGATCAGGCGGATCTTCTCCTCCAGGGGGCAATCCAGCGGGTACGAGAAGGAAGGGGTAAAGGGCTGCTCGCTCAGGCGCAGCACCTCCTTTGCCAACTCCAGGCCGCCCTGACCGCCCTTGGCCCAGACGTCGCAGAGACATACGTTCACCCCCAGCGCCGCCAGGGCGGACTGCACCAGGTCCAGCTCCGCCTGGGTGTCGCTGGCAAAGCGGTTCAGCGCCGCCACCACGGGCAGGCCGTAGACCTCCCGCATGTTCCGCACGTGGCGCAGCAGGTTGGGCAGGCCCTTTTCCACGGCCTCCAGGTTTTCCTGGCCCAGGGCGTCCTTGGGCACGCCGCCGTGGCACTTGAGCGCGCGCACCGTGGCCACCACCACGCAGGCGCAGGGTTGCAGACCCGCCATGCGGCACTTGATGTCCAGGAACTTTTCCGCGCCAAGGTCCGCGCCGAAGCCGGCCTCCGTCACCACATACTCGCTCAGGCGCAGGGCCGTCTTGGTGGCGATCACGGAGTTGCATCCGTGGGCGATGTTGGCAAAGGGGCCGCCATGCACCAGGGCCGGCGTGCCCTCCAGGGTCTGCACCAGGTTGGGCTTGAGCGCTTCCTTCAGCAGGGCCGTCATGGCCCCCTCGGCCTTGAGCTCGCTGGCGGTCACGGCCCGTCCCTCGAAGGTATAGCCCACCAGCACGCGGCCCAGGCGCTTTTTGAGATCCTGCAGGTCGCTGGCCAGGCAGAACACGGCCATCACCTCCGAGGCGGCGGTGATGTCAAAGCCGTCGGGCCTGGGCATGCCGTTGGACTTGCCGCCGAGGCCGGAAAGAATCTCGCGCAGCTGCCGGTCGTTCATGTCCATGCAGCGGCGCCAGACCACGCGCCGGGGGTCCAGGCCCAGATGGTTGCCCTGCTGGATGTGGTTATCCACCATGGCGGCCAGCAGGTTGTTGGCGGTGGTGATGGCATGCAGGTCGCCGGTGAAGTGCAGGTTGATCTCCTCCATGGGCGCGATTTGGGCGTAGCCGCCGCCGGCCGCGCCGCCCTTGACGCCAAACACGGGGCCCAGGGAGGGCTCGCGCAGGGCCAGGGAGGCGTCCTTGCCGAGCCTGCGCAGGCCGTCCGCCAGGCCGATGGAAACCGTGGTCTTGCCCTCGCCCGCCGGCGTGGGGTTGATGGCGGTCACCAGGATCAGTTTGCCCTGTTTGTCCCCCTGCAGCTTGCTCACATCCAGCTTGGCCTTGCAGCGGCCATAGGGCTCCAACGCCTCCTCCGGCACATGGAGGGCCTTGGCCACCTCCTGGATGGGCTTGAGCTTCACTCCCCTTGCGATATCCAGATCGTTCATACTATCTACCCCTTCACGTTCCACTTTTTTCTTCCCCGGATTGCTAGAAGTTTTTCCAGGTGGTATACTTAAGTTCAGTATAGCACATTGCGCTTTGGAAAGGAAACCATGGGCATGAACAGAAAGACGATTTTTTGGTCCATTTACCTCATCCTGGTCGGCCTGCTCCTGCTGGTTAAGTTGCTCTTTAACCTGCACTTTGGCTGGTTCAGCGCCGCTTTCGCCATCTTGCTGCTACAATCCGGCATAGCCCTGATCGTCTGGGGCTGCACCAATGGCAAGAAGAGCTATCGCCACGAGGGCGGCCTGCACATGTTTATGTCCGGGACCATCCTTCCGGACCCAAGCGACGAGACGGTCACCGTGCTCTTTGCGGATGCGCGGGTGGAGCTGAGCGCCCCTCTGCCCCCGGAGATGGAGATCTCCAGCATCTTCGCCAACACCGTCGTCCAGCTGCCGCCTTCCTGGTCGGTGCGGGCCGAGTGTTCGGTGGCCTTTGGCAACCTGCAAACGCCGGAAGGCTCCGTATCCGGGTTTGGCGATCGGGTGATCCTCGTGGGCGACGGCCAGCAGTGCCGCCTGCGCGCAAACGCGGTGTTCGGCCAGCTGGTTTTGCACGACTGATCCGCTTCCCCATGGCGCCAAAGGGGCCGGTCCTCCAAGGAGGACCGGCCCCTTTTTTCTGTTCCCGATCCGGCGCGTTCTTCCTCATCCCAGGCAGAGCAAAAACACCGCGGCCACGCCGATCAAAAAGCCGACGGTCTGCACCCGGTTGAGGCGTTCGCGAAACACCAGGAAGGCCACGGCCGTCAGCAGCAGCAGCGCGCCGCCGTTGAACAGCGGGAAGAAGAGGATGGAGGGCATCACGGCCGCCAAGTACAGGTTGACCACGTTGCATACCACCATGCAGACGCCGTTGATGGCCGCGGCGGGCGTGGCGGCGGAGAGCAGCTTCAGCGTGGGGACCTCTCCCTTGCCATAGCGGCGGTAAAGGAAGCTGCCCAGGGCGAACAGGGCGGAGACCGCCATGGCCACCAGCAAAAAGCCGTTCTGCTCCTGACTGTAATCGGAATAGCCCAGCACCTTTTGCATCACGCCCACGGAACCGCTGCAGAGCAGCGCGGCGACGCAGTACAGGAACCAGCGAAGCGTGGCCTTCTTTTCGTCCTTGTACTCGATGGATAGGGCCACGGAGACGAACATCAGCAGGGCGCCGAGGATCTTGAGCGCGCTGAGGGGCTCGTCCCAAACCAGCGCGCCGGACAGCGCCGGGATCATCATCTGGGCGGTGATGATCAGCAGCGTGTAGCACATGGCCCCGCTGCGCAGGGCGAGCAGCTTAAACACCGCGCCAAGGTTGGTGGCAAGGCCAAAGGCCACGCCCAGCAGCAGGGTGAAGAGCGAGACCTGGGGAATACCGCCATAGAGCAGCATGGCCACCGCCGCCACGGCGCAGGTGATCAAATTGTACAGGTATAGGTCGCAGCTGGACTGCATGCGGCGCTTGCTGAACTCGTTCATCAGCGTGCTTTGCGCCACGGAGGCGACCAGGGAAAAGAGGAACAACCCCCAAACCATCTTTCTTCGCCACTCCTTTTTGGTCCGAGCCCTTCATGCCCGGGCCGTTTGTATTTTTATGCTGGGCCGGCGGGCGCAAAGAAGCGGTTCAAGCTCCCCGCCTGCGGGTAGCTTGAACCGCGCCGTTTGCACCCGCCGCGCCGCTTCAGGCGGTCCTGTCCTCGCCGGGACGCTCGCCGGCGTCCCCGCCTCGCGGCAGGATTCCCTCAAAAAAGGTGTTCGCCTCGTCGGAATGCATGCGGATCTGGCCGCCGGCCCCCTCCATCAGCTCGCGCACGATGTGCAGGCCCAGGCCTTGGCCTGTCGCCTTGGTGGTGAAGCCCAGGGAAAAGATGCGGTCCTGGACCTGCTTGGCGATCATGGGGCCGTTGTTGGTGATGCGAAAGCCATAGGCCCGCAGGTCTTCGAAGATGTCGATGCAAAGCCTGGGGCTTTGGGCGCCCTTGAGGGCGTCCATGGCGTTGTCCAGAATGTTGCCAAGCACCCGGCACATCTCCCAATCGTTCATCGGCAGGTTTTTCCAGTCGGAGCTAACCTGCAGCTCGGTTTGGATGCCGCGCTGCTGCGCGTCGGCCAGCTTGGCCCGAAGCAGCGCGTTGACCGCAGGCTTGGCCGTCTTCATCACCGAGGAGAGCTTCTTCATCTGCCCATAAACCTGTTCGATGTAGCCCATGGCCTCCCCCCTTTCCCCCATGTCGATCAGGGAATAGACCACCTGAAAGTGGTTGAGGAAGTCATGCCTCTGCATGCGCAGCTGGTTGTTCAGGTCCTGCAGCTGGCCCCAGGCGTCCTTGAGCATCTCGTTTTGGCGGTGGGTGTCCCGCCAGATGAAGGCGTCGCGGATGGACAGGCAGGCCTCGAACAGCAGGGCGCTCACGGCAAGCACCAGCAGGGGCTGCCAGAGGAAGGGCCTGGTTCGAAAGACGCCGAAGAAATCCGCCGCCAGCAGGAGCACCAGCACCACGGCCTCCACGGTGTTCATCACCGCGGACATCATGGACGCCTTTTCAATGTCGATGCGCTTTTCAGGCAGCTTCTTAAACATGGGTCACCTCTCCCCGATGGGCATGGTTTTGCTGGGCGGCGCGCCGGAGACGGGAAAAACCGTCCGGCCGGAAGGCTGGCTTGCGGCCGGACGGGCGGGGCCTTACTTGACCTCGATCAGCTCGTAGGCCATCTGGCCAAGGCCGATCTTTTCGGCATGCTCCAGACAGGAGCGCCAGTTGGTGTCGGGATGGTTGTCGTTGAAGTGGTCGCCGTGGCCCTTCTCCATCTCGGCCAGACGGCTGCCGGGAACCTCGGGCTGGGCGTTGCAGGCATCCGCGCAGGCCATGTCCAGGGCCACCGGGTCGAAGGAGGCGAACATGCCCACGTCCGGCACGATGGGCAGATCGTTTTCGGCATGGCAGTCGCAGAAGGGAGAAACGTCGATCACCAGGGAAATGTGGAAGTTGGGCCTGCCGTCCACCACGGCCTTGGAGTATTCGGCGATCTTGCAGTTGAGGATGTCGTTGGCCTCATCCTGGGCGGGCTCGACGGCATCCATGGGGCACACGCCGATGCAGCGGCCGCAGCCGACGCACTTATCGTGGTTGATGGAGGCCTTCTTGTTCTCCACGGTGACGGCTCCATGGGCGCACACCTTGGTGCAGGCCTTACAGCCCACGCACAGGGACTGATCCACCACGGGCTTGCCGGCGGAGTGCATCTCCATCTTGCCGGCCCTGGAACCGCAACCCATGCCCAGGTTCTTCAGGGCGCCGCCAAAGCCGGTGGCCTCATGGCCCTTGAAGTGGTTAAGGGAGATAACGATGTCCGCATCCATGATGGCGCGGCCGATCTTGGCCTCCTTGACGTACTCGCCGCCCTCCACAGGAACATAGACCTCGTCGGTGCCCTTCAAACCGTCGCCGATGATGATATGGCAACCGGTGGAGAAGGGAGAAAAGCCGTTGACATAGGCGGACTCCAGATGGTCCAGGGCGTTCTTGCGGCCGCCCACGTACAGGGTGTTGCAATCGGAGAGGAAGACCTTGCCCCCATTCTTCTTGATCAGGTCCACGATCACCTTGGCGTAGTTGGGGCGCAGATAGGCCAGGTTGCCGGGCTCGCCGAAGTGGATCTTGATGACGGTGTACTTGTTGGAAAAGTCGATCTGCTCGATGCCGGCCTTCTTAACCAGTCTTTCCAGCTTCTCCAGCAGGTTCGTGCCGTTGGACACGCGCAGGTTGGTGAAATAAACCTTGGATGCTTGCATGTTGCTTTCCTCCGCTTTCTCAAGAGATGTATCTGCAATTTCTCGATCCCACGCACGCCAAACAAGCAGGCGTTTCGCCCGCTTGTTTGGCCCTTGTTGGATTATGAAGGTTTGCCGCTTGCATGTAGGAGCGTTAGGCGTTTGGATACTTCCAATTGTTGAACTCTTCCATGATCTTGTCGCGCCACTCCTGTCTGACCCAGGGGATCTTCTCGTACCCTTCCAGAAGGCCGGGCAGGATCAGGCCGCCATCCACGCGCACGGTGATGCCGGTGATGTAGCTGGCGTTCTCCGAGGCCAGGAAGGCGCAAACCTCGCCGTTCTCGCGGGGGGTGCCCACGCGGTGCAGCGGAATGGACTCGGTGACGAAGGGGGACTGCAGGCGGTCCTCCATGCCGGGGCGGGGCACCCAGGTCGCGCCGGGGGCCACGCAGTTGACGCGGATGTTGTAGGCGGACAGGTCCAGCGCCATGGATTCGCAGGCGCGCTTGACGCAGGCCTTGAAGCCGCCGTAGAGGTAATCATCGGGATAGGCCATTTCGGCCCTGGAGCTGGTGATGAACAGGATGCAGCCGGCGATCTTGTCCTTGACCATGTAGCGCGCGGCGGCGCCGGCGCTGAGGATGTAGTTGCGGAAGTTGACGGTGTAGACCTCGTCCACCTTTTCCGGGGTGACGGTAAGCACCGAGCCGCGGAAGCCGCCGTTGCCCGCGTTGCAGACCATGAGGTCGATGTGCCCCAGGTCCTCGTGGGCCTTGGCGACGATCTGGTCCGGGACCTGCGGGTTTTCCAGGCTCGCCTGATAGACGAAGCACTTCTTGCCCAGGTTCTCGATGGCCTTCTGGGTCTCCAGAGCGCCCTCCTTGCGGCTGTTGTAGGTGATGGCTACGTCATAGCCGTGCTCCGCCAAAACGATGGCGATGCCCTGGCCGATGTTGTGGCTGCCGCCGGTGACGATGGCTGTCTTGCCCATAACAATAACCCCCCATTCTGTGTGTGCGGCGCGCGGCCGCAGAAACGCTTTTCCTCATCATAACGCAGCTATATTCAAGCTGTCAACCATGCTGGCCGGCAGCATCGGGCAATTTTCCTGTAAACAAATCTTGCATGCGGCGCCTAATCGGTAAAAATGACCGGTTCGGTCCAAACCTGGTTTCCATAGATGTCCGTCAGACAGTAGTATACCAAGCATTCGCCCAGGCCGATATCCTCGTAGGAGACGGTCAGCTCGCCGTCAAAGGCCGTTTTTTCACCCCAAAGGAAGCTGCCCGTTGGGTTGAGCTGGTAGTCGTAGGCCTCGCACAGGTATTCGATGGCATCGCCCACCTCCAGCTGGAACAGGCCCCGTTGGGCGAGGATGCCGTCGTACACCGGCCGGTAGCCGGCCACGTAGCCATGCTCGTTGGTCCAATCCCAGCGGACGATCAGCTCCGCCTCCTCGCCGTTGACCAGCGCGGGCACATAGCCGTAGGTGTACCACTGCTCGCTGGCATAGTCCTCCTCCTCGAAATAGAAGCAGACCACCTCCCCATCCAGGCAGAGCCAGGTGTTGTCGAAGGAAACGACCAGGTCGCCGTCCGGGTCCAGCTCGTACAGGTTATCCGAGCCCAGGTCCACATAGCCTTCCCCGTCGTCGAAGAGCACCTGCACCTGTATGGTGGTGGTGATGTCCCAGTCCTCGTCGGACAGGGAGAGGGCGTAATAGCCCTCCTTCTCGACCAGCTCCAGCTCTTCCTTGGCATAGGCGGTTTCCTGGTAATAGGGGATGTATTCGTCAAAGAGCTCCTCGTCAAACCAGTCGTCCAAGCGGTACTCCTGCTGCGCCTGCCCGCCGGCCACGATGGTCATGTAGGCGGAAAGGAAGCCCACATAGTCTTTGGCAAAGCCGATCTTTCCATACAGCTCCACCATGCCGGGAAACTCTTGCGGCCCTGCGTAGGGAAAATAGATGCTCAGGCCGTTCCAATCGCGGGTTGTTTGGGTGGAACGGTGGTAGAGCACCACGGCGTCCACCGCCTGGATCAATGCCTGGGCGCCCGGGATTTGGGATAGGTTTTCTGCCAGCAGGTGCAGGTCCACATGGTCGTATTCGCCTTCAAAGCGCTTGGTCTGGCTGCTCTTGGCCCTGGCCTGGGCGATCTTGGCGAATTGCTGGTCGGAAAGCGCCTCCCTCGCGCCGCCCACGAAGCCCGAGAGCGCCTCCAGCACCCCGGAAAGGCGGGTTAAGTCCACCAGGGATAGGGCGCCCTGCTCCCCTTCCCTCGCCTGCACCCTGTCCACGAAGTCGTCCACCACCAGCTCGCCCAGGGTCCGGCTCGTGATGGCGGGATTTAGGGACAGGGCCGTCAACCAATTGGTGTAGTACCAACCGCAGCCGGGCTCCTCCATCTGGGAGGCCAGCATGTGGTCGGCGTGCCGCTCCAACACGAAGGCCGTCTCCAGGGTGGCCATGAGGCAGGCGTCAAAGCCCACGATGTCAAAGCGCACCCCCGCCTCCTCCAGGGCCTGGTCCAGCTGCGCCAGATCCATGGCGGGCGAATCCGGATAGCGCTCGTCGTAGCCAAAGCCGCCGAGGGCGCCGCCGCCGTGGTCCCACAGCAGGAGGATGTAGCGGTCGGCGGGGTATTCCTCGGCGCAGAAGCGCACGAAGTCCCGCAGGGTTTCCGGCCTGGTCATGTCCCGGCTGCCCAGCTCCTGCTCCAGGCTGACCAGCTTGCCCTCGCGCAGGCAATAGCGCTGATTGTCCTCCCTCTCGATGAGGCCGTTGTGCCAGGTGCTGGCCCCGCCCGTCTCCACCACCACATGGATCCTCTCGGAAAGGCCCGCCAGGAGCATCTCGTCCAGGTCTGCCGAGGCGCAGCCGAACCTGCTCTCCAGGTCCGAGCCGCACAGATAGACCATCACCGTGGCGCTGGTCGCGCTGGCCACATCCACATACGGTTCCCGGCCGGCGAGCTCCCCCTCGGCCTGCGCCGGCTCGCTCTGGCTTTCCGCGCCGGACAGGGCGCGCAAGCTCCTTTCCAGCACCCACCTGCCAAAGACGGCCGGAGTGCAGCCGCTGAGTCCCAGGGCCAGGCAAAGGCATAGGCAGAGGGCGGATAGGCGCTTGGGCAGGGACATGCTCTCTCTCCTCCTAGCGTAAGCTTCCACGGCCATTGTACCCTCGGGAAGCGGGGAAGTCAATGCGGCGGGCGGACACGAAAAAGCCGCGCCCCCCTTTGGGAGGGCGCGGCGCGGCACGACAGGGAAAGGGGCCCTAGCGGGCGCGGTTGCGCTCGTAAAGGAGCTTCAAGCCCTTGAGGGTGAGGCGGCCGTCGATGATATCGATGGTGGAGGTTTCGCTGGCGATGATGCGGGAGAGGCCTCCCGTCGCGATGACCTTGATATGCTCGTCGCCGCCGATCTCCGCCTTCATCTTGCGCACGATGTAGTCCACCTGGCCCACGTAGCCATAAACGATGCCGGCCTGCATGTTGGCGATGGTGTTGCGCTGGATGACCGTCTCGGTCTTGATCAGCTCGATCTTCGGCAGCTGGGCCGCCCGCTCGGTGAGCGCCTCGCTGGACAGCTTCAGCCCGGGGCAGATGGCGCCGCCCACGAATTCGCCCTTCTTGTTGAGCACGCCGAAGGTGGTGGCGGTGCCAAAGTCGATGAAGATGCAGGGGCTGGAGTAGAAGGCCTGGGCCGCCACGGCGTTGCAGATGCGATCCGCGCCCAGGGACTGGGGGTTGTCGTACTTGATGTTGATGCCGGTCTTGATGCCGGGGGCCACCCAGATGGGATCGACATCGAAGTAATCGTCGATCATGTGCTCGATGGTAAAATTGATGGAGGGCACCACCGAGGAGACGATGATTCCGTCGATGTCCTTGCGGCCGTAGCCGTTGTATTGCAGGAACATGTTCAGCTGGATGCCGAACTCGTCGCTGGTCTTGTGGCGCACCGTGGACACCCGCCAGGTATGGAGCATGGCGTCGCCCTCAAAGACAGCGCACTTGATGTTCGTGTTGCCGATGTCCAAGGTGAGTACCATTTTCTCTATGCAGCTCCTTTACGGGGAAACTTGATCTTCTTCACGGCCAGCACCACGGCGGTGGTCACCACGATGGCGGTCAGGCACTCGGGCACGCCGTTGACCACGGCGGTGCTGATCAGCGTGGCGGAAACCACGGCGGGCTTGATGCCCATCAGCTCCGCATAGGAGGCCGCGTGCAGCAGGTAGATGGCGCCGAGCACCAACACCGTATTGGTCGCCGTGCCCACCAGGGCGGAGGTGCCGACGGAAAGGGAGTTGGTGTTGGTACGCAGCAGGTTGGCGGTCCGCTTAAAAAAGCGCTTGCAGCGTCCGTCCTGGGCGTTCAGGGGCAGGGGCGACAGGTTCCGATTCCTGAACAGGCGCTCGATGCCCGCATAGGCGTAGTAGGACGTAAGGCCGATGATCATGCGGGGCAGGACGGAGACCAGCGGATCCATGAAGAGCGGGCTCAGGATGGTCGGGGCGGTCACAGCCTGGTAGAGGCTGAACAGGCCGAAGAACAGGCCGAGCACCAGGCCCACCACGGGGCCTTCGAGGATGGCGCCGATGATCACGGGCAGGTGCATGATGGTGATCTTGAAGGGGCCGATGGGGATAAAGCCCAGGGGGGTGGTGCCCATCACGATCATGATGGCCGTCATCATGCCGGTCACGGCTAGCTTGCGCGTTTTGGTTTTCATTGCCATAGGGTCTTCCTCCATTCAAGTTCGTTGTTCGATACCTGATGTATGGAATGAAAGGCGGGGCGTCTGCGCGCCCGCCAAGGGCGGTGGTCATCAAGCGCGGCACGGCTTGGCCTGGTTGGCGCGGCGTTTTTGGGGTTCAGCGCCCTTTCGGGCTGCCGACCTTTCCACGCGCCGGCGTCAGGCGGCCGTTTCCGGCTTTGTTCCTTCAGTTTATTCCTTTTTTTCGGCGCTTTCAATGGCCGCAAGGTTAAAAGCTGTGGTATAATGGCGGCAACCGGGCAAGCCCCGGCTCCAAACAAACGCACGCGACAAGGGGGATTGAAACCACATGGCCAACAAACCCGCAAAGCTGCTGGGCCTTGCGCACATCGGCATTTACACCAAGGATCTGGAGGCTTCCAAGGCCTTCTACACCAAGCTGGGCTTTCGCCTGGACGGCGAATCCTGCCCCGGCGCCAAGCTCGCCTTCATGAGCCTTGGCAGCTGCCTGCTGGAGCTCATCCAGCCCGCGGACCCCGCGGCGCAGCTGCCCGGCGACGGCGTTGTGGCGCACGTTGCCATCGAATGCACCGGCATCGACGAGCTGGTCGCCTCCCTCAAGGCCCAGGGGCTGGTTCCCCAGCAGGCCCAGGTGTCCACCTCGGACAACATCCTCGACGGCATCAAGAACATCTTCTTCCCCGGTCCCTCCGGCGAGAGCATCGAGCTGCTCGACTACTACCGCCGGCCCTAAAAACGCGCCGAGCGCTCCGCAAGCCCAACGGGCCCGTTCCGTTGGGCTTGCGCTCGTTTTCTGCCCTTTCAAAAAAGATTCTTGCGACAGATATATAGCAGATGGCTTTGATTTCCCAACAGCTCCCGCTTTTCGCAGCAGGCCAGATGGTGGCGGAAGAACAGCTCGAATTCCTCGTTGGACATTTGAAAATCGCCCGTCCTCTGCGCCAGCTCCAGCAGGCTGTCCGTGCCGATCAGGTCCAGCTTGCGGACCGGTTTTTGTGCAAACAGGGCCTCGAACTCCTCGATGTCAAAGCCGGTGAAGACCTGGTCCTGGAAATGGCGGACGCGCGACGCCTCGTCGAAGTTTTCCTCCAACCCCGCGCGGAAGTTGCCCCGAAGGTAGTTGTTATACAGGATGGCGTACACGGACAAAAAAGCCGCCATCACCAGGCCGCCCGGCTTGGCCAGGCGAATCGCCTCGTCCAGGGCCTTGTGTTGCTCCTGGGGCGCGTATAGATGATACATCGGCCCAAACAGGAGCACCGCGTCAAAGCTGTTGCTGGCTAGGAAGTCCAGGTTCGACGCGTCCCCCTGGTAGGCGGTGAGCTGACCTTGTCCCTGGGCATTGCGGCGCAATATCTCCAGATTGCGCTCCACCAGCTCCACGGCCGTCACATCGTACCCTTCCTTGGCAAGGGCGATGGAATAGCGGCCCGTGCCGGCGCCGACTTCCAGCAGCTTCTTACCCACGGGTAAAAGCCGGCGGATGTACTGCATGGTGGTCCTATACTCCAGCTGGCCATGGCGGTTCTTCAGCAGCCGCGCATCCTCGTCATAGGCGTTGTAGAACGCCTCCAGCATGTTTTTTCGTTCCATGATTCCCCTCCTTACGCCCTTTGGTGGCTGAAAGTATAGCAAAAGGGAATCTAGCCGTCAATGCGGTATGCGCAAACGAGCGCGAAACCCAAATTGGGTTCCGCGCTCGGCGTTTTTCTTGTTTCGGATCAAGTGTCCCAGCGGTCGGGGCTCCAGTAGCTGCGCTGGTTGGTATCCATCGTGGCGATCAGGGCCATGTCCTCCTCGTCCAGGTTGAAGTCGAACACGTTGGCGTTTTCGATGATGCGGTTCTTCTTCACGGACTTGGGGATGACGATGTTGCCCAGCTGCAGCTCCCAGCGGATGATGACCTGGGCGCCGGTCTTGCCGTGCTTCTTGGCG
>CALWRM010000065.1 GCA_944383925.1 uncultured Clostridia bacterium
CCGCTTTAGCGGCGGCCTGTGAAAACTATGCGGTTGGCAAATCGTTCAATGAGCCTTTAGGCTCAGCCTGTATTATGCCCTTTTAGGGCTTGGTCATGCCACCCGTTGTCACGGGTGGTCATGACTGTTCAAGAAAAAGGACGCCTATCGACGGCTGCCTCCGGCCCTCAGGCCTGCAACAATCCGGCGGCTTGCAGCAGCGCGCGGACCCGAGCCTCATATCCAGCCTGGTCCTGGGCATAGGCGCAGGCATGGGCCGCGCCAGGCACGAGGTACAGCTCCTTTGCCTGGGAGGGACAGGCTTCGTACAGTTCCCGCGCCATGTAGGTGGGCACGAAGTCGTCCTCCTCGCCATGGATGAAGAGGATGGGCAGGCGAATTTTCTGCACCTGTTTCAAGGCGCTGGCCTCCCGAAAGCCGTAGCCAGCCTTGCAGCGGCAATAGGCGTCGGTGAGCGGGAGGATTGGCCAGACGGGCAGGCGCATTCGATGGCGCAACTGGAAGGAGAACTCGTCGTGCACGGAGGTATAGCCGCAGTCCTCCACGATGGCCCGCACGTGCTCGGGCAGATCCGCCTCGCCGCCGACCATCATCACCGCGGCCGCGCCCATGGAAATGCCGTGCAGGCCGATCCGGCAATCCGCGCCCAGGCGGGCGATCAGCCGGCCGATCCAGTCCAGGAGATCCGGGCGATCCAGCCAGCCAAAGCCGATGTATTTGCCCTCGCTTTGGCCATGGGCCCGGTTGTCCGGCAGGAGCAGGTGAAAGCCCAGCTCGTGGTAGAAGCGCACGAAGCGGGCATATTCGTCCAACCCCGTGGAGCCGTATCCGTGCACGAGCACCATCGCCCGCCGGCTGGGCCACGGCGCAGGAATATAGAGCGCGTGCAGGGCCAAGCCGTCCCAGCTCTGCAGAGACCAGTCCTCCTTCCCCGGAAGCGCGCGCACGTATTCCTTGGCGCGCTCGTTTTCCTCCAGATAGCGCCGCTGTTCCTGGGTGAGCCTTGGATTTTGCAGGGAGAGTGGACGTCTTCGCTTGCGCCGGATGGCATACCAGAAGAAGTACGCCGTCAGCCCATAGAGCGCTAGCGCCACGGACGCCAGGAGCAAAAAACAGCCAAACCACCACATGCCTTTCGCGCCTCCTTATTCCCTTGCTTTGGAACAGTATAGCACCCCTTTCGCGGGTTTCGCAAACGAAAGCGCGGCGTTGAAGCGGCGCGCTTTGACAGGCATCGACGGCTTTTGTATACTATGGTGCAAAGGAGGCGAGAATTATGCTCGAAATACTCGAGAACCCGGGAATATTGGCCATCCTTCTTCTGGCTATCGTCCTTGTGGTTCTGCTCTGCACGGGATACAAGAAGGCGCCCCCCGACACGGCCTTCATCATCTCCGGCCTTCGCAAGAAGATCGTCATCGGCAAGGCGGCCATCAAGCTGCCCTTCCTGGACCGCTTGGACCGGCTGAACCTAAAGCTGATCGCCATCGACGTGAAGACGTCCAACGCCGTTCCCACCGCCGATTATATCAACATCCAGGTGGATGCGGCCGTCAACGTCAAGATCTCGAGCGACGCGGATAAGCTGGCCCTGGCGGCAGAGAACTTCCTGAACCAGGATACCCCGTACATCGCCGGCATTGCCCGCGAGGTGCTGGAGGGCAACATGCGCGAGATCGTCGGCCGCATGCGCCTGGAGGAAATGGTCTCTGACCGGCAGAAGTTCGCAAACCTGGTCAAGGAAAACGCCGAGCCGGACCTGGCCGCCATGGGGCTTGACATCGTCAGCTTCAACGTGCAGAACTTTGCCGACGGCAACGGCGTAATCGACGACCTCGGCATCGACAACATCTCCCAGATTAAGAAAAAGGCCGCCATCGCCAAGGCGGAGGCGGACAAGCAGGCCAACGAGGCCCGCGTCAACGCCGAGCGGGAGATCGCCAAGAAGAACAACGAGCTGGCCATCCAACAGGCGGATCTGAAAAAGATGGAGGACGCCAAGCGCGCCGAGGCGGACGCCGCCTATAGCATCGAGGAGCAAGAGCAGCGCAAGACCATCGAAATCGCCACGGCCGAGGCCAGCATCGCCAAGCAGGAGAAGGAAATCCTCCTGAAGGAAAAGGAAGCCCAGGTGGAGGAGCGCGCCCTGGACGCCGAGGTGCGCAAGAAGGCCGAGGCGGATAAGTTCGCCAGGCAACAGGACGCGGAGGCCACCCTCTTCGAGCGGCAAAAGCAGGCCGAGGCGGAGAAGTTTGAGAAGGAGCAGGAGGCCGAAGCTCTCAAGGCCATGGCCGAGGCGCAGAAGTACGCCAAGGAACAGGAGGCCGTCGGCATCCGGATGGTGGGCGAGGCGGAGGCGGAGGCCATCCGCGCCAAGGGTGTCGCCGAGGCCGAGGCCATGGAGAAAAAGGCGGAGGCCTACCAGAAGTACAACAACGCCGCCGTGGCCGAGATGCTCATCCAGGTGCTGCCGGAGGTGGCGGGCAAGATTGCCGAGCCGCTCAAGCAGATCGACAAGATCACCATCATCGGCAGCGACGCGGACGGCGTGGGTTCCGTGTCCGGAAACGTGCCCAGCGTGCTGGCCAAGCTCTTTGAAACCATGAAGGAGACCGTCGGCATCGACCTGGGGGAGATCGTCCGGGCCGGCAGCTACGACGCCAAGGTCAACCGCAACGTCAACATCAGCGGCCTTGGCCAGGGCGAGCCCGCGCAGGCCGCGGCGGCGGCCGCCACGGCGCAACAAACCCTTGCGGAGGAATGAGCGCAGGAACGCCGGCCAAACAAAGCCGTGCCTTGGGAAAGCGAGTTTCCCAAGGCACGGCTTTTTGCTCCTCAACGCGGTGTTTCCAAGAGGGAGAGGGAGGAAAGGCCGGAGCGCAGCACCAGATCCCGCAGGAGGGGGTGGTACATGAAGGGGCGCTTCCCCCATTTGGCCAGAAGCTCCAGCCGCAGGCCCAGGGTGGCCCTGGCGTAGGCGTCCAGGGGATCCGCCTGGGAAAAGGCGCGGGCGAGGGCCTCCGCGCTGCGCAGGGCCCAGCTGATCCCCTCCAGGGAGCTGGGGCTGATGAAGCCCGCCGCCTCGCCCAACAGGAAGGCGTCGCCGCCCCCGAGGCAAAAGTCGCGGGGCGAGGCGGGACAGAGCACCCGGCAGGCTTGGGTGTGCCTGGGCTGGGAGAGCTCCCAGCCCAGGGCCAGCAGCTTTTGCTTCTGCCGCTCAAAGCGCGCCCGGCAACCGCTCTGGGGAAACGCGCCCCCAAAGAGCAGCATCCCATCCTTGGAAACGGCCCACGAGCAGGCGGGGCTGGTTTCGGCGTCGAAGATGCAGGCGTAAAAGGGGGTGCTTTGCGCCTGGGGAAACCATTGCTGGATGGAGGCGAAGCCCCGGGCCTGCCGGCCGGGGAACAGGCTGCTGCGGACCAAGGAGGCGGCGCCGTCCGCGCCCACCAGGCGCCGGGCCCAAAGCCGGCCCATCTCCGCCCGTGCGTTCCTGTATTCGACCTGAAACAGGCCGTTTTCCAGGCGCCGGATCTGCTGGGCGCGGCCCTGAAAGCGCTGCACGCGCTCCGGAACCAGGGAGAGCAGCCAGGCGTCGAAGCGGGCGCGGTCCATGTTGACATAGCTGCGCTGGTAATGGCGGCCGCGCCCGCTGCCAAGATCCAGGGTGTGCACCGCAAAGATCTGCGGGCTGACCAGCAGCTCCTTGGGCAGGTTCAGCCCCTGGCGGGCCAGCTGCGCCTGGGCATCCGGCGATAGCAGGCCGCCGCAGGGCTTGCCCAAGGGGCCGGGCGGGGCGGAGAGGGCGGCCAGGCGCAGCGACGGCGGCGCCAAGCGCAGGAAGCTGGAGCCCGCGGGCCCCAGGCCGAGAACCAAACAGTCGAAGACCGCGTCGCTGTTCATGCCGGCCCGTCCTCCCGCCTGTACTCCAATAGATCTCCGGGTTGGCAGTCCAGCGCCTGGCAGATCTTGTCCAGGGTTTCCAGGCGGACGGCCTTGGCCTTGCCGTTTTTGAGGATGGAGATGTTGGGCAAGGTGATGCCCACCGCCTGGGAGAGCTCGGTCACGCTCATCTTGCGCTTGGCAAGCATGACGTCCAGGTTGACGATGATGGCCATGTCTTCACCTCACACGGTCAGGTCGTTCTCTTCCTTGAGCTTGGCGGCCTTTTCCACCAGGCGGGAGAGCAGGGCGGCGGCTACGGCGATGGCAAGCCCCACCAGGATGAGCAGGGCGAAGCCGAAGACCACCGTGGGATGCAGCGGCGCAAAAACGCCAAGAAACACCAGCAACAAAAAGCCAAGCACCGTATCCAACAGGGCCAGTTGGCTGATGCGGTACAGGGCCTTGGCGTTCTCCCGGCAAAAGGAGTTGTCCCGGCCGATGCGGGTGCAGATGCGCCAAAACAG
>CALWRM010000066.1 GCA_944383925.1 uncultured Clostridia bacterium
CCGCTTTAGCGGCGGCCTGTGAAAACTATGCGGTTGGCAAATCGTTCAATGAGCCTTTAGGCTCAGCCTGTATTATGCCCTTTTAGGGCTTGGTCATGCCACCCGTTGTCACGGGTGGTCATGACTGCGCGCAACAGGACCGCAGGGGTGGCGGGGCAAGAAAAAAGGCCGATCCGTTTTCGCCGGCCTGCCTTTAGGAGGGGGAGCGCCAAAGTATTTTATATGGATTACACCGTCGCCCATTCCGTTGGGGAATGGCGACGGCCGCATAGGAGCGATGCGCGCTCAGAGCAAATAGGGCCGCCTGTTCCGATCCTCCGAGGCCTTGTAGATCTGACCGCCGGACGCATAGCCCAGCGCCTGCAGCGTTCGGAGAACCTCGTCCAGCTCTCGGTAGGCGGTTACGGCCTGATCCAACCGGCCGTGGAGCAGGGCCGATTCGGCCATGCTGCGCTTGGAACGTCCCCTCTTCAACAGATACCCCAAGCTGATGTTCGGTTTGCGATGCATTTCATCCCTCCTTCGTGCGCTTGGCCGCCCGACGGCCTGTGTGCTTTTCTGCCCAGCTTCCCCCTTTCCGGTCAATAGCCCTTATTGTTTGACAGCATACCACAATCCAAAGAGCGCGTGGGGATTTCGACAAAAGCTCCGATAAACATTGCTTTAGCCGCAAGAACGGTCACGGAGGGGTCAAAGGGGTTGAGGGGGGCAAGGCCGGGGGCCTGCGCGGCCCCCGGCACCCCCGCGGTCAAGGGGAAGCTCCCCTTGACAATCCCCGGGCGGCCTGCGGCCCGCAAGGGGGGAGGGGAGGAGAAAAAGAAAGGGACCTTCGGCTTGCCGAAGGTCCCTTGCGGGTGCGGGAAAGGGGGGGTTACTTCTTGCTGGCTTCCTCGATGGCCACGGCCACGGCGACGGTGGCGCCAACCATGGGGTTGTTGCCCATGCCGATGAGGCCCATCATTTCCACGTGGGCGGGCACGGAGGAGGAGCCGGCGAACTGGGCGTCGGAGTGCATGCGGCCCATGGTGTCGGTCATGCCGTAGGAGGCGGGGCCGGCGGCCATGTTATCGGGATGCAGGGTGCGGCCGGTGCCGCCGCCGGAGGCCACGGAGAAGTACTTCTTGCCGGCCTCCCAGCGCTCCTTCTTGTAGGTGCCAGCCACCGGGTGCTGGAAGCGGGTGGGGTTGGTGGAGTTGCCGGTGATGGAAACGTCCACGCCCTCGTGCCACATGACGGCGACGCCTTCGCGCACGTCGTCCGTGCCGTAGCAGCGGACCTTGGAGCGCTCGCCGGTGGAGTAGGGGGTTTCCTTGACGACGGTCAGGGCATGGTCTTCCTTGACATCGGCGGAGAGGTAGTCATACTTGGTCTGCACATAGGTGAAGCCGTTGATGCGGCTGATGATCATGGCGGCGTCCTTGCCCAGGCCGTTGAGGATGACGCGCAGGGGCTCCTTGCGCACCTTGTTGGCGTTGCGGGCGATGCCGATGGCGCCTTCGGCGGCGGCGAAGGACTCGTGGCCCGCCAGGAAGGCGAAGCACTTGGTCTTTTCATCCAGCAGCATGGCGCCCAGGTTGCCGTGGCCCAGGCCCACCTGGCGCTGGTCGGCGACGGAGCCGGGGATGCAGAAGGCCTGCAGGCCCTCGCCGATGCAGGCGGCGGCCTCCGCGGCGGTCTTGACGCCCTTCTTCAGCGCGATAGCGGCGCCCAGCTCGTAGGCCCACTTGGCGTTTTCAAAAGCGATGGGCTGAATGCCCTCCACGATCTTGTAGGCGTCCACGCCCTTGGAGTTGTTGTAAGCCTTCAGCTCCTCAAAATTCTTGAAGCCGTATTTTTCCAGAACGGGCTGGAGCTGGGGCATGCGGCGATCGTAACCTTCAAACAGAGCCATTGATGCATACCTCCTCTTACTGATTGCGCGGATCGATCCACTTGACCGCGCCGTCCTCCGCCTTAAAGCGGCCATAGGTGCCGATGTTCTTCTCGTACGCCTCGTTGGGGGTCATGCCCTTCTTGATCGCGTCCATCATCTTGCCCAGGGACAGGAACTGATAGCCGCAAACCTGGTTATCGGCGTCCAGGGCGATCTTGAGAACATAGCCCTCCGCCATTTCGAGGTAGCGCACGCCCTTGGCCTTGGTGGAGAACATGGTGCCAACCTGGGAACGCAGGCCCTTGCCCAGGTCTTCCAGGCCGGCGCCGACGGTCAGGCCGCCCTCGGAGAAGGCGCTCTGGGAACGGCCATAGACGATCTGCAGGAACAGCTCGCGCATGGCGGTGTTGATGGCGTCGCACACAAGGTCGGTGTTCAGGGCTTCCAGGATGGTCTTGCCGGGCAGAATCTCCGCGGCCATGGCGGCGGAGTGGGTCATGCCGGAACAGCCCAGGGTCTCGACCAGGGCTTCCTCGATGACGCCGTCCTTGATGTTCAGGCTCAGCTTGCAGGCGCCCTGCTGGGGAGCGCACCAGCCCACACCGTGGGTAAAGCCGGAAATATCCTTGATCTCCTTGGCCTGTACCCATTTGCCCTCTTCGGGAATCGGAGCGGGACCATGGTGGGGGCCCTTGGCCACACAGATCATTTCTTCCACTTCGCGGGAATATTGCATGACTCAAATCCTCCTTTGTAGAAAATAGCCATAACATACAAATTCAGTATACCACACAATGGAAGTTCGGAGAAACGCTTCTAAGAAATTTTTTGTTAAGGAGCGGAAAAGAGACGTTCGCCTCTCCTTGGGGGGGGTCAAGGGATGATTGCGGAACGGGCAGCCATCATGTATAATGCCAGTAGCGAAAAACGAAGAAGCGCACGGCCGGGCCGGCCATGCCAAGGGGGAGAGGCTAGATGTCCAGATTGGGCGATACCATTCGGAACGAGAGGCTGCGCCTGGGGTTGAACCCCAAGGCGTTGGCCAAGAAGTGCGGCGTGAGCGAGAAGTTTCTGCTGGAGGTGGAGAGCGGCAAGCGCATCATCCAGGACACGGAGGCCGCCCGCATCCTCAAGGTGATGGGCAAGCAGCAAAGCGTGTTGGCGGACTTTGAGGCCGTGGCGGACGGGTTGCCCACCGCCGCCCCTGCCAGGCCGGCGCCGGCCGTCCCGAAGCAGGAGAAGGCGCAGCCCCAGGGGGAGCCTTCCCAGACCTGGGTCAACGCCCTGTCCGGCATCGTGCGCGCCGTGCCCATCCGCGGCCTCTCCCAGCAGCCCCTGGGGGAGAAGCTGACCCCCACCCAAGGGGGCAAGATCCTGGGCGCGCCGGCGGACAAGGTGTTTTACCTGCAAATGCCGGACAACTCCATGGCGGGCTACCGCATCCGCAAGGACGACCTCGTGCTCATGACCCCCTTCACCTCCCTGGAGGAGGGCGGGGTGTATCTGATCGAGGAGAACGGCGTGACGGGCCTGTACAAGGTCAACGCCCAGGGCGGCAACCGCCTGCTGTTGCAGCAATACGAATTTGAGCCACGGGCCCGCGCGGCGGAGCTCAAGGGCCTGCGCCTGCTGTTCCGCGCCAGGCTGGTGGAGTTTTCGCTGTAGCGGAAAGGCCAAACACAAAAAGGAGGATGCGCGATGACTGCCATTTCCATGGCCTCGCCCCTATACATCCTGCGTGACCGCTGCCAGGAGGACCTGCGCGGCGTGTTGACGCGGCTCAAGGGCCTGGGCTTTGACGGCGTGGAGTTCCTGGGCCTGTTCGGACATTCCTTTCAGGAGGTGGCCGCTTGGCTGCAGGAGCTGGATCTGCAGCCTCTGGGCGACCACGTGCCCCTGGCCAAGCTGGAGGCGGAGCCCGACCTGCTGGAGGCGTATGCGAACCTTGGATGCAGGTATTTGACCGTGGCGGACGTTCCCATGGAGGAGCTGCTCGGCCAGGAGCGTAGGCTATTCGACAGGCTGACCTGCCTGGTGGAAAGGGCCCGGGCCCTGGGCCTGCGCCTGCAATACCACAACCACGCCCAGGAACTGCTGCGCAAGCGGGACGGCGTGGAGGCCCTGGAAATCCTGATGGCCGGGATGGCGCCCAAGGGATTGTGCCTGGAGATCGATCTTGGCTGGTTGGAGATCGGCGGGGGAGACAGCGAGGCCTACCTGCGGCGCTACCGGGACAACTGCCCGGTGATTCACCTGAAGGACTATTTCGCCACGGACCTTGCGCGTCTGGGCAATGTGAACGACTTTTTGCCCCAGCGCGGCGGGCCCGAGCGCGGCTGTTTTGAGTTCCGGCCCACGGGCTTTGGGGTGCTGAACCTGCCAAAGCTCCTGCCCCTTTGCCTGGACTGCCAGCCGGAGTGGTTCGTGATGGACCATGATCTAAGCTATGAACGGGATCCCTATGAGGATCTTGGCTGGAGCCTCGATTATGTTCGAAGGCTGTTGGCCTGCTGCGGTCGTTAGCCGCGGCGCCTCTTTGGATAAAAAACATTTGGGGGTGAAGAACCATGCAGTTTCTATCTGCCTTCACCTATGGCTTTATGTCCAGGCGGGGTTTCACCAGCGTCGATGACGAGTGGAAAAAGTCCATGGACGCTCTGTTTTCCCGAACGGGCAGCGACACGCTGCTTCTGCCCGTGGCCTCCCTGCAGGACCACGCCTACTCCACCAAGATCGACTGGACCACGCCCGACGTCATGGGCGAGGAGGACATCCGCAACTGCATCGCCCACGCCAGGGAGCTGGGCAAGAAGGTGATCCTCAAGGCCATGGTCAACTGCCGCGACGGCTATTGGCGGGCCTACATCAACTTCTTCGACAGCTATGTGCCCTGCGAGCCCCAGTGGGGGGATTGGTTCCGGAGCTACACCGACTTTAACCTCTACCTGGCCAAGATTGCCCAGGACACCCAGTGCGAGCTGTTCTGCGTCGGCTGCGAGATGGTGGGCACGGACCGCCGCGCGGAGGAATGGCGCGCCCTGGTCCAGGCCGTGCGAAAGGTGTATGCGGGCCCGGTGACCTACAACTGCGATAAGTACCAGGAGCACAACGTCAGCTGGTGGGATTGCCTGGACGTGATCTCCTCCTCCGGCTACTACCCCATCGAAAACATCGCCGCCGAGTTTGACCGCATCGACCAGGTGCGCAAGCGCTTCGGCAAGCCCTTCCTGTTCATGGAATGCGGTTGCCCCTGCCGCCAGGGCAGCGAGCACATCCCCAACGATTGGACCCACGGCGGCGCGCTGGATATCGACGTGCAGACCCGCTGGTACAAGGCCTTCACCGACGAGGTGCTGCGCCGGGATTGGATCGACGGCGTCGGCTGGTGGGATTGGAGCGCGCGGCTCTACCCCATCGAAAAGGCCATGGAAAACGACGGCTACGCCCTTTACGGCAAGCCGGCGGAGCAGGTGCTCCTCGACTTCAACAAAAAGATCCAGGCCCGCGGCTAAGGGACGCGGACATAGCGGCAAAGCGCGGCGGCGCGCCCGGGTTTCGGGCGCGCCGCCGCGTCGGTGTAGGGAGGCAGACGCCGGGACTAAAGAGCCTGGGCGGGGAAGAGCCCGTCCAGAAAGCGGGCGACGCCGTCCTCGTCGCAGGGGCCGCAAACCGCCGTGGCCGCCGCCTTGACCGGTTCCAAGGCGCCGGCCATGGCCACCCCCAGGCCGCAGGCGGACAGCAGCTCCAGGTCGTTGAGGTCGTCCCCGAAGGCGGCCGTTTCCCGCAGGTCCAGGCCGAAGGCGCGCAGGAGCAGGCGCACCCCCTGGAGCTTGGTGGCCTGGCGGTTGAGGAGCATGGCGACCCTGCCCTCGGAGATTTGCAGGTAGCAGCCCTCCGGCAGATGGGCCTCCAACCAGCGCAGGGGGGCCCGGCCGCCGCCGAGGTCCAGCAGCAGCTTATCCGCCTCCAGGGGCGGTAGGTCCAGCAGGGTGGAGGGCAGGAAGTCGCTGTCAGGCCAAAGCTCGCGGGCGTTGAAGTTGGCGTAGAGCGCGCCCCCCAGCTCCAGGGCCAGGCGGGCGCCGGGCTGGGCGGCCAGAAACGCCCGCAGCAGCGGCCCGAGGACGCCGGCGGGCAAGCCCTGCCTGGACTCCAAGCGGCCGTCCCGGTAGACCAGCACGCCGTTGTGGCAGACCAGCCCGTCCGCGGCCGGCAGGCGCAGACAGGCCACCCCGCGGGGCGGCCTGGCCGTGGCGTAGACCAGGCGGATTCCCTGGCCGCGCAGCCGTTCCAGCACGGAGCGGGCATAGGGGGAGACGGTCTTGTCGCTGCGCAACAGGGTGCCGTCCAGATCCAGCGCGATGAGGCGGATGGGGCGCATGTGGGACCTCCTTCCATGGCGGCGGGGTTTGGCGGATGCTTATCGGAGAGTGTATCACCCCTCCGGCCCCAACGCAATTGCAAAAAAAGAGGGCCGGCTGCATCGCATGCCGGTCCCCCCGCCCTTGCGGGGAAAGCCCCCTTCCGCGGGGGCGGGGCTTGGCGAAAGCCGGCCGGAGGGCCGGTTCCACCCCCATTGCAAAAAAAGAGGGCCGGCCTGCATCGCATGCCGGTCCTCCTGCCCTTGCGGGGAAAGCCACAGGCCGCCTGGGTCCTGCGAAGCCGCGGGACGCAGGGAAAAGCCCCCTTCCGCGGGGGCGGGGCTTGGCGAAAGCCGGCCGGAGGGCCGGTTTCACCCCCGATTGCAAAAAAAGGCCGGCCTGCATCGCATGCCGGTCCTCCCGCCCTTGCGGGGAAAGCCACAGGCCGCTTGGGTCCTGCGAAGCCGTGGGGCGCAGGGAAAAGCCCCCTTCCGCGGCGGCTGGATTTGGCGGAAGCCGGCCGGAGGGCCGGTTTCACTCCCGATTGTAAAAAGGGCCGGCCTGCATCGCATGCCGGCCCCCCGCCCTTGCGGGGAAAGCCACAGGCCGCTTGGGTCCTGCGAAGCCGCGGGGCGCAGGGGAAAGCTCCCTTCCGCGGGGGCGGGGCTTGGCGAAAGCC
>CALWRM010000067.1 GCA_944383925.1 uncultured Clostridia bacterium
TTGGTGCTCCTGGACGAGGCGAACGGCAACTACATCGTTTGCGACATGTATTCCATCAAGTTCGTCACCTTTGTGGACCCAAGCAACCGCCCGGCCTTGGAAGGCGAGACAAACCCGGCCTAAAGACCGCCGGTCCAGGAAAGCAGCGGGCCCTTCCCGATGGGGAAGGGCCTTTTTTTGCGGCGACGCCCGGGCGAACAGAACAGAGCCAAGGCAAACGGGCAAAAAACATACACAAAAGCTGGAATGGACATGTATAGTCTTGAAATAATTGCCAATCCTATGGGTGAAAGAGGTGAAACCATGAGGACGCGGCAATTTCTATCGAGGTCTTTGGGGCTGTTGCTGCTGCCGGCGGCCACGCTGTTGGGGCTTGCCTGCTACTGGGCCGGCGGGTCCAGCGCGACGGAGCTAACCCGGGCCGTGCGCTCCGGCGAGCTGTTGCGCCTGCATATCCTGGCCGACAGCGACGAGGAAAAGGCCCAGGCGGACAAGCTGTTGGTGCGCGATGCGGTGCTGGAGGCGCTGGCGCCCCTGCTGGAGGGGGCGGACAGCGCGCTGGAGGCGGAAGCGCTGGTCCAGGACAACCTGGCCATGGTGGAGGCCGTGGCCAGGCAAACCCTGCAAGCGCAGGGCGAGAGCTATCCGGTGGAGGCGGAGATCCTGACGGCCCATTTTCCGGACAGGGTGTATCTGGACCATTTGGTGCCGGAGGGGGAGTACAGAGCCCTGCAGATCCGCCTGGGTTCGGCGCAGGGCCATAACTGGTGGTGCGTGCTCTACCCGCCCCTGTGCTTCGTGGGCGAGGATTGCGTGGAGCTGGACGAGGTGCGCTTTGAATCCAAAATTGCCAGCTGGATTCGAGCCTGGCTGGCCAAAGGGGAGGTTACGAAGGAATGAAAAGAATACGATGGCAACGCCTGCTCTGCCTGGCGCTGGCGCTTTGCTGCCTAACGGGTTCCAGCCAGGCGGTGACCCTGTATTGGGGCTTGCAGGGCGAAAACGTCCGCCAGTTGCAGCTCAAGCTGCAGCAGTATGGCTATCTCAAGGGCGCGGCAGATGGGGTCTTTGGCCAGGAAACCTATGATGCGGTCGTCTATTTCCAGAGAAAGAACGGCTTGACCGTAGACGGCGTGGCGGGCGAGGCCACGCTGGCCGCCCTTGGACTCAACCTATCCTCCGGCAGCAGCTCCTCGGCCGGGTCTTCTTCGTATACCTCCAACCTGAACCTGCTGGCAAGGTTGGTGTATGCCGAGGCCAGGGGCGAGCCCTACATCGGCCAGGTGGCGGTGGCGGCGGTGGTGCTCAACCGCGTGGCCAGCTCCTCCTTTCCCAACACGATCTCCGGCGTCATCTACCAAAGCGGCGCCTTTGACGTGGTCAGCGACGGGCAGATCCACCTAAGCCCCGACGCCACCGCCCTGCGCGCCGCCCAGGACGCCCTCAACGGTTGGGACCCGACTGGCGGCTGCCTCTACTACTATAACCCGGCCAAGACCACCTCGTCCTGGATCTGGTCCCGCACGGTGCTGACCGTGATCGGAAAGCATAATTTCGCCATTTGAAAGGGGGATGGAACATGAAGGATAACGCCAAGCGCGTCCTGATCGCAGTCCTGTGCGTGTGTTTGGCGGGTGCGCTCATCTGGGCCATCGCCGGCCAAATCGCCCAAAGCCGCTACAAGCTTCGGCTCAAGAGCATGTATGAAAGGTCCTACTACTCCTTTGTGGGCGGCATGGACGAGCTGGAGGTGAACCTGAGCAAGCTGATGGTCACCGGCGCGCCCGAACAGGAGGTGCTGCTGCTCAGCCGCGTTTCCAGGCTTGCGGAGGACACCAGCCGGGAGATGGCCTCCCTGAGCGCCGGGGACGAATCCGTGTCGGACATGATGGACTTTGTCAACCGCCTGGGCGATTACTGCGCGGTCCTTTGTCAAAGCGCCGCGGAAGGCCAGCCTATTTCCCAGACGGACCGGGAAAACCTGGCGGCCATGCTGGAGAGGCAGGCCGAGCTGGGCGAGATGGTGCGCCGCCTGGACGCCTCCGTCCTGACCTCCCTGGAGATGGACGAGGTGGAACCCGGCGGGCAGGAGGACCCCTTCTCCCTGTCCGTGGAGCCGGAAACCCAGGTGCCCGCCCTGATCTATGACGGCCCCTTCTCCCAGGCGGCCACGGGAGAGCCGAAGGCCTTGGGACAGGAGACGATCACCCAGGAAATCGCCAACTCCGTGGCGGCGGCCTTCCTGGGCACGGAGCGCGTGAAGTCCGTCGCCTCCATGCACGGCATCGAGGGGGAAATCCCCACCTTCGGCGTGCAGGTGGAGACTTCGGACGCGGGGACGCTGTTCGTGCAGGTGACCAAGCAAGGAGGCCAGGTGCTGCTCGTGATGCCGGAAAGCTCGCCGAAGGAGAGCAACTATACCGTGGAGCAATGCCGCCAAAGCGCGGAGGGTTTCCTGCGGGAACGGGGCTTTGGCGCCATGGAGGCGGGCTATTGGCAGATGTATTCCGGCCTGGTCGTGTTCAACTTCTGCGCCGTGCTCGATGGCGTGCGCCTGTACCCGGACCAGGTGAAGGTGCAGGTTTCCATGGAGACCGGCTATGTGATCGGCCTGGAGGCGGGCAACTATTGGAGAAACCACGTGGAGCGGCAGCTGGAGGAACCCGTCCTAACCCAAGCCCAGGCCGTGGATAGGGTGATCGGCCTGGAGGTGACCAACGTTCGGCTCTGCGTGATCCCCATGCTGCAAAAGGAAAAGTTCTGCTACGAGATCAGCGGCCAAAGGGACAACGATCGCTACCTGATCTACATCAACGCCCTGGACGGCCGCGTGGAGAACATCCTAAAGCTCTTGCTGGAGGAGGATAAGGAGATGGTGGTGTAGGCGGGCTGGGGACGTCCGGGGGACGAGAGGGGCGAAAAGCGCCCCTTTCGTCCCCTGCGTTCTGCCAAGCGGATGCGCCCCCTGCTGGATAAAGAATTAACGGAGTTTGTGTTGCAATCGGCCGGATTCTATACTATTTTTAATCCTTGAAGGGAGTGTGAACGCCGATGCAGGCGGATAAAAAGATCACGCTGGCCATCCAAGGCTTGCAGTCCGATCCCTCTCACGAGACGGACGAATCCCAGCTGATCACCAGCGGCTACCTGACCCTCTCAGGCGATACGGCCCGGCTGCAATACGAGGAGGACGACGAGGAGAGCGGCCATATCGTTACGCAGATCGAGCTGGGCCAGGGCATGGTGCGCGTCAACCGCTCCGGTCCCTTCCACGCAAACTTCGCCTTCAAGAAGGGTTGTCAGTGCAAGTCCGTGTTCATGACCCCCGTGGGCAGGCTGGAGATGGAGGCCTTCCCCACGGATGTGGACTATACCACCGGCGAGGAGGAGGGCTCGGTGAAGCTATCCTACCAATTAAGCATGCAGGGACAGTATGTGGGCCTCAACCACATCCGCATCAACTACTGGGGCAATGCCTGACCCCCTTAAGCCCTATCGCAGCGCCCTGGAAAGGCTCTGCGGCAGGCCGCCCTTCGTGCTTCCGCCGCCCTACCGCCAGGGGCATTTTCGCACCGATCCCTTTCCGGAAGGGCTTTGCCCCCAAGGGCTGGAGCTGCGCCCCAAGGGCCGGAGCTTCTTCTTGAGCCTGACGGACTCTGCGCTGCTGCGGGCCGCCCGGGAGCTTAGCGGGGAGGACGGGGCTGACCTGGAACCTTCCAGCTCTTTCGAACATACCCTGCTGATGCAGGCGCTTCGGCCGCCCGAGGGGGAGCCGGCGCCCCGCGTGCTGACGGCGGAGGAGCGCGCGCTGCTGCGCGCCGCCCTGGACCTGCCCCGCCTTCGCCCGGAAAGGCCCGGCGCGCGGCGGTTCGTGGCCCAGTGCCTACGCTTGTTGGACGCACAGCTGGCCCTTTCCCTGGCCGGCGGGGGCGTATCGCCCGCCCTGCGGGCTAGCGCAGCCTGCTTTGCCGCCTACCCGGCCCTGTGGGACGAGACAAACGGGAAACCCGATGCCCCGCCAGACGGCGGAGCGTCTTCCATATCTAAGGGACTCCCCTTGGACGGACTTCGACGAATAGGAGGAACATCATTTATGCGCATTCAATGGCTCGGACATTCCAGCTTTCGGCTGATGGGTAAAAAGACCGTGGTGACCGACCCCTTCGAGGGTATCGGCTTTCCCTTCCCCAAGGTGAGCGCGGACGTGATCACCGTCAGCCATGGCCACCACGACCATAACGCCGTGGAAAACGTGGGCAGCGACCCCGCCGTGGTGGACGATGCCGGCAGGCATTCGGTCAGCGGCATCAACGTGACGGGCTTTTCCTGCTACCACGACGCGGAAAAGGGCGCCCAGCGCGGCGGCAACATCGCCTACCTGATCGAGATGGAGGGCCTGCGCATCGTGCACCTGGGCGACCTTGGCTGCAAGCTGCCCAACGACGTGGCCCAAGCCCTGCAAAATCCCGACCTGCTTTTGCTGCCCGTGGGCGGCCACTATACCATCGACGCGGCCCAGGCCGTGGAGGTCATGGAGCAGCTCAGCCCCAAGACCACCGTGCCCATGCACTATTTGGTGGAGGACCTGCGCGTGGAGGTGGCTCCCGTGGACGAGTTCCTGCGCCTGGTGGGCGAGTATACGCTCATTCCCGGTTGCGAGATGGAGCTTAGCCCGAACCTGCCCAGCGTGGTGGTCTTCGGCGACCGCTATCGGGACGCGCAAGAATAAACCGCGCTTGACGATACACACAAAGGAAGGCGCGCGAGGGGGAAGAGACGTGTATGACGTATTGATCGTGGGCGGCGGCGTAACCGGCTGCGCCATCGCCAGGGCCTTGTCCAGATACCGGCTCAAGGTGGCCGTGCTGGACGGGGCGGCGGACGTGGCCATGGGCGCGTCCAGGGCCAACAGCGCCATCGTGCACGCCGGTTACGACTGCGAGCCGGGCAGCAAGATGGCCCGTCTCAACGTGCGCGGCAACGCTATGTTCGACCAGCTTTGCCAGGAGTTGGACGTGCCGCTCAAGCGCGTGGGCTCCCTGGTGCTCGGCTTTTCCCAGCAAGATGGCAAAAGCCTGGAGCGCCTGTACCAAAACGGCCTTGCGAACGGCGTGCCGGGACTTCGCCTGCTCAGCGCGGAAGAGACGCACGCCATGCAGCCCGGGTTGAGCGACAAGGTGCTCGGCGCGCTGTACGCCCCCACCGGCGGCATCACCTGCCCCTACGAGCTCACCTGCGCCCTGGCCAAGAACGCCATGGACAACGGCGTGGAGTTCTATCTGGGCAGCCCCGTGCGCAGCATCGCGACCCTTGCGGACGCGGTGGAGGTGGAGACGGAGGAGCAGGTGCTCCTGCGCGGCCGCTACGTGGTCAACGCCGCGGGCGTGCATGCGGACGAGGTCTCCGCCCTGGCCGGAGACGCTAGCTTCCACATCCGGCCCAGGAAGGGAGAGTACATCCTCTTCGACCGGGCCGTGTCCGACTTCGTCCAGATGGTGCTCTTCCAAGCTCCCACCGCTATGGGCAAGGGCATCTTGGTGGCGCCCACCGTGGACGGCAACGCCTACATAGGCCCCACGGCCTTTAACCAGGACGACAAGGAGGACGTCTCCGTCCGTCCGGAAGCCCTGGACGAGCTCAAGGCCACGGCCGCCCTCTCCATCCCAAACCTTCCGCTCAGCAAGCCCATCACCCTGTTTGCCGGGCTGCGCGCCGTGGCCGATACGGGGGATTTCGTCATCGGACGCTCCGAAAAGAACCCACGACTCGTGCAGGCCGCGGGCATCTGCTCGCCCGGCCTGTCCAGCGCTCCGGCCATCGCCGAAGAGGTCGTCGCCAGCCTGGCGGAGGCGGGCCTCGTCCTGGAGGAAAACCCCGCCTATTCGCCCCTTCGCAAGCGCAAAAAGCGCTTCCGCCACATGAGCCCGCAGGAAAAGGCCCAGGCCATCGCCGAGAATCCGGCCTATGGCCGCATCATCTGCCGCTGCGAGACGGTGCCCGAGGCCGAAATCGTGGAGGCCATCCGCGAGATGCCCGGCGTGCCCAGCGTGGACGCGGTGAAGCGCCGCACCCGCGCCGGCATGGGCCGCTGCCAGGGAGGCTTTTGCATGCCGCGCGTGATGGAGCTGATCGAGCGGGAAACCAACATCCCCATGGACCAGATCACCAAAAACGGCGGCGGCTCCCGCATCTGCGTTGGAGTGACCAGGGGGGAGGCCAAACAATGAGCGAACGAGTTCAGGTGGCCGTCATCGGCGGAGGCCCGGCGGGCCTTGCGGCCGCCCTGAGCGCCAAAAAGGCCGGCGCGGAACGGGTGGTCATCTTGGAAAGAGACAAGGGCCCCGGCGGCATCTTGCAACAGTGCATTCACAACGGCTTTGGCCTGCATTACTTCGGCCAGGAGCTTACCGGCCCGGAGTATGCCCAGCGCTTCGTGTCCCAATTGGAGGACACGGACATCGAGCTCTTCCTGGACACCATGGTGCTGGAGGTGACCAAGGACAGGCGCATCACGGCCGTCAGCGCCGAGCGCGGGCTGATCGAGCTGCAGGCCGACGCCGTGGTGTTGGCCATGGGCTGTCGGGAGAGAACCCGCGGCGCGCTGCTGATTCCGGGCACGCGGCCTGCCGGCGTGTTCACGGCCGGCTGCGCCCAGCGCTTGGTGAACATGGAGGCCTGCTTGCCCGGCAAGCGGGTGGTGATCCTGGGCTCGGGCGATATCGGGCTCATCATGGCAAGGCGCATGGTTTGGGAGGGCGCGGAGGTGCTCATGGTCTGCGAGCTCATGCCCTATTCCAGCGGGCTGAACCGCAACATCGTCCAGTGCCTGCAGGACAACGACATCCCCCTGTATTTCAACACCACCGTCACCTGCATCCACGGTAAGGAGCGCGTGGAGGGCGTGACCATCGCCCAGGTGGACCCCGCCACCCGCAAGCCCTTGCCCGAGACCGCCAGGTATGTGGCCTGCGATACCCTGCTGCTCTCCGTCGGCTTGATCCCTGAAAACGAGCTGACCACCCCCACCGGCGCCCAGATGGACCGCGTGACCTCCGGGGCCGTGGTGGACGAGTTCCGTCAGACCACGGTGCCCGGCATCTTCGCCTGCGGCAACGTGCTGCACGTGCACGATCTGGTGGACAACGTCAGCCGCGAGGCGGAAATCGCCGGCGAGGCGGCGGCCAAGTTCGCCCGGGGCCAACTGCCGTCCGGCCCAAGGCGCCGCGTGCTCACCAGCGGCGGCGCGCGCTACGCGGTTCCCCAGCTGGTGAGCGAGGATTGCCAGGAACTGGACCTGTATTTCCGCGTGGGCGCCGCCTTCAAGCCCGCCCTCGTCCAGGTCTTCCAGGGCGATACCTTGATCAAGCAGCAAAAAAAGCCCGTGATGACCCCCGGCGAGATGGAAAAGCTCCACCTGCGTTTGGAAAAGGGCCAGGGCGATTTGCGCCTGCATGTGGAACAGGCCTAAAGGATAAGGGGAGAGGAAGTGCAACAGATGGAAAAGAGCTTCGTGTGCATCGCCTGCCCCATGGGTTGCGCCCTACGGGTGTGGGAGGAAGCGGGGGAGATCCGCGTCAGCGGCAACACCTGCAAGCGCGGTCTGGAGTATGGGCGGCAGGAGTTTAGCGCGCCCATGCGCACCGTGACCTCCTCCGTACGCGTGGAAGGCAGAAAGCATGGCCTCTGCTCGGTCAAGACCGATGCGGCCGTGCCCAAGGAAAAGGTGCCCCAGGTGCTTAGCGCCGTGTACGGCCTATGCGTGCAGGCCCCCGTTCGGGTGGGCGACGTGCTGCTGGAAAACGTGGCGGACACCGGCGCCAACCTCGTGGCCACCAGAAACGTGGACAAAGCCTAGGCTTTCATCAAAAAAGGCATGGCCCTACAGGCCATGCCTTTTCTTTGGCGCTTTTCAATCCACTTTACCCTTGAAAGCCGCGCAACCGCAGGAAGGAGGCGGCGAGCCCGCACCACTGGCGAAGGTCCTCGTGATCGGGCGCCAAGCCAAGCCCATGCCGTCCCTGGGGAAAGAGGTGGAGCTCGCAGGGAATGCCCTTGGCATGCAGGGCCAACGCCATGGATATGGAATCCTCCACGGGGACCGATTGGTCCGTCATGGTGTGCCAGAGAAAGAAGGGCGGGCTGTCCGGCTGCACGCGCAGGTCCGGCGAAAGGGCCCTGGCGGTTTCCTCATGGTAGGGAAGGCCGGTCAGGGCATAGCGGCAGCCCTGGCCCTCGCGCCTGTCCTCGTACAGCCGCAGGCGCGCGTAGCAGGGCAGGACGGCGTCCGGCCTGGCGCTTTCCCAATCGATGGCGTCCTTGGGGTACAGGGGCGGCTGCATGTATTCCGTGGCGGTCAAGGCGGCCAGATGGCCGCCGGCGGAAAAGCCCAGGATGGCGATGTGGTCCTCCAGGACGGGAATGGCGCCCTCCTTGGCCAGATGGCGCAGCGTGCGCACGGCCCGCTGGGCGTCCATCAGCTGGCAAGGATGCCGGTATTGGGGGGCAAGGCGGTACTCCAGCACGAAGGCGTGGATGCCTTGGCTGGCGAAGAAGCCGGCGACGGGGCCGGCCTCGAACTCCGACTTGAACACATACCCGCCCCCGGCGCAGACGATCACCGCGCCCCGGCGTCGCTGGTCCGCCAGGTAGGGGCGCAGGCAAGGCTTTGGCTGTTCGCTGCCCTCCTGCCAGAGGGGAGGCTCGTCCCATAGGGGATAGGGCGCGCCGTTTTCAAAGGGTTTCATCCATACAACCTCCTTGATCGATCCTTGCGTCCTCGCCCTAGCGCCAGCGCAGGCTCCTTTGCACCCGCAGAGCGACGGGCACCGCGACGGCCAGCTTGAGCAGGTCCACGGGTAAGAACAGCAGGCAGAAATTCCAAAGCACGGACCAGATGTCCATGGCCCGTCCCAGGTATACGTTCAGCAACACATAGCCGTAGGCGGCCCCCAGCATGTCGATGATCGCGATTTCGCAAAGCCCCGTCAGCGCGGCGGCAAGCCAGGGCTTCAGCCTTGGCTGAAGCCGGCGGTAAAGAAAGGAGCCGACGGGCGTGGCCACGGCAAAGCCCAGGATGAAGCCGAAGGTCACCTGGGCAAAGGACCCAAGTCCCCCGCCAAAGGTGAAGACCGGCAGGCCCACGAGGCCGAGCAAGAGGTACGCGCCCATGGCGAGCAGCGCGGAGGAAGGCGGCAACAACAGCGCGCAGAGAAAGCAAAACAGGGTTTGCAGGGTGATGGAGCCGACGACGGGCATGGGGACGTGCAAATAAGCCCCGACCACCATCAGGGCGCAGAATAGGGCGGCGAGCACGAGCTGTTTGGCCTTCACGTGGAACCTCCAATAGCACGATTTGGCCTTTAAGTATACCAAAGAAAGAGAAAACTTTCAATTCCTACCCGTCCACGGCCGGGCATTGCGGCTTTACAAGCCCGGCTCCAAAGGGGTATACTGTTAAAAAAAGGGGGGGTATAGCGATGGATTTGGAAAAGGTGGAACGGCTTAGCGCCCTGGCGGAGGGACAGCGCGCCCTGCTCTGGGAGGCTGAGGAGACCATTTGGAGCCATCCGGAAACCGGATATAAGGAGTGGAAGACCCATGCCTACATGAAGAAGGTGCTGGAGGGCCTGGGCTATTCCCTGAAGGAGGCGGGCAACATCCCCGGCTTCTATGCGGACCTGGACACCGGCCGGCCGGGCCCCACCCTCGTGCTGATGGCGGAGCTGGATTCGGTGCTGTGCATGAGCCATCCCCAGGCGGACCCATCCACCGGCGCCGCCCACGCCTGCGGGCACCACGCTCAATGCGCCGCCCTGTTGGGCGCGGCGGCCGCCCTGAAAACGCCCGGCGCCCTGGACGGGCTGTGCGGGCGCATTCGCCTCATGGGGGTGCCCGCCGAGGAGCTGCTGGAGCTGGAATACCGCGAGGGGCTGCGCAAGCAGGGCATCATCAAGTATTACGGCGGCAAGCTGGAATTTCTTCATAGGGGCTACTTCGACGACGCCGACCTGTGCGTCATGCTGCACACCGGCGGCGGCAAGGGCAGCTTTTCCCTCAGCCCCGGACAAAACGGCTGCCTGAACAAGCAGATCGCCTACCAGGGCCTGGCCGCCCATGCGGGCGGCGCGCCGCACCAGGGCATCAACGCCCTGTATGCGGCCAACCTGGGGCTTTCCGCCATCAACGCCCTGCGCGAGACCTTCCGCGACGAGGACCATATCCGCGTGCATCCCATCGTGACCGGCCAGGCGGGGGCCGTGAACGTCATCCCCGACCTGGTCACCCTGGAAAGCTACGTGCGCGGCGCCAGCCTGGACGCCATCCGGGAGGCAAACCGGCGGGTCAACCGGGCGTTGGCGGGCGCGGCCGCCGCCATGGGCGCGCGGGTGCGCATCACGGACCGGCCTGGCTATAGCCCGGTCTACAACGACCCCAACATGTACGACCTGACGCGCAGGGTCATGTGCCGGCTGGTGGGCGAGGACAAGGTGCTCGTGGACCGAAGCTGGGGCACCGGCTGCACGGACATGGGCGACATCTCCTGCGTGTTCCCGGCCATCCACCCCAGCGGTTCCGGCGCGGAGGGCAGGGGCCATGGGGACGATTACCGCATTGTGGACAAGGAATCCGCCCTCACCCTGGCCGCCAAGTTCCTCCTGGCCATGAGCGCGGCCCTGTTGGGCGAGGGGGCCAAGGAGGCCAAACACATACTCGACAACAAGCACACGCCCTATCCGAGCATCCAGGCCTACCTAAAGGCCGTGGACGAGCTGTCCGCAGACCTGGACGCCGTGGAATACCTGCAGGACGGCGCCAGGCTGCATCTATCCTAGGCCTTCCAGGGCAAAAATGCGCCAAAGCTTTATTTGACAAAGACCGCGGCGGCATGTATAATAGCTAAGCAAATCCCAGGAAGGGAAGGAGTAGGGCCTGGCCGCGCCATAGAGAGGCGGTTCCCCGGCTGAAAAGCCGCCGCGTTGCGCCATTGCCCGAAGGTCGTCCCGGAGGAGAGCGGATGAACCGGCACCGGAAACGGAGCCCCTCAGTTCGCTACGGCCTGCGCCCGTTACGCGCGCAAACAACGAGCACAAACTAAAGGTGGTACCGCGACGCGTTCGCCCTTTTCCAAAGGGGCGAACGCTTTTTTAAGCGCCGCGGTCCGAAAAAGAAAGGTGCGCCGCGAAACAACATGCTCACAAGACTGCTGTCGATGAATCCCCTGGGCCCCGTGCTGCTGTTGCTGGCCTTGGGGCTGTTGCTGGCCAGCGGCCGCCTGCCGGAGCGGCGCCGGCTGCCCGCCCGGCTGGCCGCCCTGGCGCTGGCCTTTGTGGGCGCCATCTTCTGCTTTGTTTAATCGCTCACGCCGCTTTAAAACGCTAAAGGAGGAGAAAACCGCGTATGGAAACCAACCGCTTTGCGGACATGCCGAAGGTCTACGACCCCTCGGCCGTGGAAAAGAGGCTCTACGAAAAGTGGGAGTCCGAGGGCCTGTTTAAGCCTGCTGAAAAGAAGCCCGAGGGCGCCAAGACCTTTTCCATCGTCATGCCCCCGCCCAACATCACCGGCCAGCTGCACATGGGCCATGCCATGGACGAAACCCTGCCCGACATTTTGGTGCGCTATCACCGCATGCTGGGCGACGACACCCTTTGGGTGCCCGGCACGGACCATGCTTCCATCGCCACGGAGGTCAAGATCGTCGAACAGCTGGCCAAGGAGGGCATCGACAAGCGCGATTTGGGCCGCGAGGAGTTCCTCAAGCGCGCCTGGAAATGGCGCGAAGAGTACGGCGGACGCATCGTGCGCCAGCAGAGGCTGCTGGGCCTGTCCTGCGATTGGTCCAGGGAGCGCTTCACCATGGACGAGGGCTGCTCCAAGGCCGTGGTGGAGGTCTTCGTCAACCTCTACAACAAGGGCCTGATCTATCGCGGCAACCGCATCATCAACTGGTGCCCCACCTGCAAGACCGCCCTGTCCGACGCGGAGGTGGAGTATGAGGAGCAGGCCTCCTCCCTCTGGCACATTCGCTACCCCGCTGAGGACGGTGGCCCCGGTCTGATCGTGGCCACCACCCGTCCGGAAACCATGCTGGGCGATACCGGCGTGGCCGTCAACCCCGAGGACGAGCGCTACCAGAACCTGGTGGGCAAGAACGTGATTTTGCCCCTGCGCAACCGCCCCATCCCCGTGGTGGCCGACCAGTATGTGGAAAAGGAGTTCGGCACCGGCGCGGTGAAGATGACCCCCGCCCACGACCCCAACGACTTTGAGGTGGCCATGCGTCACAATTTGCCCGTGGAGCGCGTCATGAACGACGACGGCACCATGAACGAGCTTTGCGGCAAGTATGCGGGCATGAGCGCGGCGGATTGCCGCAAGGCCGTGGTGGAGGACCTGCAGGCCCTGGGCTTGTTGGTCAAGGTGGAGCCCTACACCCACAACGTGGGCCAGTGCTACCGCTGCCACCACACCGTGGAGCCCCTGGTCTCCACCCAGTGGTTTGTGAAGATGAAGCCCCTGGCCGAGCCCGCCATGGAGTGCGTGCGCGACGGCAGGCTCACCCTCACCCCGGAAAGGGCGAACCGCATCTACTTCAACTGGATGGAGAACATCCGCGACTGGTGCATCTCCCGCCAGCTGTGGTGGGGCCATCGCATCCCGGCCTATTACTGCGACGCCTGCGGCCACATGGTGGTGGCCAAGGAGGCGCCGGAGCGCTGCGAAAAGTGCGGCGCCCCCATGCGGCAGGACGAGGACGTGCTGGATACCTGGTTCTCCTCGGCCCTGTGGCCCTTCTCCACCCTCGGTTGGCCCGAGCAGACGGAGGACTTCAAGCGCTTTTACCCCAACACCCTGATGGTGATGGGCTTTGACATCATCTTCTTCTGGGGCGCCAGGATGATCTTCTCCGGCCTGGAGCATACCGGCCAGGTGCCCTTTAAGACCATCCGCTTCCAGGGCCTCGTGCGCGACGAGCAGGGCCGCAAGATGAGCAAATCCCTTGGCAACGGCATCGACCCGACCATCATCATCGACAAGTACGGCGCGGACGCCCTGCGCTTTGCCATCGTGTCCGGCGTGGCGCCCGGCAACGACGTGCGCTTCTCCGAGGAGAAGGCCGCGGCGGCCCGCAACTTCGCCAACAAGGTCTACAACGCCTGCCGCTTCGCCCTGATGAACCTGGACGGCGAAAAGGACGACCAGGCTGAAAAATCGCTTGCGGATAAGTGGATCCTGACCCGGTATGCCGCCTGCGCGCGCGAGGTCAGCGCCCATCTGGACAATCTGGACGTGGCCATGGCCGCCCAGAAGCTCTACGACTACATCTGGTCCGAGCTGTGCGACTGGTATCTGGAGCTGGCCAAGGCCGCCCTGTATGGCGACGATCCCAGCGCCGCCGCCGCGGCCCGCGCCACATTGGCCGAGGTGCTGGAGGGCACGCTGAAGCTACTGCATCCCTTCATGCCCTTCCTCACCGATTCCATCTACGAATACCTGCCCTGGACCGAGGGCTCCATCATGGTTTCCCGCTGGCCCTCGCCGGACAAGGTCTACGAGAAGGAAGCCGCGCAGATGGAGCGCATCATGGAGATGATCCGCAGCGTGCGCAACCTGCGCGCGGAGATGAACGTGCCCCCCTCTAAAAAGGCTCATATCTATCTGGTGCCCGCCGCCGAAACTCCCGAGGGCACCTTCGACGGCAGCCAGACCTACTTCGCCCGCTTGGCCTCCGCGTCCGGCGTGCAGGTTTGCACCCGCGACAGCCTGGGCGAGAAGATGGTCTCGGCCGTGTGCGCCTCCGGCGAGGCCTTCCTCCCTGTCGGAGAATTGGTGGACATCGAGAAGGAGAAGGCCCGGCTGCAAAAGGAGATCGACAACCTGCAAAAGGAAATCCAGCGAGGCAAGGGCAAGCTGGCCAACCAGGGCTTCCTGGCCAAGGCGCCGGCCAACCTGGTCGAGGCGGAAAAGAACAAGTTGCAGGTCAATGAAAACATGTTGACCGCCCTGCAAAACCAGCTGCAGAGCCTGCAATAGGTAAAAATCCTTTATAAGCGTGCAAACGGCCAAAAAGCCGGAGAGAGGCAAGCCTCTTTCCGGCTTTTCTTGACATGGCGCATCGTGACGAGCTGGTTTATAGCCTTGTTAAATCTTGCAAAGACGCTGCATATTTTGCATGTGGGAAAACAGACGCATGGTAATAGAATTAAGCGTGTGTAAGCAAGTATAGTTTGACGAGAAACCAACGAATCATGCCGCCATTATGCGTCATAAACGGAAGCAATTTCCAAATTATGCATGAAATAGGCATAAAACCATTTTTTGCAGGCCGGCCGAATTTTACCCTGAGTTAACCGCTAATTGCTTGCTAGCCAACCGGTGTACTTTAGTATAATTACATAGAAATAAGTGTTCGAGCTCCGCGGCCATGCGTTGGCCCAATGATGGGGGATGCATGAAAAAACTCATAGAAAACACGATGGTCACCTGGATCTGGCTATGCGCCATCGCCATCTTGTCTCTGACCGTTTTGCTGCTGTTTGGTTTTGCAGCGATGATGTTGGGCAGCGGCGCGAGCCAAAGCGTCGGCTATCTGGATATTGCCTATGTACTGCCCCTGACGCTATACCGCATGGGTTACACCGTTACCACAGCCCTTGCGGGCGTGTTGCTGGCCACGCCTCTGGCGTTGGCAATGTCGTTGGTCGCTGTATACCTTTTGCCCAGAAAAATCGGACTGTTGTTTGGCAAGCTGGGCTTTGGCTTTAGCGCCGTTCCCGCCGTTGTCCTGGGTTACATGGCCTTATGTTATGTCGCTCCCGGCGCGCCGGGCCCTTGGTCGGGCCTTAGCCTCAGCCTAGCGCTAATGGCAATCCCCAGGTTATTCAGCGAGTTCTTTTTGTTGCTCAATGGCGACACCTCCCTGCGCATGGCCTCCGCCTGCTTGGGAGCTAGACCCTATCAGACGGTGTTACACTTTTGCCTGCCCGCCCACCGGCAGGAGATCCTACACATTTCCCTGGGCGCTTTGGCCAGGGCTATGTGCGAGGGTGTGGCGGTTCGGATGGTGCTGTTCTACTTTGGAAACGACTACGATACTTTGGTGACGGGCACCATGCGCGCCCTGGGCGTGACCTCGGTGAGCGTCTCCATGGGGATGGCCATCGTGCAGAGCGTTGCGCTGCTCTTGCCGCTATCCATTTTGTATATTACCATCTATGTTTTGAGGGAGCGTTAAGGTGGAAGCGCACGAAAAAAGAAACCGCTGGTTTTGCGTGCTGGTGGTTGCAGTGGCTCTGTTCGGTGCTTGGTTTGTGTTCAAACCCTTGTGCCTGCTTGTCAAGGATGCGGTGGATACAGCTCTTAGAAGCTGGGGTGCCCTGCCAGGCATCGGCTATAACCTGCTTAGATCCTTGCAGCTGCTGGGGCTTGTGATGCTGGTGATCACCCCCATCTCCTTCGGCATGGCCCTGTGGATGTACGCCTTGGCAAGCCCAAAGGCGCTCCGGCGCGTCCGGCGTTGGTTGGATGCCTTTGCCATGCTGCCGGCCGTGCTGCTTGGTCTGTTGGGGCGGGTGCTGTTAGCGCCCTATCTGGGCAATGGAATGGCCTCCATGGTGGTGCTGATGTGCCTGTTCCTGCTGCCCTTCTTGACGGTGAGCTTCGAGCGGGTGCTGCAATCGGCGCCCCCGCAGATGCTGGAGGCGGGCGCCCTGCTGGGAGCGGGGAAGATGGCTATAGTTTGGAATTTGGTTCTCCCGGGCATCGTCTGGGAGCTGGCGCGCAGCTGCGCCAAGTGTGTGGAAAGGATCCTCGGCGAGGCAACGGCCTTGCTGGTGTTGCTCGGCGCCGTGCCGACGGGCTCCGTGCTGTCGGTGGAACTCTTCCGCCTGGCTTGGATTGGCCGGCAGGACGCGTCCTTGCTGGCGCTTTGCCTGGGCGGGGCGCTGGTCATTCTGCGGCTTGCTACCTCCAAGAGCTGGGGAACCAGCCCAACGAGGCCCGTGCCTCGCGGCATTTGGCAGAGGGATTGACGCTTTGCCGCTTCGATAAACCACATCAATGCGCCAGAAGGCGGGAGGAAATGGTCTCGCATGCCCATGCAGCTATCGATTTCACAACTGAATCTGTACTTCGAGGGCAAGCATGTGCTCAAAAATATCGCCTTAGAGGCCTACAGCGGCCATATCCTGGCGCTGATCGGCCCCAAGGGGGCGGGCAAGACCACGCTCTTGCGCGTGGTCAATCGCATGGTGGAGCTGCAAGGCGCCCAGCTGAGCGGCAACATCACCCTGGACGGAGGCTCCATCTTCATGAAGGAGCCTCATTGGCTGCGCACCCAGGTGGGCATGGTGCTCCCAACGCCCGTGATCTTCCCCGGCACGGTGTACGACAACATCTGCGCTGGCTTGCGCTTGCATGGCCAGCGAAGCCGCAACAAGCTCATGGAGCGGGTGGAAAAGGTGCTCAAGGAGTTGGGCATCTACCGGGAGTATTACCCCATGCTGGAGATTCGCGCCTCTTCTCTGCCCATGCCCCAGCAGCAGCTGATCTGCATCTGCCGCGCCCTAGCCATGGAGCCGGGACTGCTGCTCATGGATGAGGCCACGCGGGTGCTGGATTCGGTCTCCGTGCTGCGCTTGGAGGAGGCCCTTGGCACCGTGAAGAAGCACTGCACCATCGTGCTTGCCACCAACGCCCTGCAACAGGCTGGCCGTTTGGCGGATGAAACTGCCTTGCTCATGGATGGTGAGGTGGTGGAATGGGGCCGCACGGATGAGTTGCTGGCCCACCCCAAACAGGAACGCACAGAACAATACATCACGGGACGCTATTTATAGCCCGTTTCATGGATCGGAGGAAAGACCCTATGCAGATTCGCAGCATGTACGACCAGGAGCTGCGCGACATCCAACGGGATGCCTTTCATATGGGCAATTTGGTCAGCGAAGCCATGGTGGAGGTGATGCGCGCCTGTCATCGACGCGATTTCACCGCCATTGAGCGGGCCTACAAGAAAGATGAGGAGGCCAGGCGCATGCGCATGGCCATCAACGACCGCGTCCTTAAGGTGGTCGCCACCCAAAGCCCTTTGGCGGCGGACCTGCGCAAGCTGTTTTTTCTGATGCATCTTTGCGACGAGCTGGGCCGCATCACCGCCCAGCTGACCGGCATCGGCCATACCAGCATGCAGATGGGCGAACAGGTTATTTTGTTCGAGGAGATCTATCGAATGGCGGATAAAACGGCCACCATGTTGGACCACATGCTCGGCGCCGCCGCCAGCGGGGACGAGGAGACCATCCAGCGCGTGATTGCCATGGACGACGAGGTGGACGTGATCTATGAGCAGCTCAGCCGCGAATGCGGCGCGCGCACGGCCGCCCCGGCGGACGGCAGCATGGCGCCCCTGTTGGGCACCTACAAGATGGCTAAGCGCTGGGAAGGCATCGCCGACAGCGTGGTCAACGCCTGCCGCTGGTGGCTGTACTTCAACGCGGATAGAGAAAAGTATAAGGGGTTGCTGATTTAAGTGGTGGAGCTTCGGGACGGGGAAAGAATCGACGACTTGCAGGCGGCGGGGTATCGCATCATCCAGCACCCCGCCCGATTCTGTTTTGGCACGGACGCGGTGCTGCTTGCTCACTTTGCCCACGCGCCCAAGGACGCCAAGTGGCTAGACCTGGGTACCGGCACGGGCATTTTGCCCCTGCTCATCGCCGCGCACAGGCCCTTTGCCAGCTTCCAGGCCCTGGAGATCCAGCCGGAGGCCGCCGACATGGCCGCCAGAAGCATGGAGCTCAACGGCCTGTCCGGGCGCATCCAGGTCACCTGTGCAAACATCCTGGACGCGCCGGGGCTCTTCGGCACGGGCGCCTTCGACGCGGCGGTGTGCAATCCCCCTTACGGCAAGCGGGGCGCGGCGCTGCAAAACCCCGAGGATGCAAAGTCCATCGCGCGGCATGAGGTGCTCATCACCTTGCCGGAAATCGTGCAGACCGCCTCCAAGCTCCTACGCAACGGCGGCCGGCTGTTCATGATCCACCAGGCGGAGCGGCTGGTGGAGCTGCTGTGCCTCCTGCGCGAAAGCCGCCTGGAGCCTAAGCGGGTGCGCCTGCTATATCCAAGGCCCGGCAAAAACGCCCATCTGGTCCTGGTGGAGGCGGTTAAGCTCGGCGGCGCCGGCTGCGTCTTCCTGCCGCCGCTATGCATCCACGACGAGCAGGGCCGGCTCAACGAGGAGACCAAGCGCATCTACGCCGGCGAACAGGACATCCTCTATCCCTAGAACAAGCCAAAGCGGCGCCCCCTTTGACCGTTGCCAGCCAAGGGGGCGCCGCTTTGCGCTGCTCAACCGGCGGTTTCCCCGCGCTTGTCGCGCAGCCGCTTTTCCAAAAAGGCGATGCAGAAATACATCAGGGCGGCCAGCACGCAGAGGATGGCCGTGGCGGCCATCACCAGGTCCAGCTTGAACACCTGCCCGCCGTAGACGATCAGATAGCCAAGGCCCGCCCTGGAGACCAGAAACTCGCCGACGATCACGCCCACCCAGCTCATGCCGATGCCAAGCTTCAACGCCGAGACCACGGTCGGCAGGGACCCGGGCAGCACCACCTTGCAAAAGCACTGCCACTTGCTCGCCCCAAAGGAGCGCAACAGGGTCAGCTTTTCTGGCGAAACCTCGTTGAAGCCGCCCAGCACCGTGCACAGCGTGACGATGACGGAGATCAGCAGGGTCATGGTCACGATGGCCTCCACGCCCGAGCCCATCCACACGATGAGCACAGGGCCTAGGGCGATCTTGGGCAGGGAGTTGAGGATCACCAAATAGGGGTCCAGGATGCGCGAGAGGGTCTTGGACCACCATAGCAACACCGCCAGCCCGATGCCGAGCAGCGAGCCCAGCAAAAAGCCCACCAAGGTCTCGCCCAGCGTGACGGAAATGTGGGTGAACAGCTCCCCCGAGGCGAAGAGCGAGGCGGCCGTGGCGGCCATGCGGCTGGGGGAGGAGAGAAGAAACGGATCGATCCAGCCAAGTCGGGCGCTCAGCTCCCACAGCCCAAGAAAGAGCGCCAACAGCCCCCAGCGCACGTAGACGATCAGCCGCTCCCTGCGCCGGTAGCGGCGCAGAAAGGCCGATTGGGCGGCGGAATGGGTTTCAACCAACATGTACGTCCAGCTCCTTCCACAACAGGTCGAAGTATTCGCGAAACCTCGGGTCGGAACGCCGCTGCATGGGACCGCCTTCCAGATCGATGGCGTGCACCTGCTGAATCCTGGCGGGACGGCGGCTCAGCACCACCACCTTGTCCGCCATGGAGATGCATTCGGAGATGTCGTGGCTGACCAGCAGCGCGGCCCTGTCATGGCCCAGGATGCCCTTGACCTCGTCGGCCAGGTAGATGCGCGTTTGGGCGTCCAGGGCGGAAAAGCGCTCATCCAGCAGCAGAAACTCCGGGTCCACGGCCAGCGTGCGCACCAAGGCCGCCCTCTGGCGCATGCCGCCGGAGAGCTGCCTGGGAAAGGCGTCGGCAAAGTCCCATAGCCCGCAGGACTTGAGCAGGGCATCCACGCGGCGCTGCGCGGCCTCCGTCAGGTTGCCGCGCACCTGCAGGCCCAGCAGGGCGTTTTGGCGCACGGTCAGCCAGGGAAACAGATGGTCCCGTTGCAGCATATAGCCCATGTGCACCGGGGGCGCCTGGATGGGCTCGCCCCGCAGCAGCACCCGGCCCCGGTCCGGCTTGAGCAGCCCGGCGGCCAGGGAAAGCAACGTGGACTTGCCACAGCCGCTGGGGCCGAGCAGGGCGATGAATTCGCCCGGTTCCACCGTGAGGGAAAAGTTTTCCAGTACGTCGGTTTCGCCGGAAAGCGCGTGGTAGCGCATGGATATGTTCTGAAATTCAAGCAAGGGTTCCAAGCGATGTTCACCCCTTTGAGTTGTCGGCCAAGGCCGCGTTGGGCGGCCGGTGTGCCTTCGCAGCGGGAAGGCGGCTTCTCTGGCAGTATATTCCAGGCCTAAACGCTATGTGCACTTGCGAAAGATGGCAAAACAAGTTACAATAAAAGGCGGTGTCCGCCCCATCAGAGCGGGGAAATGCTGAAAACCGTTTGGAGGAAAGCACATGATCAGCAAGGCCATCTTCAACAAGGCGCCCCTGGCGCCCAACCGTTTCGCTCCGCTGCCGCTGGGCGCCATCGAGCCCAAGGGCGAGCTGCTCGAGCGCCTGCAGGCGCAGGCAAACGGCTTGGGCGGGCACATCACCGAGGTTTGGCCGTCCCTGATGGACAACGCCTGGATGGGCGGCCAGGGCGAGGATTGGGAGCGCGGCCCCTATTACCTGGACGGTCTGCTGCCCCTGGCTTACAGCCTCAAGGACGAGCGGCTCATCCAGCTGGCCAACCGCTTTGTGGAGTGGATCCTCGCGTCCCAGGACGAGGAGGGTTGGTTCGGTCCCAGGACCAACCGGAGCTGGTGGCCTCGCATGGTGGTCCTCAAGGCCCTGATGCAGCACTTCACGGCCACCGCGGACCGCCGCGTGCTGGGCTTTATGATGAAGTACTTCAAATATCAATACGAGCACCTGAGCCAACGGCCCTTGGAGCTTTGGGCGACGGCTCGGGCCGGAGAGAACATCCTGGCCGCCATTTGGCTGTACAACATCACCGGCGAAAGGGCCCTGCTCAAGCTCTGCGACCGGCTGCTGGGCATGTCCATCGACTGGACGGGCCTGTTCTCCGCCTTCCCCTACAACACCGATCTCAAGCGCACCCTGCCCTGGGAGGAGCTCAAGCCCCAGCTGGACGCCAGCGACGACCCTTGGAGCAAGGGTTGGATGTTCCACCAGACCACCCATGTGGTCAATGTGGCCATGGGCCTGAAGACCCCCCAGCTGGACCACGCCCTCCACGGCGGCCTCAAGCAGGGCGACGCCTTCTTTGCCGGCTATGAACGGCTGATGAAGGCCCATGGCGTGGCCACCGGTATGTTCACCGGCGACGAGCATTTATCCGGCGCCTCGCCCTCCCAGGGAACGGAAACCTGCGCCGTGGCCGAGATGCTCTTTACCCTGGAAACCCTCATGGGCCTTTCCGAGGACCCGCGCCTGGGCGATTTGTTTGAGCAGATCGGCTACAACGCCATGCCGGCGGCTCTCTCGCCGGACGGCTGGGCCCATCAATACGACCAGCAGGTCAACCAGGTGCGCCTGTCCAGGGAAAAGCGGTCCTGGTACAACAATGGCGAGGACAGCAACCTCTTCGGCCTGGAACCCAACTTCGGCTGCTGCACCGCCAATTTGCACCAAGGTCTTGCAAAATTCGCCGCCCACCTGTGGATGGCCACGGAGGACGGCGGGCTCGTGTGCCAAAGCCCCGCGCCCTGCTCGCTGCGCTTCAAGGCCGGCGGCCAGCGCGTAAAGCTGGAGGTCGAGGGCGAATATCCCCGCAAGGGCGATATCCGAATCCGCGTCAGCGTGGCCGCGCCGGCCAGCTTCCCCTTGGTCCTGCGCATCCCCGGCTGGGCCCAGGGTGCCACGCTGCGCGTCGGTCAGGAGAACTACGAGGCCAAGCCCGGAACCTATGCCAGCATCCATCGATTGTGGGAGGGCGGTGAGGAGATCCGCCTGGTCTTGCCCATGGAGCCGCGCACCAAGAAGTGGTACCACCAGTCCCTGGCGGTGTATCGGGGCCCGCTGCTCTATTGCCTACCCATCAAGCCCCTGTGGCAGGTGGAGGGGGAGCTTCCCTTGGGCGAGCGCAGCGCGGCGCCCAGCTCGCCTTGGAACTATGCCCTGTATCCCTCCAAGGGCCTGCGGCAGGCGGAGGATGGCAGCGTGGAGGTCTGCGCCGCCCGCGTGCCCGGCTGGACGGAGCGGGCCGGTTCCGCGGCGCCGCCGCCCGTTTTGCCCAAAACCCAGGGCGATCTGGAGACCCTGCGCTTGGTGCCCTATGCGGACGCGCCGCTGCGCATCGCCCAATTTCCCCAGGGCGCCTAGACCCGTCATTGCCCGGAAATTTACAAATTAGCGGTTGACATCAAACGTTTGAAACCGTTATAATGAATGGTGTTCATGGTTAAGCGTTCGAGCGCACGACCAGCGCTTCCGGCGGCTTTTGTGCCGGAATGCGGGTGAACAGCGAACACAGGCGTTCGAGGTTGAACGCAAGCGCGAGGGGAGGGAGAGCAATGTCTGAGATCCGCGTAGGGGAAAACGAATCCCTGGAAAGCGCTCTGAAGCGTTTTAAGCGCAAGTGTGCCCGTTCCGGCGTATTGGCTGAGGTTCGTAAGCGTGAACATTATGAGAAACCCAGTGTGAAGCGCAAGAAGAAGGCCGAGGCCGCCAGAAAGCGCAAGTACTAGGATAGGCAGTATGACAAGAGCCTAGAACAAGGGCAGGAAAATTCCTGCCCTTTCATTTTGCGTTAGTCACCCAAAGACCTGCGGCTCGAGCCGAGGAGGAGGTCCACCATGCTGTTTGCGGAAACGTGGGTTCCCTGTAAGGATGGCAGGCAAGCCCTGCTTCGTAGCCCAAAGGAAAGCGACGCTGCCGAGTTGCTCCAACTGCTGCGCCGGTGCACGGGGGAGACGGAGTTCTTGCTGCGAAGCCCCGAGGAATGCGACATAAGCCTGCAACAGGAGATCGCCTTTGTGAGGCGGCTCAACGAGTCGGGGGACAGCTTGATGTTGGTCTGCTTGGTGGAAGGGGAAATGGTTGGCAATTGCCAAATCAACTTCTACCATGATGTAATGTATAGAGGGTGGATTACACCAAAAAACATTACATCATGACTGGCGGCTCATTTGTGGCGAATGAAAAGACAGTTATGATAAAGGAGGGATGCCCTCAAACCTACCGTAACTGTC
>CALWRM010000068.1 GCA_944383925.1 uncultured Clostridia bacterium
TTTTCCTCCGGGAGGGTTAAGGAAGGAAGCCCGGGGAGCGGCGCGGGGTTGGGGGCGGTGGCCCGAAGGAAGCGCGGAGCGGGGGTGTTTTCCCCGGCCGAGGAATTCTTCTGCCGGAAGGATTGAGGAAGGGAGCCCGGGGAGCGGCGCGGGGCTGGGGACGGTTGTCCGAAGGAAGCGCGGGGTGGTTTCCCGGCGGAGGGGATGAAGCCGCTGGAGGGCGGAAGCGCTTTTCCTCCGGGAGGGTTAAGGAAGGAAGCCCGGAGGCCCGGCGCGGGGTTGGGGACGGTTGCCCGAAGGAAGCGCGCGGGCGGGGGGTGTTTTTCCGGGGGAGGGGTAGGACCCGCAGGGGGGCGAGGACGGAAGGGTTTTCTGCCGGAAGGATTGAGGAAGTAAGCCCGGGGAGCGGCGCAGGACTGGGGGCGGTTGCCCGAAGGAAGCCCGAGGGCCGGCGCGGCGAAATTTCCGGGGCGCGATTTTGGCTTTGGGGCTTGACGCGCCCCCCGGTTGGGCGTTTATCATAGAGGGAGACGGTCGGGGACGGCGAGGTCCCCAGGGGGGAGCGATGAGGAAGATGGACAAGGACAGGGGCGAGGCCACGGCCATGTTTACCATGCGCCAGCTGGACGAGAGGGACCTGGATCAATTCAACGCGCTGCTGCGCTACGCCTTCCAGGTCACGTCCGACGATTTGGTCAAGTCCGGCTGGGCGGAGGACGAGATCAAGGTGTCCAAGGCGCCCATCCTCAAGGGCTCCTTCGTGCTCGGCTGGTTCCACAAGGAGCGCCTGGCCTCCCAGGTGGTGGTCTATCCCATGCAGGTGAACATCCAGGGCGAGCTGTTCGACATGGGCGGCGTCACCGGCGTGACCACCTACCCGGAGTATTCAGGCCGGGGCCTGATCCACGGCCTGATGAAGGAATGCCTCAAGCATATGCGCCAGGAGAAGCAGCTGATTTCCTACCTCTATCCCTATTCCATCCCCTTTTACCGGAAGATGGGGTGGGAGATCATCTCCGACAAGCTGAGCTTCACCATCCGCGACACCCAGCTGCCCAAGCACCGCGACGTGCCCGGCATGGTGGAGCGGGTGCCCCTGGACCACGAGGACTTCAAAAACGTATACGAATACTTCGCCATGCAGCACCATGGCGCCCTGATCCGCGACGAGTTGGCCTGGGAGGAATATTGGCGCTGGGAAAAGGACGACGTGACCGCCGCCGTCTACTACACCAAGGACCACCGGCCCATCGGCTCCCTGGTCTACTACCTGGAAAACGAGGTGTTCCACATCAAGGAGATGGCCTGCCTCAACCGCGAGGCCAACCACGGCCTTTGGAACTACATCGGCGCCCACTTCTCCATGATCACCGAGGTCCGGGGCGACAACTACTCCGGCGAGCCCCTGGCCTTTCTGCTGGAGGACAGCGAGATCTCCGAGACCATCGCCCCCTACATCATGGCCAGGATCGTGGACGTGCCCCAGTTTCTGGAGCGCTACCCCTTCCCCAGGCGGCCCGAAACCCTGCGGCTGCACCTTCGGGTGCACGACGCCCTGGCCCCTTGGAACGAGGGGGATTTCCTGCTGTGTTGGGAGGAGGATAAAACCCGCTGCGAGCGCGTGGAGGAGGGCCCGCTGCAAAACCTGATCGAGCTGGACATCCAAACCCTCACCACGCTGATGATGGGCTACAAGCGGCCGAGCTATCTGTACAACAACGAGAGGCTGAACATGGAGTATTACCTGGTCCAGGTGCTCGAGCAGCTCATCCCCGTAGAAAAACCCTATTTTTCCGATTACTTCTAGGCGGGCGGGCCCCCGCCGCGCCCGGCGCGGCGGGGGCCTTTGGCGCTTGATTCGGCGGGGCCAAACGCTCTTTTCATCCGCCGCCAAACATGGTATGATAGGCGGTAAGAAACGCGCGCGGCTTGGCCTTTGGGGCCGGCCGCGTCTTGCCGGCCTTGGAACGCCAAGATGGGAGGAAGAACCATGAGCCTGGATCGCCTGCGCGCCCACCGGCGCGCGCTGCATCGGATCCCCGAGCGGGGACTGCTGGAGTTTAAGACCAAGGCCTATTTGCTGTCCGTGCTGGAACCCCTCGGCCCGGACAGGCTGGACCAGCTGGGGGATACGGCGCTGAAGGCCGTGTTCTTCTGCGGCCGCCCGGGGGCCAAGACCCTCGCCTTCCGCGCGGACATGGACGCCCTGCCCGTGCGCGAGGAAACCGGCCTGCCCTTTTGCTCCGGCCACGAGGGCTTCATGCACGCCTGCGGCCACGACGGCCACATGGCCCTGCTGCTGACCTTTTGCGAATATGTGGCCGCTCACCGGGAGGAGCTTGGCTGCAACGTGGTTGCCCTGTTTCAGCCGGGCGAGGAGAACTACCTGGGCGCCCGGGACTTCGTGCGGCTGGGCGCGTTGGAGGCCCCTAGGGTGGACGAGGTCTACGGCGGCCACCTGATGCCCTCCCTGCCCTTGGGCTCGGTGGGGTTGTCCGCCGGCCCGGTGATGGCCGGCAACCTGAGCATCGCCCTGCGGGTGCGGGGCGTCAGCGCCCACGGCGCCTCCCCCCAAAACGGGGTGGACGGCGTGCTGGCCGCCTGCCAGGCCCTGGTGGCCATCCAGGCGGCCCTGAGCCGGCTGGACCCCACCCAGCCCTGCCTGGCTAGCTTCGGCTCCATCCATGGCGGCTCGGTGCGCAACGCCCTGGCCGAGGAGGTGGTGGCCGACGGCGTGATGCGCTATTACAACCAGGCCCACCGCGATGCCATGCTCCGGGCCATGGAGCGGGCCGCCCAGGGCGCGGCCGGCGCCCTGGGCGCCACGGCCGAGCTGTGGCGGGACGAGAAGGAATACCCGCCCGTGATCAACGACGAGGCCTGCGTGCGCAAGGCCGCCGCCCTGCTGGAGGGGCGCGTGGCCCAGACGGCCCAGATGATTTCCGAGGACTTCTCCTGCTACCTCAACCAGCGGCCCGGCTGCTTCGCCTTCATCGGCTGCGGCCAGGAGGGCCGCACGAGCCCCCTGCATTCCAGCCGCTTCGACTTCGACGAGGCGGCGCTGCTGCCCATGCTCCAGCTCTACATCCGCCTAAGCCGACAGGCCTAGGCCTCCCCGCAAGCCAATACGCCGCAAGAAGGGACGGATTTGACCATGGCTGGTTTATTCCAGGGACTTTTCCAGGGCAAGCCCAACAGGCCGGACTTTACCCCCGACATGCTGCCCAAAAACCGCTACGAGCTGTTCTTCACCACCCTCAAGCTCAACTTCTTCAACCTCGTCAAGCTCAACTTCATCTACCTGCTCTTCACCATCCCCCTGTGGGTGTGGCTGTGGATGAACTACATGGTCCTGCTCAACCTCATCACCACCGCCGCGGACGCCCAGGCTATGCTGCAAACGGTGAGCGAGTTCTTCACCCAGGGCCAGTTCACCCTGTTGCTCATGGGCCTGGTGCCCTGCGTGATGCTGCTGGGCCCGGCCAAGGCCGCCCTCAAATACGTGACCCGCAACTGGGCCAGGGACGAGCACGCCTACGTCTGGTCCGACTTCTGGGACGCCTTCAAGGCCAACTGGAAGCAGGGCCTGGCCCTGTCCTCCCTCAATGCGGCGGTGATGTTCCTGGGGTTGTTCGGCCTGAACTTCTACGCCGTCATGGGCTCGGAGAGCACGCTCTACGTGGTGCTGCAAACCCTGCTCGTGGTACTGCTGGTGCTCTATCTGTTCATCAACCTCTACGCCTGGCCCATGATGGTCACCTACGAGATGCGCTTTTCCGACATATTGCGCAACTCCCTGATCATGGCCGTGGGCCGTCTGCCCTTTAGCCTGCTATACCTGCTCATCACCCTGGTGCCCGTGGCCATCTGCGCCTTCTTCCCGCCCTTTGTGCTGTATTACTTCGTGATCGGCTACGCCTTCCACGCCTTCCTGAACGTCTCCTACACCAACGGCGCCTTCGATAAGTACCTCAACACGCGCATCGAGGGGGCGGAGGTCGGCAAGGGCCTGCGCAAGGAGGAGGAGGACGAGTACGAATACGTGGACATCGACGAGGACGAGGAGGACGAGGACGAGGACGGCAAGCGTCCATGAGCCAGACGGACGCCTATCGGGGCCTGGCGAGCCTGTACGACCTGTTGATGGACGACGTGGATTATGACGCCTGGCTGGACTTTTACCTGGCCCAGGTGCGGCTTCCCCGGGGCTGCCGGGTGGCGGACCTGGCCTGCGGCACCGGCGCCTTCGCCCTGCGGCTGGCCAAGCGGGGCTTTGCGGTCACGGGGGTGGACATCTCCGAGCAGATGCTGTCCCTGGCCCAGGAAAAGGCCCGCGCCCAGGGCCTGCGGGTGCAGTTTGTCCGCCAGGATATGGAGCGCCTGGCCCTGCCCAGGCCCGTGGCTTGCCTGCTCTGCGGCTGCGACGGCCTCAACTACCTGTGGACCCGGACCCAGCTGCTGCGTTTTTTCCGGCGGGCCCACGCCAACCTGTTGCCGGGCGGGGCGCTGCTCTTCGATCTGTCCACCTATGAAAAGTTTCTATCCATGGACGGCCAGCTGTACGGCGAGGACCGGGAGGAGGTCAGCTACCTCTGGTTCAACGCCCTGAACCGGGAAAGCCGGCGGCTGACCATGGACCTGAGCTTTTTCGTGCGCCAGGAGGACGGCCGCTACCGCAAGTTCACGGAGCGGCACGTGCAGGCGGCCCACGACATGGACGAGCTGGCCCCCCTGCTGCGGGAGGCGGGCTTTGCCAAGGCGCAGGCCCTGGAGGGCCCGCTGCCGGGGCGGCTGTACGTGCGGGCGCTGCGGGAGGAGGAGCCGTAGCGGGCCCGCAACCAGGAAAGGAAGAGAAGAAAACGATGGATCGCCTGTTGCATGTGGAAATCGAGCTGGGCCAGGCCAGGGCCCTGGTGGCCGAGACCACCGAGCTGGTGCGCGAGGCCCAGAGGCTGCACGGCCTGTCCCATACGGCCGCCGCCGCCCTGGGTAGGGCGCTGACGGGGGCCGTTCTCCTGGGCTGCCTGCAAAAGAACCAGCAGGACCGGCTGACCTTGACCTTTCGGGGGGACGGCCCCCTCTCGCCCGTGGTCTGCGTGGCGGACGGCCAGGGCCGGGTGAAGGGCTGCCTGGAAAATCCCCAGCTGGAGCTGCCCCTCAAGCCCAACGGCAAGCTGGACGTGGGCGGCGGCGTGGGACATACGGGGCGGCTGACCGTGGTGCGCGACCTGGGACTCAAGGAACCCTACGTGGGCCAGACCAACCTCAGCTCCGGCGAGATCGCCGAGGACCTGGCCCTCTACCTGACGGCCTCGGAGCAGACGCCCTCCCTGGTGGCCCTGGGGGTGCGGCTGGAAAAGGGCGTGGTCTGCGCGGCGGGCGGCGTGCTGGTGCAGCCCCTGCCCGGCTGCACGGAGGAGGTGCTCCAGAGGCTGGAGGGCCTGGCCCCCGGCCTGACCGCCCTGTCGGACCGCATCGCCGCCGACGGCAGCGCCGCCGCCCTGGTGGAGGACGTGTTCGCGGGGCTGGACCACCAGGTGCTGGAGGAGCAGCAGCCGGCCTATCGTTGCGACTGCTCCAGGGAAAGGATCGAGCGGGCCCTCCTGTCCATGGGCCGCGAGGAGCTGCAAAGCCTGATCGAGGAGCAGCACGGCGCGGAGGTGTGTTGCCATTTCTGCGACAAGCGCTACAACTTCACCCAGCAGGAGCTGGAAGGCTTGCTCCGCCAGGATCCCGCCTAAGGCGGGGCCCTTTTTGCGGCCGGACCCCCGCCGGGCTTGGCGCAAGGGGGGAGCATGTGCTATACTGAAGGGAGAAAATAGGCGCCCTGGGCCTTGCCGGCCCGGCGGCGTAAGACAAGCGACATTGGGGAGGTAGAGACACATGAGATTTGGAACCCTGGGCAAGAGCGGCATCAAGGTTTCCGCCATCGGCACGGGCACCTGGGCCATGGGCGGAGACTTCTTTGGCGCCATCGACGAAAAGCAGTGCATCGAGGCCATTGTCGCCTCGCTGGATGCCGGCGTCAACCTGGTGGACACCGCGCCCGTCTATGGCCATGGCCATTCCGAGGAGCTGGTGGGCAAGGCGCTCAAGGGCCGCCGCCAGCAGGTGGTGCTCTGCACCAAGTGCGGCCTGACCGCGCCCGGCCGCAATCTGACCCGCAAGGCCATCCAGATGGAGGTGGACCAGTCCCTCACCAGGCTACAAACGGACTACATCGACCTGTACCAGATGCATTGGCCGGATCCCAACACCCCGGTGGAGGAGTCCATGCAGGCCATGTTGGACCTGAAGAAGGAAGGAAAGATCCGCGCCATCGGCGTGTCCAACTTTGACGAGGAGCTCATGCGCCGCTGCATGGCCGTGGGCCAGCTGGATACCCTCCAGCCCCAGTACTCCCTCCTGGATCGCCAGGTGGAAAAGAGCATCCTGCCCTTCTGCCGCCAGAACGGGATCGGCATCCTTTCCTACGGCTCCCTGGGCGCCGGCATGCTCACCGGCAAGTTCAAGACCCCGCCCCAGGTGGAGGGTTCGGACAAGCGCGCGGGCTTCTATCCCTTCTTCAAGGAGCCCCTGTTCAGCCAGGCGCTGCGCCTGGTGTCCGTGCTGCAGGAGATTGCCCAGGAGCACGATAAGCCCGTGGCCCATGTGGCCATCAACTGGGTTTCCCAGCAGGAAGGCATGAGCACCGCGCTGGTGGGCTGCAAGAACCCCGCCCAGGCCGTGCAAAACGCCCAGGCCGGCGATTGGGACCTGAGCGCCCAGGAGCTGGAACGCATCGACCAGGCCCTCCGGGAGATCTACGGCGAGTAAGCCGGACGGCCCGCTCCCCCCGACCGCAACAAAAGCGCCCATCCGAAAGGCAACGTCCCTCGGCTGGGCGCTTTTTTGCCGGCCAGTCCAGGGAAAGGCCGCTCCCGCTTGGCAATGCCCCCGAAGGGGAGGGCGTTGCTGTCCCCTATCCTTCCGTCCCATCCGCCCCCGCCCGGCCAACACCCCCCGAAGGGGAAGTCTTTCGCCGCTATTGCGCCAAGCTTCGCCTCCCAAAAACCCTCCCGCTGCGCCCGCCCCGCCAGGCTTGCATCCCCCCGCAGGGGAAGGCATAGCTCACCCCACCCCTCCCGCTCACCCCACCACGCCCGGCCAACCTCCCGCCGCTCCCGCGCCTTGCCCCGTCCACCACCAAACCCTCCCGCTGCGCCCGGCCCGTCCGGTCAGCATCCCCCGCAGGGGAAGGCATAGCTCACTCCACTCTTTCCGTTCACCCCATTCCCGCCCGGCCAACGCCCCCCGAAGGGGGGAAGTCTTTCGCCGCTATTGCGCCAAGCTCCGTTCCCCCCAAACCCTCCCAGATCGGCAGAGCGTCGCGTAGGGAAAGAGTGCAGAGCTCG
>CALWRM010000069.1 GCA_944383925.1 uncultured Clostridia bacterium
GTGCTGCATGAGTACGTGCTTGGGCAGATGAACATCTCCATCAAGGAGCTGGCCGTGGAAAACGCCAGCAACGCCCTGGAGGACCTGGAAGCCCAATACCTGATGGGCACGGTGGAGAGCGCGGACCTGGAGGCGGCCGAAAAGGCCGTCAGCACCGCCCAGGCCGAGGCGGACAAGGCGCAGCTGGAGCAGATGAAGCTGGTCAGCCGGGTGCGCGGCTTCACCGGCCAGGACATCACGGGTTGCAGCGCCGACGCCCAGGACTTCTTCCTGACGCTGCAACCGTCCCAGCTTTCGCTGGACCTGCTCAAAAGCGCGCTGACCAGCAGCGGCGAGGCGGAAAACCTCCAGGAGGCGCTGATCGAGCTGGAGCAGAGCTACATCGACGTTTCGCTGTACTACGAGGCCATCTCCTCGGCCCAGGAGACCTATGTGGCCGCGGAGGAGGCGCGCCAGGGCGTGGCCCGCGACGTGATGATGGGCAACGCCAGCTCCGAGGATTTTCGCAGCGCCACGGTGGAGATGCGCCAGGCCCGCCTGGAGCTGATGACGGCCATCTCCGACTATAGCCGCCTGCTGTACTCCATCAACGAGAGCTGCAGCGGCGCGCTCTGCGACCAGGCGGGGATGCTGGAAGAGTATCTGGGCGCCGGAGCCTAAGGAAAGGGAGGGAAGGATCGTGGCCGAATACACCGCGCTGTACGAGGCGGCCCAGGCCGTCGTGGAGCTGCTGCGCCAGGAGATGACGCCGGAGCCCATCAGCAAGCCAGAGCTGATCGGCCTGTGCGCCCCGCAGGAGCCGGAGGATTTTCAGCTCACCGTGCATCTCTACCACCTGGAGGAGGAGGCCCATCGCCGCGATTCCGGCCATGGCTTTGTGCAGGAGGGGCGGGAGTCCCAGCGCTTTGCGCCCCTGCAGCTGAACCTGCACCTGTTGATCACGGCCCACTCCAAGGCGCCGGTGCTCACCCGCGCCGCGGACGAGTATCGCATCCTGGGCAGGGCGGTGCAGGTGGTGCGGGACCACCCGGACCTGGCCGCCTACCTGACCGGCTCCCTGGCCGCCAGCGGCGAGCCCGTGCACCTGATGCTGGAAAAGGGCCTGCAGGCCGACCAGCTGCAGCGCCTTTGGGGCGGGGGCAACAAGCCCTACAAGCTTTCCTTCGGCTGCCTGGTCAACACCGTGCTCATCGACTCCGAGCGCGTGCGCAGCGTTGCCCGCGTCAAACAGATTCGCATCCAAACGGAGGACAGCTCGAAATGATCGACATCCATGTCTCCCTGGCCCTCAACCTGCTGGACGGCTTCAGCGGCCGGCCGCTCAAGCCCGCCCAGGTCCGGCTGTTCCTGGACGAGGAGCCCTGCCGGCCCGTCTATAAGGAGGGCGGCTGGTTTGTGCTGGTGAACCTGGCCGCCGGCGAGCACGCGCTGCGGGTGGAAGGCGAGGGCTTTCAGGCGGAGGAACGCAGGGTGCAGGGCGGTCAAGCCTACGAGGAGATGGCGCTGCGCCTGCTGCCCGCCCCCTCCTACCGCTTCGGCCGCCGCGTCACCACCCTGACGCTGCGCCTGGCCGGCCGGGACGGCCGCCCCCTGCCGGGCAGGCGGCTCTATGCCCTGGAGGGCGAGAGGCGGGCGCTGCGCCTGGCCCAGGACGACGCCCAGCCGGGCGCGCTGCAGCTGCGGCTCTTTTCGGCGGAAAAGCCCGCGCGCCTGCCGGTCCCCGGCCTGTTCTTCCTGGAGGACGGGGAGGGAAGCGAGCTGGTGGAGCTGCGCCTGGCCCAGGGCATGGCCTTCCAGCTGCAGGCCCCCCTGGCGCGCGCCCATCGCCGCGGCTGCCTGCTGCGCCCGGCCCGCGCCTGCGCCGCGGACGAAAAGGGCGAGCTCTTTCTGGTGGCGGAGGAGGAAGGCCCGCTCGGCCTGTTGTTGGAAGAGGCGGGCGGCTTCCGGCGGGAGGAGCTGGAGCTGCGGCCCAAGGAGCACAACGAGCGCCAGCTGCTTTGCGAGGGGAACTAAGGCGGCCCGGGGCCGAAGGCCCGCGGCGTTGCCGGACCCTTTTTGCTGAAGAAGAGGAGGATTCCATATGGCCTTTCCCGTTGCGATGGGCGCGATGTGCCAGTGCATGTTCGGCGCGGCGCCCTGCGTGCTGGCGGTCAATTCCCAGCAGCAGACGGTCTCCGGCGCCATGCCGCTGGCCACCATCAGCGATACCCTGATGCCGACCTTCGGCACCTGCGTCTCCACGCTCAACCCGGCCGTGGCCTCGGTGCTGTCCTCCACCGGCGTGCTGGTTCCCCAGCCCTGCACGCCCCTGATCACGGGCACCTGGCTGCCGGGCAGCACCACGGTGCTCATCGGCGGCAAGCCCGCCCTGAACCAAACCAGCAAGCTGATGTGCGCCTATGGCTCCATCAGCATCACCAACCCCATGGTCACCACCGTGCAGGTGCCCTGATCCCCCAAGGAAAGGCGGAGATGCGCAAGTGAAACAATGGAAGAAGGACGGCTTGGTCTACCTGCTGGCCTTTCTCTGTCTGTTCGCGGGGCTGTGTTGGACGGTCCGCGCCAAGGAGCGCACCGTGGATGACGCCTACCGCACCGCGCAGGAAACCCTGCGCGCCACCGAGCTGACCCAGTACATCACCAGCCTGGAGTTTGGCATCCGCTACGGCAAGAACCTGGAAAACTACTACAACATGGACGCCGTGCTCCAGGCGGTGCTGCGCACCTCGCCCTATGTGGAGGGCGCCTATATCGTCAGCAACCAGTCCGTGCTGCTCTACTCCGCCGGCGAGCCCATGCCAAACCCCGAACAGATGACCGTGCTGCACAACACCGACGGCGCGCTCTACGCCTCGGACGAAGGGCAGGGCTACGCCTTTATGTTCATGGACATCAGCGACCCGGACGGCGGCGTGGCGGGCACCCTGGTGGTGATGCTCAACAACGGCATCATGAACCGCCTGATCGAGTCCTACCAGAGCGAGGGCCGCGTGCAGTCCTTCGTGGTGCTGGGCGAGATGCTGCTGCTGTTCATCCTGGTCTACACCCGGCTCACCCGCGCCGGCCGCCGGCGGCTGGGCGCGCTGGGGCTGGCGGTGCTGCTGGCGGTGACGGTGCTGGTGGCCCAGGCGGTGGACATCGGCATCGAGGCCGTCAAGCTCTCCGTCAAGCTGGAAACCATCACCTCCCAGTCCGTGCAGAAGATCGCCCAGGTGTTGCAACAGCAGGTGGAGGGCGTGATGGACAAGGGCGTCGGCGTGGACGACCTGTACGATATCTACGGCTGGCTGGACGACATCAACGAGAAGCTGGACATGGTCCAGCGCCTGGACTTCACCGAGGAGGGCAAGGTGCGCGCCACCATGGACAGCGAGTATCTGGCCGGCCGCACCCTGTCGGCCCTGGGCGAGATGGCCTTGCAATACCTGATCCTGGCCGCCGCCTGCGCGGCCGCCTGCGTGCTGACGGCGCTGGGACGCAGGCTGTGGCGCGAGCGCGGCGGGCGCATCCGGCGCGAGGAGGGCCTCCATGCGACGGCGGCCTGAGTCCGTGGCCCTCCTGGTGGACGAGCCCTATGCCAGCCAGGAGGAGCTGCTGAGCGACGTTTGCCTGTGGCTGGACGCGCTGCTGGCCGAGGCCTATGCCCGCGACGCCTGGGTCGGCCGCGATCCCCAGCTGCGGGAGCTGCTGGGCCTGGTGGTCACGCGGGAGGAGTTCGAGGAAAAGCTGGCCGGCGCCGGCGACGGAACGGCCGACGGCCCCGGCCAGGAGGCCGCCGCCCTGGACGAGGCCATCCAGCTGCGCATGGCGCGCACCCAGACCCCCTTTCCCTATCTGCGGGCGCTGCGCTGCCTGCGGCTGGACGAGCTGGAGGAGCGCGCCCTGCGCCTTTGCCTGGCCACGGAGCTGGACGCCAAGTACGAAAAGCTCTTCGGCTACCTGCAGGACGACGTCACCCTCCGCCAGCCCTCGCTGCGGCTTTGCGCCCGGCTCTGCGCCAAGGAGGGCGAATGGACGGCCAAGGCCGTGGGACGGCTGCGCTCCAGCGCCGGCTTGGCGGCTCTGCTGGACGCAAAGGCCCTGGAAAAGGGCCTGCTGGCCCCAGCGCCCGCCCTGGTGGAGGGCCTGTTTGCCCAAGACGCGGCCCCTGCCAAGCCGGAACCCGGCCTGGAGCTGCACCCGGAGCAGGTCCGGACCCTGCGGACCATCTGCCGGGAACGCGCCGGCACCGTCGTGCTGCTCTGCGGGGAGGAGGGCTGCGGCCGGCGCACAGCCCTGGAAAGGGCTGCGGAGGGACCCGTGGTCTGCTGCACGGCCGAAACCCTGGGAGAGGGGATGGCCGCGGCCGCCCTGGGCGGGGCGTTGCTGGCGGTGGACTGCCGGGAGGGCATGCCGGAGCTGGAAAGGCTGCCGGAGGGCTTGCTCCCCGTCTTCCTGCTGGCGGGGGAGCGGGCAGCCCTGCCCAAGTCCGGCCCCCCCGCCCTGCGGCTGCGCTTTGAGCCGCCCGGCGACGCCCTGCGCGAGGAGCTCTTCGCCTTCCACGCCCGCCGCTGCGGCGTGCAGGGCCAGACCCAGGCCTTGGCTGCCAAGTTCTTCTTCACCCCCGGACGCATCGCCAAGGCCATGGAGGCGGCCCGCGTGCGCCAGGATAGCCTGGGCCGACCCCTGAGCCAGGAGGAGCTGCACCAGGCCTGCTACGACCTGCTGGACCTCTTCGGCCAGCCGGAGGAGGGCGGCTTGACCCTGGAGGACCTGGTGCTGCCGCGGATGGAAAAGCGGCAGCTGCTCCAGGCCGTGGACCAGGTGCTGCTGCGCCGCCAGATCTACGAAAGCTGGGGCTTTGGCCGCGGCACCCCCTATGGCCGGGGGGTGTCCATCCTGCTTTCGGGCCCGCCGGGCACGGGCAAGACCATGGCCGCCCGCATCGTGGCCAGGCAGCTGCACATGCGCCTGCTCATCGTGCAGCTCCCGCAGGTGATCAGCAAGTATGTGGGCGAGACGGAGAAAAACCTGCGCCGGGTCTTTGAGCAGGCCAGCCAGGCCAGCGCGGTGCTCTTCTTCGACGAGTGCGACGCGCTCTTTGGCAAGCGGGCGGAGGTGCGCGACGCCCAGGACCGCCACGCCAACGCCGAGGTGGCCTTCCTGCTCAAGCAGATGGAGGACCACGACGGCGTGACGCTGTTGGCCACCAACCTGTCCCAGAACATCGATGCGGCCTTCATGCGGCGGATGCGCTTCGTGGTGCACTTCCCCTTCCCCGACCAGAAGGCCCGCGAGAGCCTGTACCGCAAGATGCTCCCGAGCGGGGCGCCGGTGGAACCCGACGTGGACTTCGCCTTTCTGGCCGAGAAGTTCGCCCTCGCCGGGGGAAACATCAAGAACATCGTGCTGCATGCCGCCTTCCTGGCCGCGCGGGAGAATTGTCCCATCGGCATGCGGCAGCTCCTGCGGGCGGCCGTGTACGAACAAAGAAAGAACCAAATCGTCGTGGTGCGGGAGGAACTGCGCCAGTATGCGGATTTGATGGACGATGAGCTGTAAGGAGAGAATGCTGCCTTGATGATCGAGGTCGATGTTGGCGCCATCCTGTACAACATACAAACCTTGCGCCAAATGCTGGGCGGGGTGAAGCTGTGCTGCGTGGTCAAGGGCGACGGCTACGGCTGCGGGGACGTGCGCATGTCCCGTGTGCTGGAGGAATACGCCTGTGTGGACATGCTGGCGGTGGCCATGCTGGACGAGGCCCTGCACCTGCGCAGCAGCGGCATCCACCTGCCCATCCTGGTGCTGGGGGACATCGCGGACGAGGACGCCGAGCAGGTGATTAACCACAACCTCGTGCCCTCCATCTACCGGGTCGAGTTTGCCCGCAAGCTCAACCAGCTGGCCGAAGGCCGGCAGGTGCCCGTGCACGTGCGCCTGGATGTGTGCTCGGGCAGCCCCGGCATGCTGGCGGAGGAGTTTGCCCGGGTGCTGCCGGAGCTGCTGGCCATGCCCAACCTTCGCCTGGCCGGGGTGTACACCCAGCTGTACGGCGCCTATGTGGAGGATAAGAGGGGCATGATCCGGCAGCTGGAGGAGTTTAAGAGCGCCATCGCCCTGCTGCCCAAGGGACTTCGGGAAAAGATCTGCGTGCACGCGGCCTCCACCGCCGCGGCCTGCCGCTTTCCCGAGGCCAGGATGGATATGGTGCGGGTGGGCGCGGCGGTGTACGGCCTGCCCTTTGACGAGCAGCCCTCGCCCTTTAAGCCCGTGATGTCCATCCGCAGCCGCATCATCAGCCTCAAGACCGTGGACGGCCAGGCCTTCACCGGCTACCACGAGACGCAGCCCCACGCGGGCCGCAGACGCCTGGCCACGGTGCTGGGCGGCTATGAGGACGCCCTGTTCCTGATGTTCATGCACGGCGGCCACATGCTGGTCCACGGCCGGCGCGCGCCCATCGTGGGCGAGGCCTGCATGGACACCGCCACCATCGACGTGACGGACATCCCGGACGTGCAGCTCAGCGACGAGGCCGTGCTGCTGGGCAGGCAGGGCGGGGCGGAGATCACCCTGTACGAGGTGATGCGCCAGTCCGGCTTTACCCTGGCCAATAGCCAGCTCGCCTTCAAGACGGGACGCCGCACGCCGAAGAGATACGTCAACTACCCGGAAAACCTGGCCTGGCGGCCCCTGCTGAACCAGGTCTTGCAGCACAGCCCCACCCTGCGCGAGGCGATGGACCGGGCCGCCGGGCAGACGCTGGAGCAGTACGTCGAACGCCTGGCCGACTTTACGCCCGGAACGGCCCTCAGCGACCCCGGCGACCTCACCCGGGCCGCCCAAAACGCCCTCGCCCCGCTGCTGGGCCCCGAGGAGGCCAGCAACGCGGCCGCCTGCCTGGCCAGCGGCTGCGCGCTCACCGCCAACCACCACGGCGTGGACTGTTTCGCCCAGTCGGTGCAGGGCAACCTGCTCTTCCGCCACCTGTTGGAAAAGCGCGGAATGTCCGCCAGGAACACGCCGGTGTTGGCCTGCGGCTCCGTGCCCCTGGACAACTCCTCCTATGGCAAGGGGCTGCTGCTCTTTGAAACCCTGGACGGGCGGTATCCCCTGCGCGTGCCGGTGATCCCCAACCGCTATAACGACAGCATCGTGGGGCTTTTTCCCGCCATCACGCGCGAGATGGTGGACAAGGCCCTGGCCGCCCTGGAGGGCGACCGCTATCGCCAGCGCCTGTCCGAGACCATGCTGCGGACCACGCGCCATGTGCTGGAGGACTTCTACGGCAAGCCTTCCGTGCTGGCCATGGCCAGCTACGTCCAGCAGGCCTGCGCCATCAACCTGGAGATGACCCGCGAGGCCCTGGGCTGCGGCTTTGCCTACCTGGACTTGGAAAAGATCGCCGCCGCCCTGCTGCTGCTGGACCTTCGCAGGCCGGACTCCCTGGCCTCGTTGGTGGTCAAGGACCGGCGGCTGCGCAACGAAGTATACGCGGCCCTGGACGGCGCCGTGGGCTGCTGGAACCGGGAGGCCCTGCGCGCGGGCCAATGGTCCTCTGCCGGAACGACGCTGTTTTGGGCGGTGGGCGAGCGCTGGACCCGCATCCCCCTGCTGGACGACGGCGACGCCCTCGTCAACGGCCGCAGCGGCGAAAGCATCGCCTACGACGCCGTCCCCCAAGCCCTGGAGGAGGGCAGGATCTACCCGGCCCTGCTGATGTGCTTTTTGCCCCTGCTGTTTGCCCGCGGCGTGCGCTGCTTCGGGGGCTGCTTCCAGCCGGAGTACCTGCGCGCCATGCGCGACGGCCTGGCCTTGGCCCTGGGGCGCGCCGGCCGCGCGTCCCTGGCCAACGTCGTCGCCTCCCAGGACCCTTCCGGCTATCTCAGCGGCCCTATGTTTCTGGAGGGGGCCAGCGGCACGCCCCGGGGAATCGTGGAGCTGTTGGCACAGAAACCGTCGATTATTGAAAGAAAGAATTGGATGAATGTCACTTTTGAGCAGGCACATCGCATCGCCTTGGCGAATTTATATCCCGACGTTGTTCCGGCGAACGAGCGCGTCGCGGACTTTACGGCGCTGCTGGCCCGCTGAGGAGCAGGCAGAGAAAGGTGGAAAGGACGGCATGAAAAGCAAAATTGCAAGGTGGATGGCTGCAATTGCGTGCCTGGCGCTGCTGCTTACGGCAACGGGCTGCACCGACGGCGGCGCGGAAGGCCAAACCTCCCAGACGGGCGTGACCGTTGCCCAGATGAGCGAGGAGGAGGAGTACGCTCCCGTCCTGCAACCGGACGGCGGCAAGCTGCGCATCGGGCTGCTGGACATCAACGAATATGAGCCGGCAAGCATCTACCTCTACTACGTGCTGGAGGGGCTGAAGAAGGAAGGCTGGCTGACCTATGACAGCCTGCCCTTTACCTCCACCAGCATGGACGTGGTGGCCATGATGCAGGCTCTGTCCCAGATGGACCTTGGCCCCTACATCGAGTTTGTGGGCGACGCCGCCTACTACACCGACTACCAGGACGAGGACGAGATCGTGGCCAGCATGCAGGAGCACATCCAGTCCGAGGAGGGCCTGGACATCATCCTGGCCATGGGTACCGATCCGGGCCTGTTCATGAAGGCCCATGACCTGGACGTCAACACCCTGGTCTGCATGGCCACCGACCCCGTGGCCTCGGGCATCATCGTCTCCACCGAGGACTCCGGCGACCCCCAGGTGTGGGCCCAGGTGGAACCCCTGCCTTATTACCGTCAGATCAAGTTCTACCATAACATCCTGCCCTTTGAGAACATCGGCATGGTCTACTCCGATCCCGTGGTGGCGGCCATCGCCGACTACGAGAGCGGGGCGGAGGAGCTGGGCGTGACCATCACCAAGGTGCAGATCGAGGCGACCAGCGTGCAGACCCAGGCCGAGGCCAACGCCTTTTCCGCGGAGCTGGAGGCCATCTACCGCGACCTGATCGATAACCGGCACATCGACGCCTATCTGCTCAACGCCGACCTGCTCAGCAGCAACATGGACGCGGAACCCTTGCTGAAGCTGTTTGCGGACGCGGGCATTCCCGTGTTCGTGCAGGACGGCGAGAACTACGTGCGCGAAGGGGCGCTGCTGCTGGTGGCCTCCACGGACAACCAGGGCGTCGGCCAGTTTGTGGCCGAGGTGATCGCCCAGGTGGCCCATGGGGTGCAGCCGGGGGACATCCCCTGCGAATACGTTTCCTCGCCCTATATGAGCATCAACCTGGACACCGCCAAGGCGATCGGCTTCCGCCCCAGCTTTGAGATGCTCCTATCCTGCGAAACCATCCACTCCAGCGCGACGGACAACTGAACAGGAGGAGAAAAGACGTGAGCGAACTGCGCAAAAGAGCCAACCTGGTCATCGCGGTTTTCTGCCTGTTTCTGTGCATCACGCTGTCGCTGCTGTCGCTGGTGTGCTACCTAAGCTTTGACCAGAACTACCGCGAAATCAAACAAAGCTATTACTCCACCCTGTGCGGGCAGGTGATCACCGAAATGGAGACCAGCGTCCGCTACGGAAAGCGCATCGACCGCTATTACGGCATCGAGGACGTGTTCGAGCGCACGCAGGCCCTGTTCGACGAGGGCTTCGAGGTGAGCATCCTGGACAGCCAGGGCCAGCTGCTCTACACCACCTGCCAGACCGGCAGCGTGGCCGACCAGATCATCCACAGCGAGGAGCTGCAGGCGGCCCTGGAGGAGTATACGGGCGAGGGCTACAGCCTGATCAACCGCAACAGCTACGAGGCCCTGCTCATGCCCATCGACGGCCAGGAGGGGCTGGCGGGCTATTTCCTGCTGGAATACCCCATGAGCGTGTATGCAAGCCAGCGCACCGTCATGCTGCGCGAGCTGGCCATGTACCTGGGGCTTGCGCTGGTGGCCGGCCTGGCGGCTCTGGTGTTCTACTACCTGGGCGCGCGCAAGCGGATGCTCTCCGGCGAGGAGCACACCCGCCGCCTGCTGCTCTTTGGCGTGCCCTCGGGCATCATCATCGTGTTCATCCTCATCATGGGCGTGACGAACTACATCCTCTTCCAGTCGCGCTATGAGGAGGCCATGCGCCAGGATGCTTCCTCCATCGTGGAATACGTGAGCGCCACCACCCAGGGGCTGTACGAAAAGGGCGTGCCCTACGCAGAGATGTACGGCCTGGAGGAATACCTGGCCGACAAGGTGGAGAGCGTGCCGATCCTTTGGAACCTGCGCATCAGCAGCGTGCTCTCCGACAGCGACTCCGTGCTCCAACGCACCAGCTCTACGCTGATTTCCGAGCCGGTGGAAAGCGAGATGGGCACCCTGTGGGTGGAGGCCTTCATCTCCGAGGAATACGTCAACGGCAAGATGTGGCAGCTGTTCTTCATGTTCCTGGCCACCTTCATCTTCTGTATCGTCATCATCATCGAGATGACCAAGCTGCCCGAGATGATCGACCTGCGCAGGCGCAAGGAGTTCAACCAGCCCACCGAGGACAATTACCGCCACGTTTCCTCGGGCGTGCGCATCGCCTCCTTCCTAAGAACGCTGAGCAACTATATGTACCTGCCCTATTCGGCCATGCTGATCAAGCAATGGAACCAGGCCGTGGGCGGTTTGTCCGTGGGCGTGACGGCCGCCCTGCCCCTGACGCTGGAAAGCGCGGGCCAGGTGATCGGCATGTTGCTCTACCCCGTCTGGTTCAAGCGGCCGGACAAGCGCAGCCGCCTGTTCTTCTTGGCCTGCCTGGCCGTGATGGTGGCGGTGAACGTGGTCTGCTTCCTCACGGGTTCCGCCCTGACCATCATCGTCATGCGCTTCCTCAGCGGCCTGAGCTATTCGGGCTTCATCCACCTGCTCAACATGGTGGTGGCCTCGGGCGATGACGGCGAGGAACGCCACCAGGTTAACCTCGCCCAGTCCAACGCCGGCGTCATCGGCGGCATCATGTGCGGCGCCGGCATCGGCGCCATCGTGGCGGCCCTGGCCGGCTACGCCTTTTCCTACATCATCTCCGCGGCGCTCTTCGCGCTGTTCGGCTGGTTCGTGCTGCGCATGATGCCCTGGAAACTGCTGGAGACCAACGCCCTGCAGAAGGAAAGGCAGGCCGGCACCCAGGAGGAAAAGGTCAGCCTTGTGGACTACATCAAGATCGTGCTCTCCCCCCGCGTGCTGCAATACTTCCTGCTGGTCATGGTGCCCGTCAACTTCGGCATCCTCTACGTGGTGACCCTGATTCCTTCCATGGTGGACGCCCAGGGGAGCACCATCCTGCTGTCCTATTGCTACATCGTCAACGGCATTGCGGGCTTCTACTTCGGACCAAAGCTCGTGGCCCTGCTGGGCAAGCGGCTGGGCAACAGCCTGTGCGTGATGGCAGCGCTGTTGCTGGCTGCCGTGGGCCTGGCGGTGCTGGGCGTTCCGCCCTTCCTGCTGATGGTGCTGTTCTCCTCCACGCTGTTGGGCGTGTTCGACGGCTTCGGCACCCCCATGGCCACGGACGGCTTCCTGGCCATTCCCTCGGTGCGCCAGCGCGCGCCGGAGGTGACGGCCCTGGCCATCTACTTCATGCTCTGCAACGTGGTGACGGTGGTGGCGCCCGTGGTCATCGAGCTGATGACCCAGGGCAACGTTACCGTGGCCATTTGGGGACTGGCGGCGGCCTATGTGGCCTGCGCCGCGCTCTTTGCCCTCTTTAGCGGCATCTCTCACCTGGGAAGCAAGAAACACAAGGGGAGCGCCGCCGCTTAGCCGGTAGCAATGGGCGCATGCAGTGAAAGGAGGCCTTGGAAGAAACCGTGAAAAACAGCGTCGGCTTTGTGGACAACGCGGACTTTCTTTCCGCCTCCTTGGCCCTGGTGGACCAATGCATCTCCAGCGCCATCGCCCTGCGCAAGGAGGGCTTGAGCCAGCCCCGCGGCCTGGCCGTGACTGCCGAGATGGCGGCCGAGGCCCTGGCCAGCCGGCCCGTGGGGGACGCCAAGCTGCGCCAGGCCTACCGGTCCTGGGCCAGCCGCGTGGAAGCCTGCGCGCAGGCGCCGGCGTTGGAGCAGCTGTGCCGGCTGCTGGAGCTGACGCCCTTCGCCCGCTTCTGCGCGCTGCTGGCCTTGAGCGCGGCCATGGACAGAAAATACGAGCTGCTCTTCGCCTACCTGAACGACAACCTGCAGCAGCCCTGGCCCAGCCTCGGCTGCGCCAAGGCCCTGTGGCGGATGTTCGCCGAGGCGGACGAGGCCGAGACGGCGGCCTTCTTTCAGAACACGGATTCCGGCAACGCCTATCTGTTCGAACTGCCGGAGGAAACGGGGCTCAACGCCCCCCTGCGCCTGCGGGAGAAGGCGCGGCTGGTGGCCCTGGGCTCCGGCGCGCTGTCCCGGGCGGTGGGCGCCTACGCCTCCCTGCTGGAGCCGGACGCCTCCCCCCTGGCCTATGGGTTGGAGGAGAACCGCCTGCCGGAATTGCTCATGGGCCTGCTGGACGGGGAGGAGAACGCCGTCGTGCAGCTGCTGGGCGAAAGCGGCGCGGGCCGCAAGCGGCTGCTTCGGCATGTGGCGGCCAACACGGGCCTACAGCTGCTGTGTGTGCGCTGCGACCGCCTGCCCGCCGGCGCCGAGGAAGGCCGGCGGGCAGGCCTGGACCTGGCGGCCGAAGCCCTGCTGGGGGGCGCGCTGGTGCTGCTGGACGGGGCGGACGCCCCGGAGGTGAACGCGGCGGCCCGGGATGCGGCGGTGGATGAGCTGGGCCGGCGTCTGAAGGTGACGCTGGTGTCGGCCAAGGACCCCCTGCAGCTGCCCCCCGGTCCCCTGCAGCTGCAGCTGGCCTTTCCCCTGCCCAAGCCCGACCAGGCACAACGGCTGTGGCAGGACGCCCTCGCCGAATACGACTGCGAGGCGCTTTCGCCCCGCGAGCTGGCGGATAAATACGCGCTCACCCCGGGCCGGGTGCACGAGCTGCTGCGCCGCGCGGCCCTGAACGCGGCCTTGGCCGGGGAGGAGCGGCTGAGCTTTAAGCGCATCGCCACCGAGGTGCGCGAAAGCGCCACCCACCGGATGGAAGGCCAGGCCCGGCGCATCAACGCCTTCTACACCTGGGAGGATCTGGTGGTGGCCCCGGAAACCGAGCGGGAACTGCGGCTGTTCTGCAACAGGGTGCGCTATCGGGGCCGGGTGATGGAGGATTGGAACTTCAAGAGCAAGCTGGCCTATGGCCGGGCGGTGTCGGCGCTGTTTTACGGCGTGCCCGGCACGGGCAAGACCATGGCCGCCCAGGTGATCGCAAACGACCTGGACCTGGACCTGTACCGCGTGGATCTGTCGCAGATCATCAACAAATACGTGGGCGAAACCGAAAAAAACCTCGCGCGCATCTTCGACGAGGCCGCCCACTGCGCCGGCATCCTCTTTTTCGACGAGGCCGACGCCCTTTTTGCCAAGCGAACGGAAATCGCCGACAGCAAGGACAAGTACGCCAACGCCGAGACCGCCTTTTTGCTGCAAAAGATCGAGGAGTTCGACGGCCTTGTGATCCTTGCGACCAACCTTGCCTACAATTTTGACGACGCCTTTAAGCGCCGCATTAACTATATGGTCAACTTTACCCTGCCGGACCTTGCCCAGCGCAAGGAGCTGTGGCGCAAGGTGTTTCCCCCGCAAGTGCGCGCCCAGGAGCGGCTGGACCTGGACTTTCTGGCCGCCAGCTTCGAGCTGACGGGCTCCACCATCAAGGCCATCGCCGTCTCCGCCGCCTACATGGCCGCCGCAGAGGGCGAGGAAATTGCCATGCGGCATATCATCCGGGCCCTGAAACATGAATATGCCAAGAGCGGGGGCATTTTGATCAAGTCCAAGCTTCGGGAATATGACGTCGAATAGGAGGCGAGCCGCACATGACGCAGCTGCTACGGTACGACAAGAACATCAGCGGCATGCCGCAGGTCAATAGGCGCAGCGATAAGTACCAGAAGGGCACCGAAGCCATGCTCAGCGGCGTGGTTGCGCGTTCCGTGCACGAGCGGGCTCAGCTTCCCTCGATCACCTCGGAGGAAAGCTTCCAAAGGTTCTTCTATCGCGCCATGGCAGAAACCCGCCGCGAGGACCTGGCGCGCAACTATAGCCGGCTTAGCGCCACGGAGAGGAGCATCTTCGTCACGGCCCTGGCCAACCGCGGCGTGCTGGACAAACAGAAGACCAAGCCGGGCTTCCGCAAGCCGCGAATGCATGTGGAGGAGCTCAAGCGCGACCGCATGCTTTCGGACATGACCGGCTTGTTGAGGATGAAGTCCAGCGCGATGCAGGCGGAGGCCGCCACCGTGGCCCCGGAGGTGTATGGCCTGGCCGCCCGCGCCCTGCTCACCTCCCAGATCAGCGACAAGGACGACAAGAGCCTGTCCACGCGCGATAGCCTCTACGATCTCAAGCTGGTCAACCGCGCCTTTAAGTTCCTCCAGGAGGCCAACAGCCGCGCCAACGAGCGGGACCTGGAGATGTACAAGGACTCCAGGCAGACCGTCCAAGCCGTTCAGGACGCCCAGGCCGCCAACGTCCAAGGCCCGCAAACGGAACAGGAGGCTAAGGCGTATCAGGCGGCCCAGGATAACATGCAGGAACTGGAAAAGATCCAGGGCGGCTATGTGGACGAGGGCATCGTGAACTTCCACAAGAACGCCACCCAGGGCGAGAAGCTGCGGGCCGCCGCCGTGGACAGCCTGGAGGGCTTTTCGGAGTTCTACCGCAGCCTTCGCAGGGAGGGCAGCAAGAACATTGCCGCCTTCGACGCCTACAACGAAACGGAAAAAAACCTGTTCGTCTGGGCGCTTTCTCATCCCTCGGAGGTGGTCAAGTCCGTGGGGCCCCTGCGCCACAACGCCCGCCACGACGACGCCAAGCGCCAGCAGGCCAAGCAGGACTACGCCCAGGCGGGCCAACGCACGGTGGACGCCTCGGATTATCGCCGCGCCGCGCTGATGCTGCTCTCCCAGGAGGGGCGCTACTACAAGGCCAAGCTGAGCTATAACCAGCCCATCGTCCGCGATGCCATGCACTTCGTGCGCGCGGCCCAGATGGTGCGCGTGGACGTGCTGCGCGCCAAGCACGAGGCGGCGGCCAAGCAGGACAAAAACCTTTCCGGCGACGCCAGGTGGTCGGGCACCAACGCCTTCGACGTGGAAACCGCCAGGCTGCGCATCGACGCCGACAACGTCAAGTCCATGGAGGACTTTGAAAAGTTCCTGGAAAAGACCATTTTGATGAGCGGCGAGAAGTACCATGCCCTGCTGGAACAGTTTCAGGCGCTGGACGGGCGCAGCAAGGTGCTCTTCGTGCAGGGCCTCTCCAAGCGGAGCGCCACCGAGGGCCGCAGCGACCGCAGCCGCATCGCCCCCATCCAGGCCATCGGCAACAAGGTGAACAAATACGGCGTGAAGGACAAGGCCGCCCGCGACCAGATGGTGCAGGCCTATATCGAGGATAAGCGGGCGCATGAGGACGCCGAGGAGACCGAGAGCTTTAAGACCGAGATCGTCGCCAGCCAGCTGGACGCCGACGGCAAGGTGATCACCCCGGGCGACGCTTGGCGCGCCGCCGTCAACCTGGTTTCCAAGGATACCACCTCGCTGTTGGGCGGCGTGTCGGAATACATCGACATGGGCATGGTCCAGCGCGGCCTCAACCTGGTGCGCTATGCGGAAAAACACCTGCGCAAGTACGAGGCCGAGGACAGGGTTACCTCCGCCACGGCCTCCGTCGCCAACGTCGGCGGCGCCGCCGCCAACGCCAGCGGCGCCAACGCGGGCGGCTCTTCCAACGCGGGCAGCGCTGCCGGCGCCAACGCCGCCCCCGCTCCCACCGTGGAAAAGGGCTACCGCTCCCAGGCCGAGGAGCTGCGCCAGCGCTATGCCGAGGGCAGCGCCGCCCACAAGGCCAAGATCGCCGCCCACACCGACAAGGACAAGTACCGGGCCGTCTCCACGGCCTCCAGGCAGAACGTGCACGACGCCGGCGGCGTGCAGGACATGGTGAGCTTCCGCGCCTTCTTCGCCGGGCTGATGGAGCAGGACGAAAACACCACCAAGCTGGCCGCCTTTGACGAGATGACCCAGGAGGAGCAGTTCCTCTTCGTTCGCGCCTTGGCGCACAGGGACGTGCTGGACCGCGCGCGCGACGACGCCATGCTGACCCGCTACCTGCGCCTTTGGGACCTGCACGGCTATCGAGGCCGGGAAGCCCGCGACGAGATGAAAAAGGAATTTGCCGACGCGGGCTTGCGGCAAGGCGGCACGGTGGCCGAGCCAGCGGCCGACGAATACAAGGCGGCGGCCTACAGCATCATCTCCAGAGAAACCCGCCGGGCCAACTGGTTCAGCAAGGTGACCCACCAAAAGGCCGGGGACGACCGCCTGCTGGACCGCGCCTTAAACTTCATCTCCGTGATCCGCGAAAAGCGCGAAAAGGCCAACAACGAGCAGCGCAATCAGTTCATGCAGGACCAGGGCGCGGAGGGCGGCCAGGACCAGCTGACCCGCCGCGCCACCGAGGAGATGAAGCTGCTGGCCGACAACGCCAAGGACATCAAGAGCTTTGGCCAGTTCATGGCCAAGGTCGCGGACGAAAAGCGCATGCGCAAGTACGCCGCCCTGAGCGAGCGGGATAAGAACCTCTTCGTGCTCGCCCTTGCCAAGCGCCAATCCCTCGACCAGAAAAAGAAACAGGCGGAGGATGCCGGCGCGCGCACGCGGCTGATCAGCCACGCCATCGCCGAAACCGACCAGGCCGTCGCCCAGGAGAACGACTTCCGCCTGGCCGCCTACAACATCCTGGGCAGCAAGGGCCGCGCCCTGGGCACGCGCCGCTTCCTGTGGATCAAGTCCGGCGCGGCCAATACGACGCTGCTGGACGAGGCCTTCCGTCTGATCAGCGAGACCGACGCCAAGCGCGACGAGGTCACCAAACCCGCCGACCGGGCCGTGATCATGCGGCAGTTCGGCGTGACCAAGCTGACCCACCAGGCCAACCAGACGCTGCGCAAGCAGGCGGACGAAATCACGGACATGGAGAGCTTCGAGGCGTTCTTCAAGCAGGAAATGTCCGAGAAGGGCAAGGAAAAGTTCTACTATACCTTCCGCGTCTACAACGAAGACCTCAAGATGATCTTCGTCAACGCCGTGGCCAAGTACACGAAGGACATGACCAAAAAGCCCGACGGCGAACAGCACATCGAGATGAAAAAGCCTGTGACCGCCGAGACCTACCGCGCCGCCGCCTATCGCCTGCTGGAGCACATCAAGGGCAACAGCGACGCCCTGTACTACGCCATGAATATGGTGAACGCGGAGGTGCAGTATCGTTTTGAAGCGCAAAAGGGCGCCAGCGACGGCCATAAGACCATGGAGGAGTTCCTGCAAAAGAAGGGCTGGATGCAGGGCGCCGTCATCGAAAGGCGGACGGAGTTCGATGTTCCCCTATTGATGCGTTCCGACGCCCAGCACACCAAGGCCTCCTGGGCAAGCCGCAAGGCCGTGGAGACGTTGGACGCCGCATCGCGCAGCGTCAGCGGCGGCAGGCGCAACATGAGCAACAGTGTGGATACCCGCCTGGAGAGCATGGACCACACGGGGGTGAAGTTCGGAGCGACGCGCTTCTTCACAAGGACCATCAACCCCTTCTATCAGCAGGGCCCGGCGGTGGACCGCGTGGCGGAGGACGAAAAGGCCAAGGCCATCGAGAATTCCCGCGAGGGCTTCCTGAAGCATGTGCTGGAATACGCCAAGAAGGAGTCGCGCGGGAGCATCTACAACGCCCTGTGCGCCATTCGGGGCAAGGACTTCGACCTGCTCGTGGCCGCGCTGAACGACCGCACCATCCTGGACGCCTCCTTTGAATCGGGAGAGGAAACGCCCAGCTCCCAAAACGAGGAAGGCCGTAGCGAGCTGTTGAAAAAGTACATCCTGGGCACCGTTACCTTGGGCGAGGACGCCTATCGCAAGGCGGCCCAGGCCCTGAACACCAGCCGCATCACCGGCAAGAGCAGCGTCAGCAGCGAGCTGGACACCCACGAGGTGCGCAGAACCGTTGTGGACTGGAAGCTGCTGGAGGACGCCCTGGCCTTTGTGCAGTTCATTGCCCGGGACGAAAAGCGCATGCACGAGCAGCGCGTCCGCGACAACCGGGGCGACGCCGGCGAACCGGAAGTGGGCGGCCTGCGCAAGGGGGTTGGCAAGGAAGGGATGAGCCTTTCCCCCGTCATGGAGCTCTTCAGCGTGGGCAGCGGCGTCAGGGGCGTGTACAGCCAGTCGTCAAAGATCCACGAGGGCGTGGATATGGTGGAGGATTCCGCCTTGCAGGAGGTTCGGGACCTGGTCAGCAACACACAGCAGGTTCCGCAGGTTCTAAAGAATGGATTGGATGATCTCGACGGCATCGACAAGCTGAAGGAGGTCATCGATCAGATCCAGGACTCGGAGGTGGTCAGCGCCCTGACGGGTTCGGTGACCACCATCAAATCCCTGGTCAGCAACAGCATCTCCCTGGTGGAAAATTCCGTGGACCTGGGCAAGGAATCGGTGCGCATGCACCAGCTGCGCAGCCAAAGCGCCGACTACGCCAAGCAGATGACCCTGGAGGAAAAGCTGACCATCGTGCAGGAATCCATTTCCGAGGCCTTTAAGATGGCCAAGGAACTGCAGGGCAAGGACGTGGCCGGCAAGGTCTACGACATCCTGGAAAACATCTGCGCCCTGGTGACCACGGGCCTGTCCTTGGCGGGCATCCCGAAACCCATTACCAAGCTGATCAACTCCGTGGCCGGTCTGGTGATCAAGGGCGCCCGGTGGATCACCAACAAGATCATCGCCATCACCAACGGCAGCCGCGTGGATAAGCTGTTGGACGTCAAGAACAGAACCCACCAGTATAACCAGAGGGTCAAGGCCTTCAACGCCCGGCCCGGCGTGCCCAAAGCCCTCAAGCGCGACCTGATGACCGAGGGCCAGATGAAAAAGCAGCTGATTCGGCAGTCGGGCCTGCACAGCGAAAAGGGCGTGCTGGACTATATCTGCCGGAGAACCTCCCTCAGCCTGCTTTACGCCTATGGCGACGCTTCGCCCCGCAGCACCAACCGCATGGCCGCCAAGCAGCTGTTCGTCGGCCTGAAGGTGCCCTTCACCCCCGGCGGCCAGCCGCCGGCGCTGGGCGAGCTGATGGCCAAGCTGAAAGGAGCCCATTGACGCCATGGAAAAGACCAAGGTTCTGGATTTGTGCGCCGCCTACGCGCGGGAGGCCGGGCTGGAATGCCACCTGGCCCTGCAGGGCGAGGAGGGCAACCCCTTCGACCTGCTGCTCATCCCCGAGTTTCAGCAAAACCCGGCCAAGCCGGAGGAGCCGATGGCCCTGAGCGTGTTCTTCACCCAAAGCCGCTATGCCTTCATGGACCGGTTACAATTCGACCTTTTGAACCTGATGGGCTATGTGCAGCACGTGACCAAGCCCCAAACCCAGCGGGAGCTGCGCGCCTTCCTGGGCGAGATCAACTTCCAGCTTCCCGTCGGCGCCTTCGACGTGGACGCGGAGGGCACGGTGTTCTTCCGCTACACCCTTCCCTTGCCGAGGGAGATGGAGGAGGAGGCCTTCCTGCGGCAGTTTGGCATCGCCTTTTCCCTGATGAACGCCTTTGCGCTGGCCTTCCTGCGGCCTATTTTCGCCATCATCCACGGCGAGTGCACGGCCAAGGGCGCCATGGAGCTCGTGGCCCAAAGCCTGGACGCCATCTTCGATGCGCTGCATCAGAACGGAGTGAACTAAATGGATAAGAGCAAGGTCATCAATGCCATCCGCCAAGAGCTGGAGGAGCAGCAGGTCCCCTGCGGGGAGCTGGAGGAGCAGCCCGGCCTGCAGTGGTTTCTGCCGCTGAGCGAGGCGTATGAGCAGGATTATGCGGTGGGCGAGCTGTTCTTCGCCAGCGACGTCACCCAGGAGGAGATGGACGGGGTGGACCTGGCCCAAATCAACCTGATCTTTGCCAGGGAGCTGCCCGCCGAGCGGGTGGACGCGCTGCGCGCCTTCTTCGCCAAGGTGAACCGCCTCATCAGCGGCGGCCGCTTCGACGCCCAGGAGGAGGAGAGCTGCTTTGCCGAGTACGGCCACGATCTGGTGCTGCCCCTGGATCTGAGCGACGAACAGGCCGCCAACGCCATCGCCGTTGCGATGGATTTGGCCTCGGCCTATATCCGCTTCGTCTATGAGGGCGTGCGCGGCATCGCCGCGGGGGATTGGACCGTGGAGGCGGCCATGGAGACGGTGTACCAATAGAGCGGCCCTGGAGCCGCGGCACAAGGACCCAGAGAAAAGGCGGGGAAAACGTTGGCGCAAAGGTCAGCGTTTCCCCCGCTTCTTTTTCGGCCGCGGGGCGTTACTTGGCGTTGGAAAAGGCGAAGGCCTCCTCCAGCCAGGCCAGCAGTTCGGGATCGAGCTGGGCCTCTTCGGTGAGCGGAACATGGTGGGTCCAGCGCTGGGGATAGGCCTCCACCGCCTGCAGGATGCGCGGGGATTCCTTGCGGTAGGCAAGCCCGAAGGAGAGCAGCAGGCAATCCGCCGGCCAAGCGTTCCCCCGGCGACCAGGGAGGCAGACGCAGGCAAACACGTGGCGGTTGCGCAGGGAGATCTGCGTCTTGCTCACCTTGACCGTCAGCTCGGGATGCAGGCGTTCCAGGGCCTCGCGCAGGGAGCGGTACAGGGGCAGAAATTGGGGTTTGGCGTCAAAAAAGAGCAGTTCCTCCGCGGTCATCGGCATCCTCCTTCCGGCCGGGCGATGGGGCGGCCGGGGCGCAAGCCCGGCAGGTCCCCTCGCCAAGAGCATACCAGGCCAGAGGGGGGAACGTCAAGCGGAGGGGCGCCTGCACGGTGAGGCTTGACAGGGTTGGCCGGCCCGTGTTATGCTTGTTTTTCCCGCCGCAAAGGGCGCGCGGGAAGGGAACAGGCAAAGGAGCAAGGAGGCGAGGAACATGGAACGATGGGATGCCTATCGCGTGGCGCTGGAGCCCATGGAGGGAAGGACGCTGGTCAGGGGGGACGACATCCCCCAGGACTGCTACCATCTGGTGTGCGAGGTGCTGGTGCGGCACCGGGACGGCAGCTATTTGCTGATGCAGCGCGATCCGCGCAAGCACTTTGGCGGCCAGTGGGAGGCCACGGCCGGCGGCTCGGCGCTCCAGGGGGAGACGCCGCTGGAATGCGCCCGCCGGGAGCTGCTGGAGGAGACGGGCATCGCCGGCGGGGAGCTGCGGGAACTTGGCCGCGTGGTCTGTGAGGAAAACCGCAGCGTCTATGTGGACTTCCTCTGCCTGACCGATTGGGACAAGCAAGACGTCCGCCTGCAGGCCGGCGAGACCTCGGCCTACCGCTGGGCCTCCGCCGAGGAGATCGCCCGCATGGGCAGGGACGAGCTGGTCACCAAGCGCATGCAGGTCTTTGTGGACGAGCTGCGCCCCTAAAAACCCCCCAAGCCCCCGGCCGGAATTTTCGACCGGGGGCTTGGGGATGAGCAAAAGGAGGGAAGCGCGGGGATTTCCCCGCGCTTCCCTCCTTGCGGTGCTTACTTCATGATGCTGGACTTGGCGGGGCTGTTGCGGCCCTCCACGTCGGGGGGCGGCGCTCCAGGGCGGCCAAGGCGATCTCCACATCCTCGTGGACCTCCTCCACCGAGGCGGCGCCCACGGTCACCATGTCGCAGGGACGCAGGGTGGCAAAGGAGAAGGTGATGCCCACAAAGGGAGAGCAGCGGCCGGCTGCCATGGGCTTGATGGTCATCACGGGCTTCTTGGCGCTCCAGATGATCTTGTGCACGTATTCGATCTCCACCTGCATCAAAAAGCCCATGCAGTTGTAGAGCTGGATGTAGGTTTCCACGTCGTACTCGTTCAGGTCGGAGTAGACGATCAGCTCGGGCATGTGGGCGGATAGGCCGGGCAGCATGCCCCGCTGGCGGATCATGTCGGTGTAGTCGGGCAGGCGGTCCAGGATCTGCTTGTTCTTGTTGACCAGCTGCTCGGCGGCCTGGTGGTGGATGAGGCAAAAGTCGCTGCCGCCGGCCTTGGACTTGTCGAAGGTGGCCTCGGCCTTTTTGCGGCCCTCGGCGCTGTCGTCCACACAGGGGGTGGGGGTGTCGATGCGGATGATGCGCTTGCCCGTGTCGTCCTCGGCCTTCTTGATGGCGTCAAAGGCGTAGGGCACGTCGCTCAAGGGGCCCATGACGGCGTCCACGCCGTGTTCCAAATAGGCCTTGAGGATGGCGGCCATGGCGTCCAGATTGCCGTTTCGCTGGACGATCTGCTTGTCCGCAGAGGAGCTGGTGTGGGAATAGCCGAAGATCCAGTTGGTGCCGATCAGCAGGCGGGGCAGGGAAATGCCGCCCACCATGGTTCTGGGAAAGGTCTGCGTCATGGGTGAATCCCTCCAATTGTGTGTTTGTTTGGCCATGGTTGTATGGCAGGGGGCGCCGGCCCCTAGGAAGGCGAAACGCGCGGGGACTAAAGCTCGGGGCCGATGTAGCTGTAATCCGTGGCCCGGCCCTCCTCGTCCAGCAGGGCCTTGACCAACTGCACGCCCTCCTCGCCGATGAGCTTGTCCACATACAGGTCGTGCAACAGGTCGCCGGCCTTCTTGCGCACGGGCTGGTCCTCCAGGTGCACCATGTCCACCAGGCGCTTGACCAGCACGGGGTTGGTGTCGCCATGGCGGGCCAGCATGTAGCCGGCCTCCCGGGAGGCGGCCTTGCTCTGCACGAACCAGAGCAGCAGGGCGCTCCTGGCGGCGTCCCGGTCCAGGCGCTCCAACAGGTCCACGATGTCGGGCCAACGGCTCTCGTCCATCTGGCTCAGGGCGGCCACCAGGGCCTGGGCCAGGGCGTCGGCGGGCTTGCCGTTCAAGTTTTCGTACAGGGCCTGCGTCAAGCCCTCCTGGGGCAGGCATTGCACCAGCAGCTGCACCCGCTGGGGATCGTCCAGCTGCTCGCCGATGTAGCCGGCAAGGGCTTGGCAACCGGCCTCGCCCTGCAGGCATAGCTCCCTGGCGGCCAGCACGCGCAGCCGCGCCGGCGCCTGGGGATGGTTGCGCAAAAAGCGGTGCAGGGCCATGAGGGCGGAGGTGGAACCCATGCCGCCCAGGGCCGAGATGATCTCCCGGCACAGGCTGTTGCTCCGCAGCAGGTACTTGACGGGCCCGGCCTCCGCTTGGGTTTGCAGCTGGCGCTCCAGCAGGCCCTCCAGCGCCTCCACGGTCTTGGGGTCCTTGCGGCGCTTGAGCACGGCCAGGGCCTCGGGCGCCAGGCGGGGGTCCTCCAGCGCCTTGTACAGCCCCTCCAGGGCTTCGGGCGTGGCGATGAGGCCCAGGCCCTTGAGCAGGGGCGCGGGCTTGCCGCCCTCTTCCAGCAGGGCGTGCAGCAGGGCGGGCACGGCCAGGGGGTTCTCCAGACGGGAAAGGGCCGCGTCCGCAGGCTCCCAAATGGCGATGTCGTTGCTCTGGCTGAGCTTCAGCAGCGCGCGCACGGCCTCGCCCGTGCCGATGCGGCCCAGGGCCTCGATGGCGGCGCGGCTCTCCTTGTCGCGGCGGTTGCGGGCCTTGCGCGACAGGGCGTCGATTCGGTTGTTCTTCTCCAGCGTCTCCAGGTTGGAAAACGAAAAGGCCACCTGGCATCCCCCCTTTGCCCATCCGGGCTTCCCTATTAGCATACCGGGCTTTTCGGCTTCTGTCAATAAAGGGCGCGGGCCGTTGGAACAGGAAAAAAAGCCCGCTTGCCGGTCGGCGGAAACGAGGCCCGGGGCCGGGCCGCCGGGGGCGGGAAAGGCCGCGCCGGTCGCTTTCAAAGGAGGGGGCAAGGGGCGGGAAGGGCCGCGGCGGTCGGCTTCAGGGGAAGGCCAAAGGGGCGCGGAAGGCCGAAAGGCGAGGTCTTCCGGCATCGGACGGGCCGCCGGGGGCGGGAAAGGCCGCGGCGTCCGATTCCGAGGGAAGGCCAAAGGGGCACGAAAGGCTGAAAGGCGAGGCCTTCTGGCATCGGACGGGCCGCCGGGGGCGGGAAGGGCCGAGGCGGCCGATTCCGAGGGAAGGCCAAAGGGGCGTGGAAGGCCGAAAGGCGAGGTCTTCCGGCATCGGACGGGCCGCCTGGTGCGGGAAGGGCCGCGGCGTCCGATT
>CALWRM010000070.1 GCA_944383925.1 uncultured Clostridia bacterium
GGAGGTAAAATCGCGAATCAAGCTCTGCTTATGCATGGGCGAGGGCTCACTCCTTTTCAGCCGTAGCGCCGTTGGCCTGGCACAGGGCCTGCAGCAAGGTCCATTGGGAGCGGATGAAAAAGTCATAGCTCTCCTGAGGGGCCGCCCTGCCTCGGTTCATGAAGCCCGCCGCTTCCAAGCACACAAAGCCATGCAGCCCAGCGCGCAAAGTCCGCATGTAGTGCAGAGCCTGGTCGCCCTCTGGGAGACAGGCCAGGACGATGCGGTGGATGGGCCGCAGAATCTCGTGGAACGCCGGGCTTTGCACGGTCTGCGGGCGCTGGGGCTGGTCCATCAAGGCCTTGTACAGCTCCGGCTTCTGCTGGGCAAAGCGCCGGTAGGCCAGCAGGGCCGCGCGAAAGGCCTCCGGCTCCGGCAAGCCCGCGGCGGCTTGCTCCAGCTCCGCCTTGAGATCCAGGGCCACGCGGGACGCGACGGCCTGCGTCAAGGCCGTAAGGCCTTCCACATGGTTGTAGAGCGAGGCGGGCTGAACCAACAGGCGCTTGGACAGGGCGCGAAGGGAAAAGGAGGCATACCCCTCTTCCTGAATCAGATCGAGGGCGGCCTCAAGAATGTCCTCGCCGCTAAGGCCCTTTCGCGGCATCATAACCCCTCCCATCGGCACAAAACTAACACTGTTCATAGTATATGCGAACGGCGTTAGTTTTGTCAAGCCGGCGGAAGCCGCAAGCGGAAAAACTTTATCGATAAAAGGTTTGTGCGAAGGGACGATCCATGCTAAAATAGATTAAATAGGAAAAAACTCAGTGCGAAACCCGACGCCTGCGGGCCGGGGATCAAGAGAGGTGAAGGAAGGATTGCCGAAGAAGAACAACCTGTTGCAGGATAAACTGAAGGAAGCCGTGGTCTCCGTCGTGCCGGTGACGGGCATCGTGCTGCTCTTGTGCTTTAGCATCGCCCCGCTTTCCAGCGCCACGCTGCTTTCCTTTTTGATCGGCGCCATCATGCTCATCGTGGGCATGGCGCTCTTTTCCCTGGGAACGGAGCTGGCGATGTCGCCCATCGGCGAACATGTCGGTGCGCAGAGGACGAAAACCCGCAAGCTTTGGGTGATCGTGGTGGTCGGTTTTGTGGTGGGCGTGATCATCACCATGTCCGAGCCGGACCTACAGGTGTTGGCCCAACAGGTGCCCGCCATCCCCAACATGGTGATCATCGGGGCGGTGTCGCTGGGCGTTGGGCTCTTTCTGGTGGTGGCCCTGCTGCGCATCCTGTTTAAGATCAAGCTGCGCTACCTGCTGGTGGGCTTTTACGCCCTCACCTTTTTGCTGGCCCAGTTTGTCGATCCGGACTTTCTGGCCGTGGCCTTTGATTCCGGCGGCGTGACCACGGGCCCCATGACCGTGCCCTTCATCATGGCCCTGGGCGTGGGCATCGCCTCCATCCGCAGCGACAGCAACGCCAGCCAGGACAGCTTCGGCCTGGTGGCGCTGTGCTCCGTCGGCCCCATCCTGGCCGTGCTGGTGATGGGCATGCTGTATCCCTCCACGGCGGGCGCCTATGTGCCGGTGACGATTCCGGAGATTGAAAACTCCGTCCAGCTGGGGCGGATGTTCCTCGAGGGCCTGCCCACCTACATGGGCGAGGTGGCCCTGGCCGTGGCGCCGATCGTGGCCTTCTTTGCCTTGTTCCAAATAATTTCTTTAAAACTTAAACTGCGCCAACTTGTGAAGATCTTCGTGGGTGTGCTATACACCTACCTGGGTTTGGTGCTGTTCCTAACCGGTGTGAACGTTGGCTTCATGCCCGCGGGCAACACCTTGGGCCAGGTCATCGGCCAGCAGACCTATCGCTGGGTCCTGGTGCCCATCGGCATGGTGATCGGCTACTTCATCGTGGAGGCCGAGCCAGCCGTGCACGTGCTCAACAAACAGGTGGAGGAAATCACCTCCGGCGCCATTCCCCAAAAGGCCATGAGCCTGAGCCTGTCCATCGGCGTGGCCGCGTCCATCGGCCTTGCCATGGTGCGCGTGCTCACGGGCCTTTCCATCCTGTGGTTCCTCTTGCCCGGCTACGCCCTGGCCATCCTGCTGAGCTTTTGCGTGCCGCCCATCTTCACCTCCATCGCCTTCGACTCCGGCGGCGTGGCCTCCGGCCCCATGACGGCAACCTTCCTGTTGCCCTTTGCCATGGGCGCTTGCGAGGCCGTGGGCGGCAACATCGTGGCCGACGCCTTCGGCGTTGTGGCCATGGTGGCCATGACCCCGCTGATCGCCATCCAGGTGTTGGGGCTGACCTATAAGTTCAAGCTGAAAAAGCAGCAAAAAATTGCGGAAGCCAACCCCGTCGAGCAGGAACAGCCGGACGACGCCGACGACGCCAGCATCATCGAGCTTTGATAGACGTTTGGAGGATTGGATCATGCAAGGCACCCATCTGGTGATCACCGTCACAAGCCGCAGCCTTTGCGAAAAGTTCATCTCCTTTTTCCAGGAGCAGGGAGTGAGCGTGGTGCTCTCCTCGCCCTGCCACGGAACGGCTTCGGCCAAAATCCTGGACTATTTGGGCCTGGAAAACACAGAAAAAGCCATCCTCTTCGCCGTGACCACGGGCAGGACCGCCAAGGGCCTGATGGGCGCGCTGGTGCGCAGGATGCGCATCGACGTGCCCGGCAACGGCATCTCCTTCTCCGTGCCGGTGGACAGCATCGGCGGGACCAACACCCTTAGATACATGACCGACGGCCAGCACAACTTGACCAGCGAGGTGACAGAAATGAACGAGGCGCCCTATGAGTTGATCGTGGCGATTGCCAACCAAGGCTCCAACGAACTGGTGATGGACGCGGCCAAGTCCGCGGGCGCCACGGGCGGCACGGTGATCCACGCCAAGGGTTCCGGTATGGAAAACGCCAAGAAGTTTTTCGGCGTATCCATCGCCGCTGAAAAGGAGATGATCTTCATCGTGGCCAAGCATGCCAGCCGCAACGAGATCATGAAGGCCATCATTCAGAAGGCCGGCGTGCACAGCGAGGCCCAGGCCCTCGTGTTCTCCGTGCCCGTGAACGCGGTGGCTGGCATGCGCTTTTTCGAGGACCTGATGGAGGACGAGTAGGCTGCGGGCCGGCCGGGGAGGCGTGAGCAACGCGGGCGGCCTTGAATTTACCTGGGAGGTTGACGCCGTATGAGAAGAACCAAGATCGTTTGTACCCTTGGACCCGCCTGCGAGGACGAGGCCGTGCTGGAGCAGATGCTTCGGGCGGGCATGAACGTGGCCAGGCTGAACTTTTCCCATGGCACCCACGAAACCCATAAGAAGATGATCGACAAGTTTCGTGCCGTGCGCGACCGCTTGAACCTGCCCGCCGGCGTGATGCTGGATACCAAGGGCCCGGAGATCCGTCTTGGCCTGTTCGAAAACGGCTCGGTGCGCCTGGAAACGGGCCAAAGCTTCGTGTTGACCACCGAAGAGGTGCTGGGCAACGCCGAGCGTGCTTACCAAACCTTGGGCAACCTACCCAGCCAGCTCAAACCTGGCGACCGGCTGTTGGTGGATGATGGACGCATTCATCTGCGCGTCAGCTCCTGCGAAAAAACCAAGGTGCATTGTGTAGTGGAGCACGGGGGCAAGCTGTCCAACCGCAAGGGCATCAACGTGCCCAACGTCCATCTGGACATGCCCTATTTGTCCCAAAGGGATAAGGACGACCTGCTCTTTGGCATCGAACAGGACGTGGACTTTGTGGCCGCCTCCTTCGTGCGCTGCAAGGAGGACGTGATCGCCCTGCGCAAGTTCATCGACTACAACGGCGGCCACGACATACGCATCATTTCCAAGATCGAAAACACCGAGGGCATCGAAAACTTCGACGCCATCCTCAAGCACTCCGACGGCATCATGGTCGCCCGCGGCGACATGGGCGTGGAGGTGGAGTACGAGCGACTGCCCGGCATACAAAAAAAGTTCATCCGCAAGTGCTACCAGGCCGGCAAAATGGTCATCACCGCCACCCAGATGCTGGAGAGCATGATTCAAAATCCCAGCCCCACCCGCGCGGAGATCACCGATGTGGCCAACGCCGTGTTCGACGGCACCTCCGCCGTGATGCTTTCTGGCGAGTCGGCCATGGGCCAGTACCCGGTGGAGGCGGTCAAGGCTATGGCGCGCATCGCCGAGCGGGCCGAGCAGGATGCCTTCGACATGAGCGTCTACGCCAACATCGGCTATGAAATGGACGATAGCGACACCACCAACGCCATCTGCGACGCTACCTGCACCACCGCCAAGGACATTTCCGCCAAGGCCATCATCGCCGTCACCAAGTATGGCTATACGGCCAGGCGCATGTCCAAGTTCCGGCCCTTCGTGCCCGTGGTGGCCGCTACGCCGGAGATCAAGACCTTCCACCAGCTGTCCATGTCCTGGGGCGTGTTCCCGGTGCTAGCCCGCTACCAGCGCAACTCGGACGACCTGTTCCTACACGCCATCGACTGTGCCAAGCAGCTGGACATGGTGCAGGACGGCGACCGGGTGGTCATCACTGCCGGCGTGCCCCTGGATATTTCCGGCAACACCAATATCCTCAAGGTGCAAACCGTGGGCGCCAGGGGATGAATCAAATGAACAAACGCAGCCGCGCAACATACCCGTGCGCGGCTGCGTTTTATGGTTGCACGAGAAAGCAAAAGATCAAAGCCCCGGTGCGGGCTTCAAGAAGACAAGCGGACCCATTCAAGGAGGAAATGCTCATGAAGAACGCGAAACTGCTGTCCCTGCTGTTGGCGGTTTTGGTCGTGGTGTTGTGCGCCTGCGCGCCGGCCGGCCAGCAGAGTGGACAAACCGAGGCCGCGGACCAGCCGTCCCCCGGCGTCCACGCCTCCCAGGAGGCGCAGATCCAGACGAGCGGCGAGGAAACCTTGCCGGAAGAGGTTCCGGAAACCGAGGAGGAATCCCCCGCCGTCAGCCCGGAGGAGACTGAGCTTGAGACGGCCGAATCCACGCCCAGCTCCATCACGGGCAAGCCTTCGGAGGTCGCCATCGAGGGCTTGCAGCTCAAGGACGACGTGAAGCGCGGCGAGGAATATGCCACCGTAACCCTGTACGACAATGGCGAATACGAGTACTTTGGCATGGATGAAAGCGTCATGGTCGGCCTGACCGTGGAGAGGCTTTTGCCCGGCAAGACCCTGCAACAGCGCATCGAGGAGGCCGGCGACGCCGCGGATTTTGCCGTCGAGCAGGACGAGGCGTTGACCGAGCAATTGGGCGTGCCGGTGGAGCGGGCCGAGTATAGGACCGGCGGAAACGAGGACACCCGCACGGTGACCGATTTATTGGTCCATGCCGATGGCTGGGATTTCCGCTGCACGCTTTCCGTGCCAGTGGACTTCGTGGAGGACTGCCAGGGCGTGGTGGACGAGCTGTTCGCCAGCCTGCGCCTGGAAGAATGACCGCTTAGCCTCCGCCCATATGGGCCATGTGGAAAGGCCCCGGACCTCTCTGGAAAAGGAGAAGGCCGGGGCCTTTGTCAGTCAACCTAGCCGGGACGCCGGGACTTAGGAGGGATCCTCCTCGAAGAGGAAGAGCTCGTTGGGTGTGCAGTGGAGCAGGCGGCAAAGCAGCTCGATGTTCTCATAGCGGACGGAGCTGGTCTGGTTGTTGATCATCTTGTTGAAGTTCTGGTAGCTCATGCCCATCTGTTTGAAGAGCCAGTACTTGGTCTTTCCCTGGGCTTGCAGCAGGGAAAGCGCGTTGAGCCGAACCATGGTCCATCCCTCCTATCTGTAGTGGATCTGCCCGTCAAGCGGCTCAAAAGCCGGAAAAGAAGTTGGCGTGGGCCAGCTGCCAGGCGTTCAGACTCCTGTCCCCGAACTCCTGGGCGAGCCGTTCGCCGGCCCGGCCATGGAGATAGGCGGCCACGGCGGCGGCTTCCAGGGGCGCCATGCCCTGGCAGAGCAGGGACAGCAGCAGGCCGGTGAGCACATCGCCGCTGCCGCCGGTGGCCAGGGCGCTGCAACCGCTGAGGTTGAGCAGGGCCGTTCCCTCCGGCGCGGCGATGACGGTGGTTGCGCCCTTGAGCAGACAGACGGCCTGCCAGGTTTGCGCCAGGGCGCGGGCGTCGGCGACGGGGTCGTCCACGGGCCTGCCGAGCAGCCGGGCTGCCTCGCCCGGGTGCGGGGTGAGCACCAGGGGCGCGTTGCGCAGGGGAAAGTCCTTGGCGTACTGTGCCAGTAGGTTTAGCGCATCCGCGTCCGCCACCAGCGGCAGGGAAGAGGCCCAGACCGCGCACAGCAGGGAGAGGGCGGTCTCGCTCCTGCCAAGGCCCGGGCCGATGGCGGCGGCGGTCTTGCCGGAAAGGAAGGGCACGAGCCGCTCTCCGGCCCGCGGCGTTTCCGGCAGGGGATAGGCCATGGCCGCAGGCACCTGGGCCTGTAGATAGGGGGCAACGCTGTGGCGGGGGCAGGCGCAGCTGAGCAGGCCGATGCCGCCGGAAAGGGCCGCTTGGGCGGACATGAGCGCGGCGCCCGCCATGCCGCGGCTGCCCGCGATCAGCAGGCCGTGGCCAAAGCGGTTCTTGTGGGCGTCCGGCGGCCGCTTGGGCAGCAAGAAGCGCACGTCCTCTTCGTCCAGGACCGCCAGCTGGGGCGCTTCCTTGGGCGCGGGAAGGCCGATGGAAACCACGTGCAGCTGGCCGCACAGCTCCCTGCCGGGGTAGAAGAGATGGCCGCGCTTGGGCCATTGAAAGCTAACGCAGTGGCTGGCATGCACGGCTTCCTCGCCAAGCACCCGGCCCGTTGCGCCGTCCACGCCGGAGGGGATGTCCACGGCCAGCACCTGGCTGCCCGCCCGGCGGTAGGCGTTGATGCGCTGCACGGCCTGCAGATATTCCCCCGTCAACGGGCGGGAAAGGCCCGTGCCAAACAGCGCGTCCACCACCAGCCCCGGCGGCGAAGAGGGCCAGGGGGCATCCAGCGCAAGGCCGAGGGCGCGCAACACATCGGCGTTCTTCAGCGCAGCCCCCTGCAGCCGGTCCGGCGGAGGAAGCAGGCGCACCTGGGTCCGGACCCCCTCCAGATGCAGCAGGCGGGCCAGGGCCAGGCCGTCCCCCCCGTTGTTGCCGGGGCCGCAGATCACGTAGGCATCCCGAATGCCCAATCCCTGCGCCAGGCGCAGCAGCTCCAAGGCTGCGCGCTCCATCAACAGAAGCGATTCGATGCCGGTTCGCTGCATGACGTCCCGCTCGATGCACTGCATTTGCTTTGGGGTGAGCACCATTTTCATCGTGGAGCGCTCCTTTGTCTTTGGTCGTACATGGCTATTCTAGGACGCAAAAGGCCAGGGCCAGGCCGGACTCGTGGCTGATGGAAAGGCGCGCGCTCGTTGCGCGCAGGGCCGACATCCTCTGCTGGGCCCCGCCGCTCAGGCGCAGGGCCGGCGCGCCCAGCTCGTCCTTCAAGACCTCGATCTGGGCCGGGCCAAAGCCCACGAAGCCGGACCCCAGGGCCTTGGCGCAGGCCTCCTTCGCCGCCCAAAGGCCGGCGGCCGTGGCGGCTCCCCTGCGGGCGATCTCCGCCTGCTCGGCCGGGGTGAACACGCGCTGGGCAAAGCGGGGGTTTTTTAGGCAGCGCTCCATGCGTTCGATGGAGCAAAGATCGCAGCCGATGCCCTTCATGCGCCCTCCAGGATGTCCGGATGCACCGCGTTGACGATGGCCCTGGACACCACCTCCACCGCGCAGGCCTGCAACACCACCGGGTTGCAGGTTTTTTCTCCCGTGGACACGGCAAAGAGCGTATCGCCATCGGCCACGGTGTGCACGGGCCGGATGGCCCTGGCCAGGCCGTCGTGGGCCACCTGTGCCAAGCGGTTGGCCTGGGGCTTGGTCAGGCGCACGTCGGTGGCCACAAGCCCGATGGTGGTGTTGCGTCCGGCGGAGAAGGGATCGCTCTGTCCGCCCTCCAGCAGGGCCTGCACCGCGTGCACCGGCCTGCCTGCCAGGCTGCCGCAGGCCACGGTGATGCCCGTCGACGGATCCACCACGTCGCCCGCGGCGTTCACCGCCACCATGGCGGCCACGCAGCCGCCGCCGGGCAGCTGCAGGGAGGCCATGCCGATGCCCCCCTTGGCGGGCGTGGAGCCGGGAACCAGCTTGCCCACCGTGGCGCCCTTGCCGGCGCCGACGGCGCCCTGGGCGGGGTTGGTGTCGGCGCGCAGGGCCGCCTCGTACCCCATGCGGGCGTTGGGACGTATGCCCGGATCGCCCATGCCCAGGTCGAACAGCACGGCCGCGCAGACGATGGGCACCTTGAAGGCGCCGGCGTCAAAGCCGATGCCCATCTCCTCCAAGGCCTTCATCACGCCCCCCGCGGCGTCCAGGCCGAAGGCGCTGCCGCCGCTGAGCACCACCGCGTGGATCTTCTCGATCATGTTTTCGCTCTTGAGCAGGTCCGTTTCCCTCGTGCCCGGCGCCGCGCCCCGCACGTCCACGCCCGCCACGGCCCCTTCGCCGAAGAGAAAGGCCGTCACGCCGGTCATGCCCCGCTCGTCCTGGGCATGGCCCACCGTGATGCCGCCAACGTCGCAAATGCTTCCCTTATACATAGCCAAGCAACCCCCTTACGGATACGTCCGCCGTGCGCAGGGCGACCAACTCGCCCTCCACGGTCTTCACCAGCAGTTCCCCCTCGCCGTTCACGTCCACGGCCAGCCCCTCCGCGCACTGGCCCCCCGAGGCGCGCACCTGCCTGCCAAGCGTCAGGCAGCGCTGGCGGTAGCGGTCCAGCAGGGCGGGAAAATCCTCGCAGGCAAGGGACACAAACCCATCCAGGCGGCCCACAACGGCCGCCAGCAGCTCCTCCCGGTCGGCGCGGATGTAGCTGGCGGCAAAGCAGGCCTTTTCGCGCAGCTCCTCCGTGAGGGGAAAGGGATGGACGTTGATGCCGATGCCCGCCTGCACGAAGGCCAGGCCGCCCGCGGGGTCCAGCTCCATCTCGCAGAGCATACCGCAGATCTTCCTGCCGTCCACCACCACATCGTTGGGCCATTTGACGCCCGCCTGCCCGATGCCCAGGTCCCGCAGGCCCTCGCAGACCCCCAGGGCGAAGGCCGGCGCAAGGCGCGCTGCGTGCGCCGCCGGCAGGGAGCGGCGCACCAGATAGGAAAAGGTAAGCCCCGCGCCCTTGGGCGCGCTCCAGGCCCGGCCCAGCCGCCCGCGGCCGGCGGTCTGACACTCGGCCACCCGCACGGCGCCGCCGCGGCCGCCCGCGGCGGCGAAGCGCTTCATTTGCGTAAGGGTGGAATCCGCCTCCTCCAAACGGAGCAGATCCCGGCCGGGAAGCAGGCGGCGCAGCCGATCCTCCTGCAGGGGCGCATAGCTATTGGTCATAGAGATCCTCCACCGCCTCTTCATCGTAGCGCGCGGCCGCGCTGCGCACGATGGCATAGGGAAATCCCCTGCGCAAAGCGGCCTGCATGGCCTTGCGAACGGCGTCCCGGTCGCGCTGTCCCTTGAGCTTCTTTTTGAGAACTTCCAGCGCCTGATCCACCTGTTCTTCCTCGGGGACGTCCGAAAGAGCGTCCTGGGCGGTGTCCTGGTCGATGCCGCGCTGGCGCAGCTTCTGCCGCAGCAGCAGCTGGCCGTTGGAGGGATGGGTGGCGATGAAGCGCCGGGCATAGGCCTGGTCGTCGACAAAGCCATAGGCCAGCAGGCGGTCCATGGCCGCATGGATCTCCCCGTCCTGAAAGCCCTTCTTTTCCAAGTATTGCCGCACCTGCGCCATGGACTTGCTACCCCGGGCCAAATACCCAAGGGCCGCCTGCAGGGCGCCTGCGGAGTTTTGCTCTGCCATGAATAAGCATGCCCCTTTTCAATCAAAATAGAAGCGTGAGGCGCATGGCTGCGCCCGAAAACGCGAATGAGCGATAAACGGAGGGAAACGGAAGATGCAGCAAAGACAGCAACAGCCCATGGACGCAAAGACATTGACCATCCTCAAGGACCAGATGGAGCACGAGGCCGTGGCCTGCAAGAAGTACGAGGCCTACTCCATGGAGTTTTCCGACCAGAACCTGGCCCAGCATGCCGGCAACCTGGCCAACCACCACAAGCAGCACTTCGAAGCGCTGTTTCAGTATCTGAACACCCACAACTAAGCAGGGGAGGGATTCATCCATGCAGCAAAACCAAGGCAAGGCAAAGGCACAACTGGACGATAAGAGCATGCTCAACGACATGCTCAACACCGAAAAGCAGCTGGTGGGCGTGTATGCCAGCTTCCTGTGTGAATGCGCCGCCCCGGACGCCCGGCAGATTTTCAGCGGCAACCTAAACCAAACCGCCCAGGACCAGTTCCAGACCTTCAAACTGATGCAGCAAAAGGGTTGGTACCAGCTGGAGCAGGCGGAAGCCCAGAAGATCAACCAAGCCCGCCAGGCCCTTTCCCAGGTTAAGTCCGAGCTGTAGGCAAGCTGGGACCATATCCCTAGTATACCACAACCAAGGCCCTTGGCAAAACCCAAACCCCCGGCCCGTTCGCCCATCCGGAGCGAGGGGGCGTCACGCACAAGGCGGAAGGGGAGCGCGGCGCGCTCCCCTTCCGCACGGGGGAGGCGGGGGACGGGCCATCATAAGGAGGCTTCACCGATGCGCAACGCAAAAAAAGCCCTATGCGGCCTGTTGGCGCTGCTGATCCTGGCCTTGGCCGGCTGCGCCTGCGACCAAGGCGGCGTTACGGGAGGAACGAAGGCGCCAGAGGGCGGCGGACAGGCGGCCGAGGGCAGCGTGCAGCTTCTCACCTGGGCCAACGCGCCCACCGTGAACTTTCTCAGGGCCCTGGCCGAATCCTTCCACCAAAGCTATCCCAGCTACACCCTTCAGGTCACCGACGCGCCGCAATCCGAGCACGACCAGGTGATGCAGACCAGGCTTTCCGCAGGCAATGTGGATATTGTTTCCTTTCAGCAGTTTTCCAAGCCCCAGGAGGATTGGAACGCCGCCGCCATGGACAAGCCCCTTTGGCAGCAGTACATCGACGAGGGCCTGCTCCTGGATCTGAGCCAGGAGGCGTTCATGGCCCGCTTTACCCAAAGCGCCAAGCAGGACAACGCCTACAACGGAAAAAACTACTCCATGCCCACCAGCACCGTGGCCTATAACGGCCTGTTCTACAACAAGGCCATCTTTGAAGAGCTGAACCTGAGCGTGCCCACCACCTGGGATGCGTTCATCGAGCTGTGCCAGGCCATTCGGGACGACGGGCGCTATGCCGTGATCACCTGCGGCGCCGCGGACCAGTGGCCGCTGAACATGTTTGCCACGGGCATCATGACCTCCCTGTACGGGCAGGAGAGCGAGACCATCGGGCAGGGGCTCTTTACCGGGGAAATCAAGCACACGGATCCGCAAATCCTGGAGCTTTACGCCATGATGGATCAGTTTGCCTCCTTCCTGGAGCCGGGCGTCACGGGCGTGGCCTATTCCGATGTGCCCGGCCGCTTTGCCAGCGGCAAGGTGGCCATGCTGGCCGACGGCTCCTGGCAGGCGCCCACCATCGACGCGGCCAATCCGGATTTTGCATACGGCTACTTCCCAATTCCGGGCAAGACCGCCCGCGAGGACGGCCTTCCGCCCCAGTTTGGCATCAAGTATGATCTTGCCTTTGCCGTGGCCGCCAATGCCAAGAACAAGGAGGGAGCCTTGGCCTTCTTGGATTACTTTTCCACCAAGGAGGTCTACACCGACTTTTTGAACGCCGTTGGCGGCTTTACGCCCACCCAGCCGGACATCACGCTGGACAACGCCTTTCTCAACAGCCTGGCCCCGGGCTTGCAAAAGCCCTATGTGCACGCCGAGCACAGGCTCTATAGCCCCAAGGGCGTGGGCGAATACGGCGGCAACGGTGGCTTTAGCTTTTTCTACCTCAAAACCCTTGGCGGTCCCTTTACCTATGAGGAGCTGGCGCAAAGGGCGGAGGAGGACTTTGAGACGGCCAGAAAGGCGGCCGCGTCCCTGACGGGCAGGTGAGGGCCCTAGGGAGGAGAGGCCGGGCGGACGAGGAAGGGGCGCGGCGGACGCGCCCAAGGGGGGGATTTTTGTTGCGAGTCGGTTCAAGGGACGGAAGGGCTCTGGGCAACCCGAGACGGGCGCAGGCTTTTTCCGTGTGGGCGGTGGCGCTTTGCATGTTGCCGGGCGTCCTGCACTACCTGATCTTTCGCCTGCTGCCGTCCATCACCACGGCCGTGCTGTCCTTTACGGACATTTCGGGCATCCCGGGCGCGGCCTGGAGCTGGATCGGCTGGGACAATTATCGGGAGTTTTTCGTGCTGCAAAACGCGCGGGATCTGCGAAACGCCCTGGGCCGCACGGCCATCTACGCGCTGACGGTCACCTTGGTGCAAAACGCCATCGCCCTGGTGATGGCCGTGCTGCTGAACAAGCGCTTCCTACGCGGACGAAACCTGTACCGCGCGGTGTATTTCATGCCGGAGATCCTGGGCGTTACCGTGGTGGCCACCATCTGGAAGCTGCTGTTTTCCACGCCGACCGGGCCGGTCTTTCTGTTCATGCGGGATGTGCTTGGCATCCAAAACCCGCCGGCCATCCTCTCCAGCTTCGAGTATGCCTTCCCGGCCGTGATCGCCGCGCAAATCTGGATGCACATGGGCTATTCCCTCGTCATCTTCCTGGCCGGGTTGCAAAACATCCCCGGAGAGATCTACGAGGCCGCCTACATCGACGGGGCAGGCGAGTGGCAGGTGTTTTGGTGCGTGACGCTGCCCATGATTTGGTCCACGGTCACGGTCAACACGCTGCTTGCCATCATCGGCTCGTTGCAGTCCTTTGAGCTGATCATGACCATCACCGGCGGGCAGTTCAACACCTCCACGCTGGGCATGATGGTCTTCGCCACGGCCTTTGGTGGCCGGGGCGCAACGGCGGGCGGCGGCTCCATCTCCGGGCTGCGCCAGGGCTATGCGGCGGCCCAGTCCATGGTGCTGTTCGCGGCGGTGCTGGTGGTGACCGCCATCTCCCAAATCATCATGACCAGATTGGAGCGTGATTCCGCATGAAAGACCGGTCCCAAGGCATCGCAAGCGCGCCTTTTCGGGCGGCGTGCTATCTGCTGGTGGCCGTCTTTCTGGCGGTCTACCTGTTGCCGCTCTTCTTTGCCTTCAACACGTCCATCAAGAGCGCGCAGGACTATTTGAACAATCCGGCGGGGCTGACCAAGAGCTGGGCCTTTTCCAACTACCTGGTGGCCTGGAGACGGGCCAGCTTTGGCAACTACATCTTTAATTCCATCCTCTATACCTCGGTGTGCACCGTGGCGTCCCTGCTTTTGTCCCTGTTCATCGCCTTTCCCATCGCCAGGCGCTACGTGCCCTTTGCTGGGCTTTGGTATTATCTGTTCCTGTGCGGTCTGTTTTTGCCCTCCGGGGCCATTCCGCTGTTTCAAATCGTGCTCAACCTCGGGCTGTACGACACCAAGCTCGGCTACATGCTGATCATGACGGGGGTCAACGCCACCTCGGTGTTCTTTTTCACCGGCTACCTCAAATCCCTGCCGCGGGATATGGACGAGGCGGCCGTGATCGACGGCTGCGGCTATCTGCGCTACATGCTCCGCTGCGTGGTGCCCTTGGCCAAGCCCGCCATCGCCTCCATGGGCCTGCTGACCATGATCGGCGTGTGGAACGACATCGTCTCTTCCACCATCTACCTGACCTCCGAGACCAACTACAACATCACCCGCGGCCTATTCGTGTTCTCTGGTCAATACCAGAACGATTGGACCCTCATGGCGGCGGCCCTGTTCATCGTGGCCGCGCCCCTGATCGTGTTGTATCTCTTCGGGCAGCGCTACATCGTCGACGGCATCATGGCCGGCGGCGTCAAGGGCTAAGGGCGCGCGGCCCGCTCAAGCGGCCGGACGTTTCCCCCTGTGGGACGTCCGGCCTTTTTTGCCGCATTGCGCGCATTTTCTCTTGACAGCGGGGGAGAAGATCCGTATACTAAACAACTGTAGTATGGAGGTTCGCGTTGTGAGCGGGCCGGACGGCGCTTTTTCCACAATCGCATCAATTTGAAGAACGGAAGGATGGTAGCTCAGCATGAAGTGGGTCTTTTTGGTCGTGTACATCGCGACGATCGCCGTGGTTTCGGTGATCTCTTCCAGAAAGGTCAAAAACCTGGATGATTTTCATTTGGGCGGACGGAGCATAGGTCCGTGGCTGTCGGCGTTTGCCTACGGCACGACCTATTTTTCCTCCGTCATTTTTGTTGGGTATGCGGGCAAGCTCGGTTGGAATTTCGGCACGGCCGCGGTTTGGATCGGCATCGGCAACGCGCTGCTCGGCTCGGCGCTGGCCTGGCAGCTGTTGGGCAATAAGACCCGCAAGCTCACCCGCGAGCTGAAGGTCTCCACCATGCCGGAGTTTTTCGAAAAGCGCTACGACAGCAAGGCCCTGAAGATCATGGCCGCGCTGGTGATCTTCGTGTTCCTCACGCCCTATTCCGCCTCCGTGTACCAGGGGCTCGGCTACCTGTTCGAGTCCGCCTTCGGCATTCCTTTCGAGGTTTGTATGCTGGTCATGGCCGGCGTCACCCTGTGCTATCTGCTGCTTGGCGGCTACATGGCCACCGTGCTCACCGACTTCGTGCAGGGACTGTTCATGATCGTGGGCGTTTGCGCCATGATGTTCTTCCTCTTCAAGAACATGGGCGGCCTTGGCAGCGCCATGGAGCAGCTGGAAGCTTATGCCCCCGCCAACGTCACCCTCTTTGGCGGCGCGCCCCTGGACCTGCTTTGGCTGGTGCTGCTCACCAGCTTCGGCGTCTGGGGCCTGCCCCAGATGGTGCATAAGTTCTACGCCATCAAGGATGAAAAGAGCGTCAAGGCCGGCACCGTCATCTCCACGCTCTTCGCCCTGGTCATCGGCTTTTGCGCCTACTTTGCCGGCGCCTTTGGCCGGGTGATGCTCTCCAACCAGGTGCCCGTGGACGCGGCCACCGGCCTGGCAAACTACGACATGATCATCCCCCAGATGCTCCTTGCCTCCACGCCGGAGCTGGTGCTGGGGTTGATCGTGGTGCTGATCCTTTCCGCCTCCATGTCCACCCTGGCCTCCCTGGTCATGGTCTCCTCTTCGGCCATCGCCATCGACCTGTTCAAGGGCGTGCTGTTCAAGAACATGAAGGAGAACCGGGTGAAGCTGTGGATGAAGCTGCTCTGCGCGGCCTTCGTGGTGATCTCCCTGGTCATCGCCTTCCAAAAGGATACTCCCATCGTCAGCCTGATGTCCTTCAGCTGGGGCACCGTGGCCGGCTGCATCCTTGGGCCCTACGTGATGGGCGTGCTCTGGAAGGGCACCAACCGCGCGGGCGCCATCGCCGGCTTTGTGGCGGGCCTTGTGGTTTCCCTGGCCCTGCCCTTCCTGCTGGCCACCCCGGAGGCCCCCTTCACCGCCCACACGCCCTTTGCCGGCGTGATGGCCATGGCCGCCTCGGCTGTGGTGACGCCCGTGGTCAGCCTGCTGGCCAGGCCCCAAAGCGTGAAGCTGCAGGGGAGCGTCAAGCAGGTGCACAGCTCCGCGGATTGAGAAAACCTTCGACGCCTTGCAAGTATGGGCGGGGGAAGCGCTTCCCCCGCCCTTTTGCGCGGCCAAACAGGGGGATTTGCGGTTGTGTTCGGCGCATGCTTCTGCTATACTAATTCTGTTTGGCAACCTAAAGAAACAAGGGGTGGTCCGTATGCGCTGGCTGACTAAGGACAGGGAGTTTTATCGAACTTTTTTTTCCATGCTGGCCTATATCGCGCTGCAAAACCTGATCGTTTACGGCGTGAACCTGGCCGACAACGTGATGATCGGCGCCTATAGCGAGGACGCGCTTTCGGGCGTGGCGCTCGTGAACCAGATCCAGTTTCTGTTACAAATGATCGTCAACGGCGTGGGCGAGGGCCTGGCCGTGCTCGGCGCCCAGTACTGGGGACAGAGAAAGACCGGCCCCATCAAGAAGGTCGTCAGCGCCGCCACCTTTGTGGGCGTGTGCTTCGGCCTGCTGTTCATGGTGGTGACCATCGTGGCGCCCAGGCAGGTGCTGTTGCTGTTGACCAACGAGGAGGCCGTGATCCAGGAAGGCATGGTCTATCTGTCCGTGATGAGCTATAGCTACGTGATCTTCTGCCTGACCACGGTGCTGCTGGCGGCCATGCGCTCCATCCAAAATGTCAAGATCGGCACGATCATCTCCCTATCCACGCTGCTGGTCAACGTGGCCCTCAACTATTGCCTGATCTTCGGCCGCCTGGGCTTTCCCCGCCTGGGCACCCAGGGCGCGGCCATCGCCACGCTGGTGGCCCGCATCGTGGAGCTTGGCATCATGGCGGTGTATGTACTCTGCGCGGAGAAGAAGCTGCGCATGCGCATCCAGGACTTCTTCCACTTTGATAAGGTGCTCTTCCGCGACTTTCTGCGCGTGGGCAGCCCCGTGATCCTTTCCGGCGCCACCTGGGGCATCGCCATGGGCGTGCAGACGGCCATCCTCGGCCGCATGGGCGCGGCCGCCATCGCGGCCAACTCCATCGCCTCGGCCATCTTCTCCGTGGTTTCCGTGCTCTCCTACGGCGGCTCCAGCGCCTCGGGCGTGATCACCGGCATGGCCGTCGGCAGGGGAGATATGGGCAAGCTCAAGGAATACGTGCGCACCATGCAGCTGCTCTTCCTCACCATCGGCGTCATCGCCGGCGTGCTGCTCTTTGCCTGCAAGGATCTGATCCTCAGCTTCTACACCGTGGCGGCGGATACCAGGCAGCTGGCCGATCAGTTCATCAGCGTGCTGAGCGTGACCATCATGGGCACCAGCTACCAGGTGGCCTGCCTGACGGGCATCGTGCGCGCAGGAGGCAACACGAAGTTCGTGCTCTACAACGACCTGATCTTCATGTGGGGCCTCGTGCTGCCCCTCAGCGCCCTGGGCGCCTTTGTGTGGGAGCTTTCGCCGCTGGTGGTGTTCATCTTCCTCAAGTGCGACCAGATCCTCAAGTGCTTCGTGGCCGTCTGGCAGGTGAATAGCTACCATTGGGTGCGCCGGCTTACCAGAGAGGAGCCGGCCTCCGATCCCCAGCCCGCCAAGGCCTAAGGACGGCCTTTCCCAACCCCCGCGAAAGGGAGGAGAACCCACATGCCCATGGATGGGATCACGCTGGGCGCCGTGGCCGAGGAGTTGACGGCCGCGCTGTCCGCCGGCAGGGTGGACAGAATCCAGCAACCCGAAAAGGATGAAATCGTCTTGACCATACGGGCCGGCGGAAAGAACCACAAGCTGCTTCTTTCCGCCAACCCCAACCATGCCCGGGCGCATCTGACGCGCGCCCAGGTCACCAGCCCGGACACGCCGCCCATGTTCTGCATGCTGCTGCGCAAGCACCTGGGCGGTGCGCGCTTTTTGCGCGTGGAGCAGCAGGGCGCGGACCGCGTGCTGCATGTGTGCTTCGAGGCCATGGACGAGCTTGGCGACCTTTGCCGCCGCACCTTGGTGCTGGAGGTGATGGGCAGGCATTCCAACCTGGTGCTGCTGGAGGAAAACGGCCGCATCGTGGATTGCGCGCGGCACGTCACCCAGGACATCAGCCGCGTGCGCGAGCTGCTGCCCGGCCTGCCCTATGAGGCCCCGCCGGCCCAGGATAAGCTAAACCCCTACACCGCCCAGGAACAGGACTACATCGACGCTCTCTCGCCGCTGGTGGGGCAGAGGATCGACAAGGCCATCCTGCAAACCGTCTCCGGCGTGTCCACCCAACTGAGCCGGGAGCTGAGCTTCCGCATCTGCGGCCAGGAACAGGCGGAGCTGAGCATCGGCCTGCTCACCGGCGCCGCGGAGCGGCTGCACGCCTTCTTTGCCCAGCGCCACACGGCGCCCACCCTGCTGGTGGACGAGCAGGAGAACCCCATCGACGTCTTTCCCTTTCCCTACCTGTCCCGCAGCGGGGAGAGGCAAAGGGCGCGGGACAGCCTGAGCGAGGCCATCGAGGAGTTCTACCTACAGCGCGACCGCAGGGACCGCATCCGTGAAAAGTCCCACGCCCTCCGCAGGTTCCTCCAAAACGCCCTGGAACGGGCGGAAAAAAAGCGCGCCATCCAGCTGCAAACCCTGCAGGACGCAAAGGACAGGGACCAGCTGCGCAAAAAGGGCGACCTGATCACCGCCCAGATGCACGCCATGGAGCGGGGCAAGGCCTTTGTGGACGTGCCCGACTACTACGAGGAAGGCATGCCCCTGCTGCGCATCGAGCTGGACCCCGCCCTTTCTCCGGCGGAAAACGCCCAGCGCTATTACAAGCGCTACAACAAGCTGAAGGCCGCCGCCGAGCTGACGAAGGAACAGCTGCAAAAGAACGAGGAGGAAATCGCCTACTTCGAAGGGCAGTTGGACAACCTGGATAAGTGCGTGACCATGGAGGAGCTGGCCGAGATCCGCCAGGAGATGGAAAGGGAGGGCTACCTGCGCCAGAGCAGCGGCAGAAAGAAGCAGAAGGAGGCCCCTTCCAAGCCCATGGCCTTCCGCTCCTCCGCGGGCTTGACCATCCTGGTGGGGAAGAACAACGTGCAAAACGACCGGCTTACCTTTTCCGCCGCGCCGGAGGAAACCTGGCTCCACGCCAAGGATATGCCCGGTTCCCACGTGATCCTGCGCAGCGCGCGGCCCGACCAGGCAAGCCTGCTGGAGGCCGCCAAGCTGGCCGCCTGGTTTAGCCGCGGCAAACACGGCCAGAACGTGCCCGTGGACTATACCCTCCGGCGCTATGTGAAGAAGCCCTCCGGCGCCAGGCCGGGCTATGTGATCTATACCAACCAAACCACCCTGTTCGTGGACCCGGACGAAAGCCTGGTCGCTAGGCTCGAATGCCGGCCATAGGGAGCAGGGACAGCGCTCGGAAGGAGTTCCGGGCGCTTTTTTTGCTCCAGGGCTTGACAAAAAAGGGGAAAGCTGGTATTCTACCCGCAAGGTTAGTCATCACTAACCTTGCGGCAAAAGGGCTTTTTGGAGCCTTTCTCAAAGGAGGGCAAAGGGCGCATGAGCGTTGCCATCATCGGCGGAAACGAGTGCATGATCCGCGTGTATCAGGAGCTGTGCCGGCGCTTTGGCTGCAAGGCGAAGGTATTCATCGACGAGAGGGATGGGCTCAAGGGCAAGATCGGCACGCCGGATCTGGTGGTGCTCTTCACCTGCGCCGTGTCCCACAACATGGTGGAGACCGCCCTGTGCGAAGCCAGGCGCGCGGGCGCCCTGGTGGAGCGTTCCCATTCGGCCAGCGCTTCGGCGCTGCGCGACATTCTCTCCCATCACTGCGCGCGCTGTGAACGGCGCGAGCGCTGTCGCAAGGCTTGCCAAGGGAGGTGAGCCTTGCGACTTCCCCTTCTCTTCCCACTAGCCGCCCCTAGGCCGGGCGGCCTTTTTTTGTTCATTTAAGGATGCGGCCGCCCGTGTTCATGTACACCAGATAGAACGCGCTGACGGCCAGAAAGAGGCAAAAGCCGGTTGCGGACAGCCAGGAGAGCTCCAGCATGGTGCCTGCGGCGATCACGGCCCAGCAGGGCGTCAAGGAGAACATGAGCTGGCTGGTGTAGCGGCAAAGCTTCTTCTCGTCGATGCGCTCCCGCTGGGCCTTGGTGGCGGTGTTGTAGCCGGAAATGAGGAAGGCGCCCTTTCCCCGGCGGAACACAAGGCCCAGCCCAAGGAACAGGGCGAGGATGGCCAGGTGAATGGCAAGCAACATGGGAAGACCTCCTTTTTTGCCAGGATGGCGCGGCTCAGGGCTGGGGAGGGCTTGCGTATCGCTCCTCCCAGCGGATTATTTCGTAGATGACGGTGAGCATGCCCCGTCCCTTCTCCGTCAGGTCATACTCCACATGGGGCGGGATTTCGTTGAACTGGGTGCGCACCACCATGCCCCGCTCCACCAGGGTCTTCAGGGCCGAGGAGAGCACCACGTTGGAGATCTCGGGCATGGCTCGCTTCAGCTCCCCAAAGCGCTGGGGCGTGCGCTGGCACAGCTCCAATAGGATGCGGGCGCACCACTTGGTCTGCATGATCTCAAAGCCCTCGTAGGGGAGGCGGTTGCGCCGCAGATACTCCGTATGCTCCAGGATGGCGCGCACCATTTCTCGTTCCGTCATGGGACCTCCTTGGTTATCGCCGGCTTACTATGTTAGGCAGAACTGCGTACTTGCTACGCATTGCTAACTTTATTATAGTAAAGGGCGTATCGCCGAGTCAAGGAAGGTGCCAGATATGAAAAAGCCAAAGCCGGCCGCAACCCCGGAGGAGAGGGAAATGGCCTTTGCCGAGCTGCCCATGCCAAGGGCCCTTGCCAGGTTCGTCGTGCCGACGGTGCTCAGTCAACTGGCGTTTCTGCTGCTGAATCTGGCGGACGCCTTTTTTGTGGGCCAAACGGGGGATACCTACCAGGTATCGGCCATGACCATCACCTTTCCCGTCATCATGATGATGACCTGCGTGACCACCATCTTCGCCACTGGCGGCAACGCCACCATCGCCGCGGCCCTTGGCAAGGGAAATCGCGAGCGGGCCAAGCAGGCGGCGGTCTTTAGCCTGTATACGGCCCTGGCCCTGGTCGTGGTCTATGCCGCCGCCATCGGCTTCCTTCAGGAACCGGTGTTCCGGCTGCTGGGCGCCAGCGACCAGTCCATCGGCTTTTGCGAGGATTACCTCTTCTGGGCGCTGATCGCCAGCAGCGTTCCCTTTACCTTCAACCAGCTCATGGCTAAGAAGATGTAATCAAGAGAAGAAAGGAAAAGCACAATCCAGACGGAACCGGCGGTTGTGTCAAGAAATGTTTGTGGAATAGCAAGAACTTTGATATAATAGGAGCAGGAACCCCGTAACCGGGAGAAAGGCAGGAGGATAAATGCACATAAGCTATAAACCTCTCTGGCATACGCTGGTTGAGCGCAATATGAGGAAAGAGGACTTGCGGATTGCCGCTGGTCTTACCACAAATATGATTGCCAACATGGGTAAAGGCAAAAACATCAGCATGGAAACTCTGGTTCGTATCTGCGAAGCCCTGAATTGTGGTATTTTGGATGTGATTGAATTAGAACAGGACACGAATAACACTGATAAAGAATAAGTTAAGTTGCCTTTTGCTTAAATTAGTCAATTCAAATCCTCAATGCAACGCTGATTTTCGGAACAGCAACGCAAAGTTGACACAGTTTAAAGGGCTGTTGGTAGTACGCAACTGACCTATTGTGATATTCTGAACATGGAGGTGATAAGAGTGGAAATAGCAGAGCGGCTCCAAGAACTGCGAAAAAAAGCAGGTTATTCACAGGAGCAAGTAGCTGAAATGCTGGGGCTTTCCAGACAGGCCATTTCAAAATGGGAAAGCGGTCAAGGAAAACCCGAAATTGATAATGTAATCAAAATGACAGAAATTTATAATGTGAGTTCAGATTATATCCTGTTAGGCACTGAGCATAAGACCATTACGCCAATGCCGGAGAAGAAAAATCTTAGTAAAGAGTACCGGAGGGCAATAGGTATTATTGCGATTGTAGGTGCTACGGCTATTATTACCGTATTATTCATCACAGCGTTATGGGTGCTGGCAAAATTTGTATTCTAAAAGGAGTTTGGTATGAAGTATAAGAAGGCAAGCATAACTTTATTTCTTATGACATTGATGGTATGCGCTTTACTTATGTCCGGGTGTGTTTATTCACATAATTATGATGAAAACGGAAACGAGATGAATAGGGAACAAGTTGAGGAAGCTGTTGATGATATTAGGGAAAGCATTGAGAACGAAATCAATAATGCTATTTCTGCCGATGAATAATAGGGATTAAAGTAATATTTCGCTTTGCTTTTATTGTGCTTGCCCTATCATCATAAATGTGACTTATTAACCTTACAATAGACCCTTGCGAGGAGGAAAGGGGGAATTTCTATGACCTGCACAGAAGAATACAAAGAGCATATCGAATACACATTCCAAGCCTTTTGTAAAGTTGTCATACGCAACGCAGCAATTACTGCGGCGAGGACAAGAAGCAGGAAGTACAAAAGAGAAATGTCCCTTGAATACCTCACAGATGAAAAGCACTACCCTTTAGGTACAGCAGGAAAAGATTTCCGAGCGCCGAAGCCGGGCGAAGAATATATCATCCAGCTTTGCGGCGATACGGTCATACTGAACAACGGTTTGCTTGTGGAAGCCCTTTCCCGGCTGCCGGTTTGGAAGCAGGAAATGGTTTATCTTTCCTATTTCCGGCGTATCCCACAGAGGGAGATCGGCAGGCGGTACGGGCGGAGCCGCAGCGCAGCGGGCTACCATATCCGCAAGGCTGTCCGGCAGCTTCACGAAGAAATGGAGGGAATGACGCATGAGGAATAGCAGACTTCTCCCCTATGAAACCATCGTACAGGCTACCACCGGCGAACCGGAAGCGGTCAACGCTGTTTTACAGCATTATGGGCGGTACATACGTTTTTCTGCCCTTGTGGATGGACAAGTAGACAAAGACGCAGAGGACTATATCACGCAGACGCTACTTGCGGCGATATTGAAGTTCCGTTTTACAACTGAATAAGGAAAGCCAAAGCTGCCGTTGCAGGAACATCAATTCCCACAACGGCAGTTTTCATTTCCACGGCCTGCGCCGGAATTTCATACCAGACTGTTTTATCAGCGGGGATTTCTTGAACAGCTTCTTCAAAAGGCTTCGTTCCTCTTGTGAGAGCCGCTTA